>CAYOYS010000101.1:0-5711 GCA_964408255.1 uncultured Christensenellaceae bacterium | reverse complement strand
ACCCCGAATATTTTCAGGTAGACAAGGCAAAGAACGTATTGGCAAAAATCGACCAACGCGAAGAATTGGGCGAGCTGATTGCCTGCAATGAGGGAATAGAGTTGAGTATCAAGATAGGCAAGGACGAGGACGGCTTGGATAACTGCTCGATAGTTAGCGCAAAGTACAAGTTCGACGGAAAGCAAGAGGTACATGCGGGGGTAATCGGTCCCGAGCGCATGGACTATTCCAAGGTTATCAATGTACTCAGCCATATAGACGAGGCTATAAGCTCGATAATAGAAAAAAAGGAGGACGGCAATGACAAAAAAGAAGACTGAACTAGAGCCGCAGACTTGCGCAAAGACGCCCGAAGATAAAAAAGAAACTTCAAAAAACGCGTCGGACGCAGTGGAGAAAGAAGTAAAAAAGAGCGAATCCGAGGCGTTAAATGACAAGCTTGCAGAGGAGAACGGCAAATATTTGAGGTTGCTTGCGGACTTTGACAACTACCGCAAAAGAACATCGGAACAATTCTCACGAATTCGTCAGGACGGAATTGCTTATGCTATAGAGGTAATATTCCCCGTTCTTGACAGCATGGACCGAGCGGTCAACTGCGTAGATGAGGCGAACAAAGAAGGTATTTTGCTTGTAAAAAAGCAGTTCGAGACAGCGTTAAGCACACTCGGAGTAGAGGAGATAGCGGACAATAATGTATGCTTTGACCCGAATATTCATCACGCTGTAATGCGCGTAGAGGACGAGGAGAATTCGGGCAAGGTTATGGAGATATTCCAAAAGGGTTACCGCTTTAAGGACAGAACGATACGATGCGCTATGGTAAAAGTAGCGGAATAAATAATTTGTACGATGCGCTATGATAAAGTAGCGGAATAAAATAAATAATTTGTAAAGGAGTAATATATTATGGGAAAGATAATCGGCATTGATTTAGGCACAACCAATTCGTGCGTAGCCGTCATGGAAGGCGGCGAAGCGACCGTTATACCCAACGCCGAGGGCGCAAGAACGACGCCTTCCGTAGTGGGGTTTTCAAAAGAGGGCGAAAGGCGGGTAGGGCAGCTTGCGAAAAGGCAGGCGGTGGCCAATCCGACTCGCACCATAGCTTCGATTAAAAGGGAGATGGGCAGTAACCATTCGGTGACTATCGACAACAAGAAGTACACCCCGCCCGAGATTTCTGCAATGGTTTTGACCAAGCTTAAGACGGACGCAGAGGGTTACCTTGGGCAAAAGATAACGCAAGCGGTCATTACCGTACCCGCGTATTTTTCGGATAGCCAAAGACAGGCGACAAAGGACGCGGGCAAGATTGCGGGGCTTGAGGTCTTGAGAATAATCAACGAACCGACCGCCGCGGCGCTTGCCTACGGCTTGGACAAGACGGAGAACAAGAATCAAAAGGTTCTTATATACGACTTAGGCGGCGGAACTTTCGACGTATCTATACTCGAGATAGGTGACGGCGTATTCGAAGTGCTTTCCACCAACGGCAACACCCGCTTAGGCGGAGACGATTTTGACGATAAGCTGATAACCTACATTGTAGATGAGTTCAAAAAATCGGATGGCGTGGACCTTTCCAAGGACAAAGCCGCGTTGCAAAGAGTCAAAGAAGCTGCGGAAAAGGCAAAAATTGAGCTTTCGGGAGTCACTAAGACAAGTATTAATCTTCCGTTCATTACGGCAAGCTCTGACGGCCCCAAGCACCTCGATATGGATATAACCAAGGCAAAGTTCGACGCTTTGACCGAAGAGCTTATCGAAAAGACTCTTGGACCTACCAAGCAGGCGATGAAAGATGCCAACTTGACGTTCAACGACATTTCCAAGGTCATATTAGTCGGCGGCTCAACAAGAATCCCCGCGGTTATAGACGCAGTACGCAAGCTTACCGGCAAAGAGCCGTATAAAGGCATCAACCCCGACGAGTGCGTCGCTATCGGCGCCGCTATTCAAGCGGGTGTATTGGGCGGCGAGGTCAAAGACGTGCTGTTGCTCGACGTGACCCCGCTTTCGCTCGGAATCGAGACATTGGGCGGAGTATTCACAAGGCTTATCGACCGCAACACGACCATTCCCACAAGCAAGTCGCAGGTATTCTCGACCGCGGCGGATAACCAGCCCGCCGTCGAAATCCACGTCTTGCAGGGCGAACGCGAAATGGCCGCCGGCAATAAGACTATTGGCAGATTCAGCCTTGACGGTATCCCTCCCGCGCCCCGTGGCGTACCTCAAATCGAGGTTACCTTCGATATTGACGCGAACGGCATAGTCAAGGTACGCGCCAAAGACCTCGGCACCAACAAGGAGCAGAGCGTCGCTATAACCGCGTCCTCCAACCTTACCGAAAAGGATATCGATGAGGCAATCAAGGAAGCGGAAAAGCATGCGGAAGAGGACAAGAAGCGCAAAGAGCTGTTTGAGATTAAGAACAGCGGTGACCAGCTTATCTACGGAATGGAAAAGACGCTCAAAGAGAGCGCGGACAAGATAGACGAGGCGGACAAAACCGCGCTCGAAGAGGCAATCAAGACCGCGAAAGAAGAGCTTGATTCTGAGGACATCGATACTCTTAAGGCGGCAATCGAAAAGCTTTCGGAAGTCGCCAATCCGATATTCACCAAGCTGTACCAAAGCGCGCAAGCAGAGAATCCGGAAAATGGCACGGATGCGGAGGTGGACGCAGACGAAGGTGACATTGGCGGAGACCCCGACATAAAATAATTATTATCCATATAATATAAGGAAAAGCGCGGGGGCGGTTACGCTTCCCCGCGCTACACCTTATAAGGGGATAGAGGACAAAAGGAGTACAGTGTGGCTGCAAAATTCGATTATTATCAGATACTCGGAATCAAAAAAGGCGCAACGGATGCTGAGCTAAAAAGCGCGTATAGAAAGAAAGCGAAGCAATATCATCCCGACCTTTTTTCCACCGCAACGGAGAAGGAACGAAAGAACGCAGAAGAGCAGTTCAAAAAAATTAATCATGCCTATCAAGTTCTTTCCGACCCGCAAAAGAAAGCGGCATACGACCGTTACGGCGACGAGAACGGCCCGACAATGCGCGGTGGAACAACCGGGGGCGCATCAGGCTTCGGCGACTTTAGCGGTTTTGGGGGCTTTGACGATATCTTTAGCAACATCTTCAGTTCGTTTTCGGGAGGGGGCAGGCAGCGCAACGCATTTGCTCCGCGCCGCGGAGACAACATCAACATTAATGTTGTAATAGATTTTCTCGAGAGCTACTTTGGCGTGGAAAAGGAGATAAAAATCACGCGCAACGAGACCTGTTCGGACTGTAAGGGCACGGGCGCCAAAGGCGGAACGGCATACGCGTCATGTAAGCGTTGCGGGGGCAAGGGAACGATAACTTACAGACAGAACACGATGTTCGGCAGTATCATGCAAGAGACGGTTTGTCCCGACTGTAAGGGTTCGGGGCGGACAATCACCGACACATGTAAGTCTTGCGGCGGCAAAGGAAGTACCCGCAATGTCCGCACTCTAAAGGTCAAAATCCCCGCGGGTATTGATAACGGGCAGACCATGACATATGCCAACGAGGGAGAAGCGGGCGCCAACGGCGGTCCTAACGGCAACGTCGTTATAATTATCAGTGTAAAGGCGCATCCTCTTTACAAAAGACGCGGAAATGATATCTTATTCGAAGTACCGGTATCTTTTGCCAAGGCGGCGGTCGGTGGCGAAATCGAGATACCTACGCCAACCGGCAAAATCACTTATAAAATTCCCGAAGAGACGCAGACGGGAACGGTGTTCCGCGTTAAGGGAAAAGGCTTCAAATATATCAAAAAGGATGCGTATGGGGATATACTTTTCACCGTAGTCGTTCGAACTCCGCAAAAGTTGAGTCGTCAACAGCGCGAGTTGCTTGAAAAGTTCGACGGCACCCTTTCTGTCAATCAAGACGAAAAGGCAAAAAAATTCAAGGAGTACTTAAAATAGTATGGAATTCAAGGCTCTGACCGTTCTGACCACCCCGATAGCATCCGAGCTTGTAGCAGATATTTTTTTTGATATCGGCGGACAAGGCGTCGCGATAATCGACGGTAGCGAAATTGCAGAGCTGTATAAGGGTCAAGTGATTTGGGACTATATTGACAGGAATGTGTTGCGCAAAACCAATACAATGGTTACCGGATATACAAGCGTCGTCGAATTTGACAACACGATAAGAACGCTCAATGCGCGTCTTGACGAGCTTAGAGCCAATTCCGATTTTGAGCTAGGCTCGCTTGAAATATTGATAAAAGACATCTCGAGTAATGATTGGCAGAACACTTGGAAAAGTTTTTATGCGCCGATTGAATTCGAACGCGTGGTAGTCGTTCCGAGCTGGCAAAGCTATGTTACTGACAAAGCGGTAGTAAAAATCAATCCGGGACTTGCGTTCGGAACGGGTGAACACGAAAGTACGCGAATGTGCTTGTCCTTCCTTGAGAAGCTCGAGTTGAAAGATAAAATTGTCTCGGACATCGGCTGCGGCAGTGGGATACTCGGTATTGCCGCCTTAGCGCTCGGCGCAAAAAGCTGTTATTTTTCGGACATTGATTCCGAAGCGCTTATAAATACACGCGAAAACGCTCTATTGTCGGGCGTTGAGGACAAAATCATTGTCGAACGTGCTTCATTGTTGTCAGGGAACGCGCCCCGAAGCAATGTTATTTTAGCTAATTTAACCGCCGATATTCTGATACGGTTATGCGATGAGCTGTCTGCTTTTTTGGGCGAGGACACAGAGGTCATCGTCTCGGGAATAATCCTTGAAAGAAAACAAGACGTTATAGACGCGTTCGCTGCGCTTGGGTTGCCGCCAAAAGACGAACTTATCATGAACAATTGGGCGGCATTTAGATTTTGATATGGAATTGAGAAGATTTTACATCGAGCAAAGTGCGGTTAGCGGGGGCTATGTCACGATATCCAAAGAGGAGTACAACCATATTGTCAAGGTTCTGCGCTTCAAAAGAGGATATTTTTTTCTTGCATGCGACGGAACGGGTAAGGAATACCGTTGCAGAATAACCGAAATAACCCAAGATAGCGTCGTTGCGGAAATAACTGATATTTATGAGGGGGAAGCCGAAGCAAGAATCAATATCACCTTATATCTCGGAGCGATTAAAGGCGAAAAGCTCGGTATCGCCGTCCAAAAAGCCGTAGAGCTCGGAGTCAGCAAAATCGTAATCTTTTCTTCTCAAAACACCTCGGAAAAAACCGTCGGCTTTGCCCGCTTAAGGACAATTGCAAAGGAGGCGGCAAAGCAGTGCGGTAGGGCAAAAATCCCCGAAATTCCCGACAGTATTGAGTCATTCGAGAATCTAATCTCAAAAAAATCCGAGACATTAATAATGGCATACGAAAAGGAAAACGTGTTATCACTTAGTGTGCTTAGCAAGACTCTCGATGGGGAAGATAGCCTCGGTGTAATTATCGGGAGCGAGGGCGGTTTTACCGCCGCCGAAGGGGCGGCGGCGCTTGAAAAGGGAGTCAAAACCTTTTCTTTAGGCAGACGCGTACTACGCGCCGAGACTGCGGCGATTGTCACTCTCGGCTATTTGTTTCAAGAGTTCGATTCTATTTTATAATTATTTTCGATTCTATTTTATAATTATTTTCAAATCTTTGATTTTGTATTAATTCTTTGTTGTAAACGTTGGATTTAGTTTTATAATTACTTA
>CAYOYS010000100.1:0-5792 GCA_964408255.1 uncultured Christensenellaceae bacterium | reverse complement strand
TTCATAGTCGAGCTACATTCGGGGCACAACTTGGGCGCGGGTAAATCCCAAGATGCAAAGTTGCACTTAGGATAAGCGCTGCAACCGTAAAACACCTTGCCCGTCTTAGAATGTTTTTTGACGACGTTGCTTCCGCATAACGGGCACTTGCCTACTACCTCATCAAGGCTCTTGATGTTTTTGCAGACGGGGAAGTTCGGACATGCCAAGAATTTGCCGTATCTGCCTTCTTTTATAACCATTTTCGCGCCGCATTTGTCGCAGACCTCGTCGCTTTCGACTTCGTTAAGCTTGACGGCGCGCCCCTCCCTCTCCGCCTTAATGACCTTAAGCATAAACTTGGGGTAAAAATCCTTGATAAGCAGATACCATTCTCTACCGTCCTCGATATTGTCAAGCTCCTTTTCCATATTGGCGGTGAACTTTAAGTCAAGTATGTCTTCAAAATTCTTTTTGAGTGTGTCTATGACCGCCTCGCCAAGGTTGGTCGGCACCATATGCTTGCCGTCCTTTTCGGTATAAGTGCGCTTTGCAAGGACGCTGATTATCGAAGCGTAAGTGCTCGGACGTCCAATGCCGTTCTCCTCGAGCGCCTTGACAAGGCTCGCTTCGGTATAGCGCAAGGGAGGCTTGGTGAATTTTTGCTCGTATGCGAGCTTCTCAAGCGCAAGGATTTCGCCCTCTTTAAGGTCGGGAAGCGTCGCCGACGCACCGTCGTCCTCGCCGTTTGTCACAGCTTCGGAGTACACCGCGGTATATCCTGCGAATCGCAATACTCTACCCTTGACAAAGTACCCGTAGCCTAATCCGTTTGTGCCCTTGACCTCTATCCGCGCGCTTAAGGTATTGTAAAGCGCCGGAGTCATTTGGCTTGCTACGAATCTGTCGTAAATGAGTTTATAGACGTTGTATAGATTCCTGTTGAGCTTGCCTTTCACCGACTCGGGAGTGACCTCAAGCGATATCGGTCTAATCGCCTCGTGCGCGTCCTGCGAGGAATCTTTCTGTCTGAACTTGTTAAAGTATTTAGGCGCAAAGTCCGTGCCGTATCTCGCGGTGATATAGTTTTTTGCCTCAAACATCGCGTCCATCGAGACTCTTACCGAGTCGGTACGGATATATGTTACCAAAGCGACGTGCCCCTCGCCCTCGAGCTCCAAGCCCTCGTAAAGCTGTTGAGCTATCTGCATTACCTGTGGCGCGCTCATTGCGAACTTGACCGTTGCGTCCTGCTGCAGCGTCGAAGTCGTGAAAGGCGGCTGCGGCATAACACGCTTGACTGCCTCCTTAATCTCAGTAACTTTGTAGACTCCGCCCTTGGTGGCGTTAAGGATTTCGTCAAGCGCCGCCTTATCGCCTATCTTGAATTTTTTGCCGTCGATGTCCTCAAACGCCGCCTTGAACTTTCGTCCCGAGCCCGCAAGGTGCGCGAACAGATTCCAATACTCTTGCGGCACAAAGCCTCTTATCTCCCGTTCCCGCTCGACTAACATTCTCAATGCCGCCGTCTGTACCCGTCCCGCCGAAAGACCGGACTTAATCTTACGCGACAGAATCGGGGACAGCTTGTATCCCACCAACCTATCGAGAACGCGCCGCGCCTGTTGGGCGTTGACAAGGTTCATATTGATTTCTCTCGGCGCAGAGATTGCTTTATTGACCGCTTTTCTCGATATTTCGTTGAATTCGATTCTTATTTCGCCGTCCGGCACACCAAGCGCCGTCTTAAGATGCCAAGATATAGCCTCGCCTTCGCGGTCAGGGTCGGTCGCAAGATATACCTTTTCGGCATTTTTTACAAGTGTTTTCAGCTCGGCGATTGCTTTCTTTTTGTCTTCGTTGATAACGTACTCGGGCTGAAAATTGTTTTCAATGTCTATCCCTAGCTTTTTCTGAGGCAAATCGCTGATATGACCGCCCGATGCCTTAACCTTGTATTCCTGTCCGAGATATTTGCCGATAGTCTTTGCCTTAGAGGGCGATTCTACTATAACTAATTTCATAATCCTCCTGTCATACTCCGTAATAATTGCCGTATAGTTTCTTTATTATTCCGAGCAGCTCAAGTCTTGATAGCAACGGGCTCAATTGCACGATGCTCAACCCCGTAAGCTCTATGAGCCGCTCGATATGCAACTCTTCTTTCTCAAGCGCGGAAAGTATCTGTGCCTCGATAAAATCGAGCTGCATTTCGCTTTTTATTTCGACGTTCGGCGCGATATTCATGTCAATAAAAATATCGTTGACGCAAGTCGTTATCGCACCTTGGCACATCTTAAGCCTTTCGTTGGCGCCCATGCTCGCTTTGCTGTAAATGTTGCCCGGAACGATATATACATTCCTGCCTTGGTCGAACGCGTGGTTAACCGTAATCAAAGAGCCGCTGTTGACGCCCGCCTCGGGAACAAGTACCGCTTCGCTGATACCGCTTATTATTCTGTTACGTTCGGGAAAATAATATTGCTGAACGCCCGTACCAAGCTTATATTCGGATATTAAAAGACCCTTTTCGACTACCTCTTGGAACAGCGCCCTATTGTCCGCGGGATACACCTTGTCAAGTCCCGAGCCGAGCACACCTATCGCAGGCTTGCCTGCCGCAAGCGCAACTTTATGCGCTACCGTGTCTATTCCGCGCGCCATGCCGCTTACGATTGTAAAGCCCTTCTCCACAAGCTCTCTCACGAAACTTTCGGTTACTTCTCTTCCGTAACGGGTCGGCTCTCTTGTCCCGACGACTGCAAAACACCTCGATTCGAGCAGCTCAATCCTTCCTTTTGCAAAAAGGGTCAGCGGTGGATTGTGTATTTCTTTCAAGCAGCTTGGATATAGCTCGGATTCAAGAGTAATTGCCCGAATACCCGCTTTATCCATCTCGGATATGAACTTATCCGCCGCCTCCGCCGAAGCGGTCGACTTCAAAATTTTGTAATGCTCCTCGCCGACGATACTTATTACATTGTCGCGGTACGCGTCAATGCGCCGCCAAAGCCCGTATATATCGCAAAGCGACTGAAGCTTTAGCTTTTTGCCCGACGCTATCTCCTGAACGGCAAGCCATATCAACGCTTTTTCTCTTCCGTTGTAATTCATCGATTCCAATACTTCCTATCAAGCGACCGATACTGTATCGCCTCCGCAAGGTGGCGCACCCGTACCGTCTCGGAACGCTCCATATCGGCAATCGTACGCGCTACGCGGAGTATTCGAAAACTCCCGCGCGCCGAAAGCCCCAACTTGTTGAACGCCATCTCAAGAAGCTCTTCACATTCCGAATCTATCGCGCAATATTTCTTAATCTGTCGGTTGTTCATCTCAGAGTTGGTGTATATGCCCTCCCCTTTGTATCTCGCGCTTTGCGCCGCGCGAGTCTCCATAACGCGCCGTTTGATATCCGCCGAGTTTTCCGCGTCGTTCTTGTCGGAGAACTCGCCATAAGTTACATTATCCACTTCGATATGCAAATCTATCCTGTCAAGCAACGGCCCCGACAGCCTGCCGATATAATTGTGTATCTGGCGCGGTGTACAAGAACATTCATTGATTTTGCTGCCGAAGTTGCCGCACGGACATGGGTTCATGCTCCCTATCAGCATAAAGTTGGCGGGGTATTCCACAGTCTGCATTATTCGCGCAACGGTAATCACTCCGTCCTCCATAGGTTGTCTTAACGCCTCGAGCGCGCGACGGCTGTATTCGGGCACCTCGTCAAGGAACAATACCCCAAGATGAGAGAGGCTGACTTCGCCGGGCTTAGCTTTGCGGTCGCCCCCAACGAGCGCGGGTATTGTCGCCGAATGGTGCGGAGTGCGAAAAGGTCTTGTACAGACTATCCCTTTGCTCGTATCGAGTATGCCCGCGACGCTGTGTATTTTGGTAATCTCCACCGCCTCTTCAAAACTCAAGTCGGGCATGATTGTCAACACACACTTTGCAAGCATTGTTTTGCCCGTTCCGGGAGGACCTATCATCAATACGTTGTGCCCGCCGCTTACCGCAATCTCGAGCGCTCTTTTTGCATTAAGCTGACCTTTGACCTCCGCAAAATCGCAGTCGTACTTTTCGTAACAACTTGAGCCGATATAGGCGCTTATGCCGTTTTGCGCAATCGGCGCCGAACCCTCGATATGCGCGCATACCTCAATAAGGGATTTTGCAGGGTAAACCTCAATGCCCTTAATATAGCTTGCTTCGGCGCGGTTGTCGTAGGGGATTATATATTTTTTGTACCCCGATTGCATTCCGGAAATCAGAATCGGCATCATGCCATTGACAGCGCGGAGTGTGCCGTCAAGCGACAGTTCTCCTATTATTATGTACTCATTAAGCGTTTCCGATATAAGCTGCTCTGATGCCGCAAGTATCGCGATTGCTATCGCAAGGTCGAACTGTGCGCCCTCTTTTCTTGTGTCCGCGGGAGCAAGATTAACGGTGATACGCTTTACGGGGAAAAGGAGTCCGCTATTCTTAATTGCTGACCGCACCCGATTCCTTGCCTCTTTGACCGCGGTATCGGGAAGTCCGACAGTCTCCATCGCGGGAATACCCGCGTTGATGTCCGCTTCGATAACTACCGGATATCCGCCGAGACCTTGCAGTGTATAACTGTTAACCTTGGATAGCATCCTTTCTCCTTTGCGATGATTGTTTTATTATTGCGAGTCCGTATTCTCGGCTTTTGTCTTTTTGCTTGACAACATATCCCCTAGATAACGAAAATAATTCTTATCGAGCTTAGGGATATCGCATTTGCTATCTCTAAAGCATATCGAGGTCGTAACATAGACAAAGTACAGCGCAAGAAGTACCGCTAACACGCTGAAAATTATCAACACGGGGTCGCCGACTCCGAGTACGACATTCGCAACGGTATTGAATCCGCCCTTGATATACCCTCCCGCATGCAGGATATACGCCGAATTGAGCGCAGTTAACGAGCTGAAGCCAAAAAAGCACAGTAGTACTCTGTTCTCGTTCGCGATAATCGCGTAAACTAGCATAAGCAAAAGCGCGGGCAATACAAACCAAACGGACATACGAATCCCGAACATATAGATAAAGACAACAACGAAAGAGGCAAGCAACATCATATCGAGGCGGTTGCGGCACTTGTAATACGCAACCGCGCTATAAATCATGGCGGCGGCGGAAAGCAGAGCGCCCATTACCTTGCCCGCGGTATTTAGCGCAACGCCGTTTTGCGCGATTATGCCATAGAAATTAAATACATTAAGAGAGAACACATTGCTCGTAGTGAACATCTCGATATAGCGCGTAAACACGATAAAGGGCGCGCCCGTCACATAGAAATTCCAAGTGAAAGGCAGACAAATCAAATATGTGGCGATAATGCTTACGGTGGCGCATATAGGCAAGACGTTGCGCGAGGATATGTCTTTGGTATAAATATATATGCAATATGCGAGCAACAACGGCAACAACAGCAGCGCTTCCGCCATAAACAAGACGGCAAGCGAATAAAAGACCGTCATCTTAATATGCTTTTTGTCGAGAATGGCAAGGAAAGTAAGCAATAGGAACAATGCGCCGATTGAGGAATACGCTCCAAAGACTGAAGACGCGATAAAGATTGTGGGAAGCGCGGCATAAAGCCCCGCAAAAACCGCGCCGCGCTTGGTGTCGTAGCGAGTGCTTGCAAAATTAAATATATAAAATATAGCGATAAGGTCGGCGATTATAGCGGGTATTTTTATAAACACCGCGAGTCCCGAACCGCTCGTTGCTAAGCCCAACGGCTTGGCAATCAGCCCCATAATCCACAGAATATACAG
>CAYOYS010000099.1:0-5794 GCA_964408255.1 uncultured Christensenellaceae bacterium | reverse complement strand
AAAATGGTGACGTTATAGAATGTTTTATTAACGAAAAGGTGGAGTGAAATATGGCGAATCCCGATAGGGTCAACGCGGAGCTTCGCAAGCAGATAAGCGAAATAATACTGTTTGAGCTAAAGGACCCCCGAATCTCGGGGATTATTACCGTGTCCGACGTTAAAGTCAGCGGCGACCTAGGCTACGCAAAAGTAATGATAAGCTATTACGGTGACGAGGATAAGCGCAAAGAGGTATTCGATGCGTTGAGAAACTCTGCGAATTTTATTCGTCACCTTTTGAAAAGCCGCGTGAAGCTTAGACATATCCCGACTCTGCAGCTGATTGAGGATAAAAGTGCCGAATATTCCGTGCATATCAATAACGTAATCGCGGAAGCGACTCGCGGCATAAAGGGCGAAGATGAAAACATATGATGCAATTTCTAAGCTTGTTTTATCCGCCGAAACAATCGGCGTATTTTCGCATAGGAATCCTGACGGCGACACAGTAGCGAGTGCGCTTGCATTGGTGCTTGCATTCCGCAAAGCGGGTAAAAAAGCCGAGCTGATATGCGACGATACCCTCGATATGAAGCTTGCGGTTTTGCCGAATATCGAGTTGTATAACGCAAGAGAATTCGATACCTATGACACGGTGATTGCGGTGGATTGCAGCGAGCTCGAAAGACTCGGGGGCGCGGCAAAAATTTTTAAGAGGGCGAAGCATACTATTGCCATTGACCACCATGTTACGCATGTGCGCTTTGCCAAGGTTACTTTGCTTGAACAACGCTCCTCGACCGCAGAGATAGTATTTGACTACCTAAAGGCGGACTTCGGAGCGCATATCGACTCGGTCATCGCGGAGCTTCTTTACGCGGGGATTATAACCGACACCGGCGGCTTCGGCAATTCTTCGGTGGATAGCAAGACTCACGCTGCCGCCGCCGAGTTACTTAAATACGACTTTGATTCGGACAAGGTGTATTACCACTTTATCAAGGCGCACACCTTGAATACTTTTCGCCTTAAAATGTCCGCTCTTCCAAAAACGCTATTTTTTGTCGATAATCAAATAGCCGTAGTCGTTTTTTCAAAAAAACAGTTCGACCAAACGGATACCGATATCCAAAACACCTCGGGGCTGCTGCACGACGTTATCAATATCGAGGGTGTAACTATCGCCGTCGCAATAAGCGAGGCGGGCAACAAGCATTATAAGGTCAGCGTCCGCACCAAAGGCGACGCGAACGCCTCGGCAATCGCGCTTTTTTTCGGGGGCGGCGGGCATAAGAAAGCGGCAGGTTTTGTTAAGAACGGACATATAGAGAATGTAATTGATGACATTGTCAAGGTGTGTGCGGACAATTTATGAACGGCTTTTTTAATGTATTGAAGCCCTCGGGTATTACCTCGTCCGATGTTGTCGTTAAGCTGCGGCGCATGCTCGGGGCTGTAACGGGCAAACGGCTTAAAGTCGGACACCTCGGGACATTGGACCCGTTGGGCAGCGGTGTTCTGCCCATTGCAATAGGGAGCGCGACCAAGTTGTTCGATTACCTGCTTGACAAAACCAAACTGTATCGGGCAAAGTTTGTATTCGGCTTGACGACGGACACTTTAGATGCCGCGGGAAAGATTGAAAAGCGGAACAAAACAACGGTGACCGCCGAAGATATCAAAAGGGTTTTGCCGCAATTTGTCGGCAAAATCGACCAATTGCCGCCCCGATATTCTTCTAAAAACATAAACGGCGAAAGAGCGTACAAGCTCGCTCGGCGCGGAATAGATGTCGAGTTAAAGAGCAAAATTGTGGAGATTTTTGATATTTCTCTTATTGGCGGGAGCGGGGACGAGTACGTGTTCGACATAAGTTGCGGCGGAGGTACTTATATAAGAAGCCTTTGCCGCGATATTGCGACTGCGCTCAACACAACCGCTTACATGGCAAGCATTATACGCATGGAAAACGGCGACTTTCGTATCGAGGATGCGAATACTCTTGACGAAATCGAGCAAGATGTATCGGGTTGCTTTATCCCGCTTACGACATTTGCGGATACGTTGCCGCGTTATGATGTTGACAATCAACATAAAAAATCGATAGTCAACGGCATTAAGTTAAGGTTGACGGGTATGCCTAACGGCTTGTTTGTGTTATATATCGGCGGCGCGCCCTACGGCGTTGCGGTCAGCAAGGAGGAACGCTTGATAGTGATTGTACGGTATGATTAAGAATCTGCTTGAATGTAATAAAGACAAGGTTGCGTTAGCCTTAGGATATTTTGACGCCGTACATATCGGGCATCAGCGGATATTTGATTCTGTTAAGGGTATCGGCAACCTTGCGCCGGCTGTTTTTACTTTTTCCAATAATATTTATGAATTACTCGGGCGCGAGGTTAAGGAAATATATACTTTTGAGGAACGTTGCCGCCTTATAAAGGATTGCGGCATCGAAAACATTTATTATCTTAATGCCAATATTGATATCCTCAACATGAGAGGGGCGGACTTTCTTGCATTGCTTACCGACCGTCTTGAAGTTGGGCTGATAGCGGCAGGAGAGGATTATTCGTACGGAGTTTTGGCGGAGAACGGCACAACTGAGCTCAAATCGTATTGCATAGAGCGGGACATAGCTTGCGAAGTCAAGCCGCTCATATACCAATGTGGGGTCAAGGTAAGCAGCTCTGGGATTCGCACAAAGATTCTCGAGGGCGATATGAATTATGTCACCAAGGCTCTCGGCAGACGCTATTTTGTTTCGGGCACCGTAGTAGAAGGCAGAAAGAGCGGCAGAGAAATCGGCTATCCGACAATCAATATGCTTCTTCCAAAAGACATTCTTCAGCCCAAAGGCGGAGTGTATTCGAGTAGAGCGACAATAGATGGTGTTGTATACAAGGGTGTCACCAATATCGGCGCGCATCCGACTTTCGGAGATTATTCGGACAATGTTGAGACACATTTGATTGGCTATAACGGCAACCTTTATGGAAGAACCGTCATTCTTGAGCTTGTGGATTTTATTCGCGAAACCCGCCGTTTTTCTTCGCCTTGGGAGCTTATGAGGCGCATAGCAATAGATGTTAAGGAAGTAATAACGGAGGAATTATGATAAAATTCGGACCATCGGGCGCGGATACGGCATTTTCGCAAGCGGGCTATACCACAACGCTCGAGATACCTCAATATTTGGTAAACTTGGAGCTTGATTGCTTTGAGTATTCCTTTGGGCGAGGGGTGAGAATGAGTTCGGAAACCGCGCTTGTCATCGGCGAAGCTTTCAAAGAAGCGGATATCGAGATAAGTGTACATGCGCCGTATTACATCAATTTTGCCAATCCCGATGACGCGGTCACGGCATCGACTTACAATTACATGCTTTCTTCGCTCAAAGCGCTTAGCGGTTTGGGGGGACAACGTTGCGTGTTTCATCCCGGTTCGCCCTTAAAGCAAGAGCGCTCGGCTGCCGTTAGGCTTATGCTTGCCAATATCGAAAAAATGCTTCCGATAATCTATGAAAACGGCTTCAAAGATATGCTTTTGTGCGCGGAAACCATGGGGAAAATCAATCAATTGGGGAGCGTGAGCGAGATAATCGAGATTTGCAAGCTGGATAAGCTGTTGATTCCATGTGTGGATTTTGGTCATATCAACGCGCGCGGACTCGGACTGCTAAAATCAAAGGACGATTATAAACGGGTGTTCGATAAGCTTTTTGAGGGGCTTGAAGAATGGAAAGTCAAAAATATGCACATTCATTTTAGCAAAATCGAATACGGCAACGCGGGTGAGATTCGTCATTTGACGTTTGAGGACGAAGAGTTCGGGCCACCCTTCGAGCCGCTTGCCGAGTTGCTTGCCGAATACGGTCTTGAGCCTTATATAATATGCGAATCCGCGGGTACTCAAGGCGCGGATGCGCAGCGCATGAAACAGCTATATTTACAGGCGGTCGAGAACATATAAGAGGTCAAATTATGCAAACCCATTGCATTTTTGCCGTCAATAATTTATAATTAATTGATATATTCGGCTTTTTTGTCGTGAGAAGAGGTTATATGGTGTTCAATTCGTTGTCAACTCAAGATATAGATGCAGTCTTGATAGTGTCGCCTTATTCGGCGCTATACTTTTCGGGCTACAAAAACCCCGACTGCTGTATCTTCGCGACACCGGACAAGACATATTACCTTACCGACGCAAGATACACCAAGGAAGCGCGCAAGGCTATCCCCGAGGACTTCGAGCTTGTGGACGCGAGTAGGCAGTTGTTTAACACCGTGGGCAACCTTGCTTCGGCACACCGCGTCAAAAGACTCGGGATAGAAGAGAACGCGCTGCCGCTCGCTGCGTTCAGGCGTTACGATGAGGCACTTAAGGACATCACATTGAGCGATATAAGCGAGAATATTGAGAGGCTTAGAACAATCAAGCGCGAGGACGAACTCGAGTTGATTGCCAAAGCGGCACAAATTACGGATATCGCGCTTAGCATGACTTTGCCCGAGATTAAAGAGGGGATAAGCGAACTCGAGCTTGCGTATATCCTCCAGCTTAATTTGGTGCGCTCAGGCGCATCGGGCGTTGCGTTCGATACGATTTGCGTTTTTGGCGAGAACACTTCAAATCCGCACGGTCACCCCTCCGCGAGAACATTAAGACACGGAGATGCCGTCACAATCGACTTCGGCGCAGTATACAACGGGTATTGCTCGGATTTGACGCGCTCGATGTTTTTTGGGCAGCCGTCCGCAGAGTACCGCAAGGTCTACGCAATAGTAAAGGAAGCGAACGAGCGCGCAATCGATGCTTTGTTCGCGGGCTTGACGGGGCAGAGCGCAGACGCCGTTGCAAGACGCTTTATCGAAGAGAACGGGTACGGAGAATATTTTCTCCATTCGTTGGGGCACGGCATAGGAGTCGAGGTGCATGAAAAACCCTATCTTGCCAAGACAAGCGTGGATATTCTTGACAATAATATGGTATTTTCGGTCGAACCGGGCATATATGTCGAGCAGTTCGGTGTCCGAATAGAGGATTTGGTAGCAATACGCAATAACAAAGCAGTGGTTTTAAGCCGCAGCGACAAAAATCTTATCATTATTTAGGAGGCTAATATGGGATACATTTCCGCGGGAGACTTCAGAAAAGGCATCACCTTTGAGATGGACGGCAGCGTAATGGTCATTGTCGACTTTCAGCATGTCAAGCCGGGCAAGGGCGCGGCGTTCGTCAGAACCAAAATAAAAAACATTATGACCGGTGGGGTAATTGAGCGCACATTCAGCCCGAGCGACAAGTTCGAGACGGCGCATATCGACAGAAAGGATATGGAATATCTTTACACAGACGGCGAGTTTTATTATTTTATGGATTCCGAAAGCTACGAGCAAATCCCCTTGAATTATTCTCAGGTTGAGGACGCTTTACACTACATAAAGGAAAACTCCAAAGTGACGGTATCATTCTATAAAGGCGGCGCGTTCTCGGTCGAGCCTGATAACTTCGTGGAGCTTTTGATTACGGTGTGTGAGCCCGCGGTACGCGGCGACACGGCGCAAGCAGGTACCAAGCCCGCTACGCTTGAAACGGGTCTTAAGATATTAGTTCCGATGTTCGTCAACGAGGGCGACGTTGTCCGCGTAGACACGCGCACGGGAACTTATATGTCAAGAGTATAAATGCGTCAAGAGTAACCATTATCAAGAGTATAAATATCATCACGTAAACCTCAAGGTATAAACATTTTCAATGGTATAAACACCGGCAAGGGCAAATATCGTCCAAAGCAAACCTCGTCAAGA
>CAYOYS010000098.1:3995-5870 GCA_964408255.1 uncultured Christensenellaceae bacterium | reverse complement strand
ACAATATATCGAACAGACACAAGAAGATAGTATCATCAAAAAATATCGTGCTATATAATAACTATTACACCCCGCTTTTATTGATGTTTTCACCGTTGCAATCGCGGCAAAATAATGATATAATTAATTATAATATTTTTAGGAGAATCAATATGCATTTTAATAGAATGTGCCCGGCATGCATTGTAAAAAATATCCTGACCAAAAGCAATCGGCTCAACAGACTGATTGAGCCGCCCTATGCCAACGGCATTGATACGCCGCCTATGGGCTGGTCGAGTTGGAATTGCTTCCGCAACAAAATCGATGAAGATTGTATCTACTCTATAGGCGAGTGTTTGGCAAAGTCCGGACTTCTCGACGCAGGTTACCGCTACATAAATCTCGACGACTGCTGGCATTCCTCCTTGCGCGACGAAAACGACCGCTTGCAAGGCGATTTGGGGACGTTTCCCTCGGGGATTCCGACGCTTATTAAGAGGCTCAACGCGCTTGGGCTTAAGGTGGGAATCTACTCGAGCAACGGCACACTGACTTGCGAAGACCTTCCGGCAAGCCTCGGACGCGAAAGATTGGACGCGGACACCGTTGCGGATTGGGGCATCGAATATTTCAAATACGATTATTGTCATCACAAAACTATCTCGCGTTATGCGCCGCTTATCGCTACTGTATCGCTTGCGCAAAAAGGCAAAAAAGATAGCGTAGTATTGACCGCAGCGACCGCAGCGCTCGACGGCACTGCGAGGGTCAAAAAAGATAAGCGTATGCCTACGGGCTCATATGTCTTTGGCTTGGACCGCAACGGAGGGAGTATTCTTTTTGAAAATGTGGTACTCGATAAAGGCGGAGAATATGCGCTTACTTTAACAACCAAAAAAGTGGGATTTTATGAAAAATTCGCAATGATTAGCATAAACGGCAACGAACCGCAACCGATAACCGTTCCGTCATGCTCGCCGCTCAACTACACAGCGCGTACCCAGATTAAGGTAACGATGAAAAAAGGCGCGAATTCGATAAAAATTTTTAACCCCATTAACAATAGACGCATAAGTGCGAAGTTGCAGTACCGCCATATGGGCGCAATGCTCAAGCAAGCGGCAGAACGCCGCGCCAGAGAGCGCAAAGAAGAACTCAAACCTATCCTTTATTCGATATGCGAATGGGGCTTCAACAGACCGTGGGAATGGGGCGCGACGGCGGGTAATATATGGCGCACAACTTTGGATATCCGCCCTTGGTGGTGGTGGATAATGATGATTTACCGCAAGACGGTCAAGCTATACGGTTATAGCGGCAAGGGCGCATACAATGATCCGGATATGCTCGAGGTGGGCAACGGCAAGCTGACCCTTGAAGAGAATATGTCACATTTCTCGCTATGGTGCATGATGAACGCGCCGCTTATTCTCGGTAACGACTTGAGAAAGCTAATTCAGTCGGACGGCTCAATCGACCTTGACAATCCCGTATTGAAAATCGCCGCCAACAAAAAACTTATCGCGCTCAATCAGGACGGCTTATGCAAAGCGGCGAAGCTCGTTGTCAAAGGACGCATAGACGTTCTTGCCAAGCCCTTGACTGACGGTATCGCGGTATGCATACTCAACCGCTCCAAACGCGTTAAGTCATACTCGTTCGACATTAAAAAGCTAATTAATGACAGCTACATAAACCTTTCCAACAAAGAAAGTTATCAAGTCGAAGATTTGTGGAAGGATAACAACTTTGCGACTACGGGGACGCTCGAAGCAAAGCTTGCGCCGCACGGGGTCGCGGTATTCAAAATAACTTGACTCAAGTTAAATGACGCAAAACAACTACGCTCAATGGAATAAATCCTTGGTGTTTATTAATCTGTAATATTGGAAG
>CAYOYS010000098.1:0-3895 GCA_964408255.1 uncultured Christensenellaceae bacterium | reverse complement strand
CAACTACGCTCAATGGAATAAATCCTTGGTGTTTATTAATCTGTAATATTGGAAGAGTTGCAAGAGGTTAACTTTTAATGGCATAACTCCTTAGTGCCTATCTAATATATAAATAGTTAACTACATTGTCAAAACATTCGAATAATTTGATTGCACTGCAAGATATTACACATTGATTACATCGCAAAAGATTTTATCAACTTGATTGCACTGCAAGATATTACACATTGATTACATCGCAAAAGATTTTATTAACTTGATTGCACAGTAAAGATATTATTAACTTGATTGGCAAGAAAAGGCGCAACTTTGCGCCTTTTCTTGTTTATGAGATTGTGCCGAACACCGTTTTATAAAATCTTATCAACCCTCAAAGGTAATTCCTTGCGCCTCTCTTCTTGCAGCAAGCTCCGCCGTTATTTGCGCTTTTTTCTTGCCGATAAGGTCGTACCAGAACACGGGTATCGCGCAGAGTATAAGACTGATTCCCGGGATAATCGACACAAGACTAAACATATAAAAGCGCTTTATTGATGCAAGTTGGGTAGCGGCTGTAACAACGTTCTCGTTTAGCATTTCTTTCGGGTCAAGACTGATTGCGATATACATTACTACAATAAGCGAGGTGGCTATCGCGTTGCCGAATTTGTTGACGAAAGACTGACATGCGGAGCCGAGCGCGTTATCGCGGCGCCCCGTCTTCAATTCCATATAATCCAAGCTGTCTCCTATCATAGCGTACGAGGTTATGTTAAGGGAGCCTAGCGGGATACATTGAATGATTATGAACGGAATGCAAAGGTATACAAGCCAGCCCGCCGAACCGAATATCGAAAACGCGCCGACTACGGTTGTCGCAACGCTTGCAATAAATCCCGCAATGCAGGTGACAATAACTATTTTTTTATAGTCATATTTTTTATACAATGAGGGCATAAACACCATTGCACCGAACATTCCGACTGCGGAACAAACGGTAAAAATCATAGTAACTGTCGACACGCTGCCTTTAATCGCGGCAATCCGCGCCGCTTCGTCAAGCCCTTGAAGGGCGGGACCGATATAAAAAGCGTATCTTGCGACATGCACCGCCGCCGCGTTCATCATATAGCGACCGCTACTAAGAATTCCCATGATAATTACGAGCATAAGCGGCTTGCATGTAAATATTCGTTTAAGCGTAGACGGTTCGCTTTTATCGCGCCGCGGCTTTGAGGGTATCAGCACCCGTTCCTTTGTGTGAAAATACGAATTAACAAAAAGCGCCATTCCGATAACAGAGCTAGCAATCGCCATTCCCATATAGATTTTTTTGTCCATTTCTATGCCTGACGCGTTTGAGACAATGGGCATAATGAAACCCAGCACAAAGAAAAGCCCCATTGGCACTACCGAGCCCACTCCGTTGAGCGTTCTGCCTAAGCTAATCGTGTTCGCTCTTTCCGCGGGGTCCGGAGTCATTACGTTGGGCATGCTCCAAAAGGGCACATCGCTTACCGTATAAATCATTCCCCAGCCAATATATATAAAGGCGGCGTAAAGCATTTTTTGGGTATTGCTCAAGCCCTCGGGGGCATAGAACATAAAGAATGTCAACAGAAGAATCGGAAGAGCGGTAAATAACACATACGGCTTCATTTTGCCCCATTTTGTATTAACCTTATCCACAATAATACCCATAATAGGGTCGTTGATAGCGTCCCATACCCGCGCAAACAGCATCAAAAGCAGCACAAATATCAGCGGAACTTGAAGCACGTTGATATAAAAATCCGAAATGAAGCCGGACATGATAGCGTAAACCATTCCTTGCCCCATCGCGCCAATCGAATACATCCAAAGTTCTTTTTTAGGGATATATTTTTTCATCTGCGGTCTATCGACCGTATTGACGGCATCCTGCATTAATCACCTCTCGTTTGCGAAGTACAATTCGTTGTGGGTATAAATGGCAAATTGCATATTCACGACCGTAAAATTTAATATCATATTACCATAAAAGCCATGTCGATTGCAATATGATATCAATAATAAGGAGTGGACAAAAGAGAGTTGATAAAATGTTTTATCGCGCCGAATCGATTTATCACATAACAACTCAAATAGCATACATGCACTTAAACAACGCGACGACTCAAATTACAGACCCAATTCAATTACCGTACCGATATTGGTTACAAGCATAATAGTTCAAATAGCATACATGCACTTAAACAACGCGACGACTCAAATTACTGCCCCAACTCAATTACCGTACCACTTGGATTAAAACCCTCAACTCAATATTATCTCAACATTAATCGCCGTATAATGGCGGGTAACATAATTCAAATTTTTGCGATAGGGAATATGCTTATTGCGAGTCAATATGATATAATATATATAATTCAAACTTAATGGAGCGGCGGTATGGCGTTGGTGACAATATATGACTTGATGAAAAGCGCAGGGAAAGCAGCTGTTCCCGCGTTCAATATCGATAATCTCGAGGGGGCAATTGCTATCGCCGAAACCTTGAGAGAATTGAGAACACCCGTTATAATACAGACGATTCCGCGTACGCTTAACTATGGCGGAATCGCCACCTATCCCGCAATGCTTAAGTCACTTTTTGATTCACTTTCCGTTGACTATGCCATACATCTCGACCACGGCTCAAGCTTTGAGCTTGCCGCAAGCTGTATCGATGCGGGCTTTAGCTCGGTGATGATTGACGGAAGCGCGCTGCCTTTAGCAGACAATATTTTGCTTACAAAACGTGTGGTAGATTATGCTATGCCCTTCAATATCGCAGTCGAGGGCGAGCTCGGGGTAATAGGCGGCAAAGAGGAGTCGGACACCGAGGCGGAAGCAAGATACACGAGGGTATCCGAAGCGGTGGAATTCGCCGAAAAAACGAGGGTTGCCGCCCTTGCGGTAAGCGTCGGTACCGCGCATGGCGTCTATAAAAGCAAACCGATTATAAATCTTAAGCGCATCGAGGAAATACGCTCGGCAATCGATGCATTACTTGTGCTTCATGGCGCGTCGGGTTTATCTGACGAAGTGATAAGAGGGTGTATTGATGCCGGCATCAAAAAGATTAATTTTGCGACTGAGCTTAGGCAAGCGTTCACCAAAGGCTTACGAGGCGCGCTCGGCAAGGATACCGAGGTATTCGACCTAAAGCTTTATATGCGCGAGGCAATCGACGCGATAAAGGAAGTGTTATATGCAAAGATTCGACTGTGTTACGGATTTTAGGCAATAGAGCCTTATTCGCGGCTTTGTATTATTCAAGTGTAGAATCAAACTTGAATAAACCGATTAATGCATGCTGTGAACGACACCTTTGACGAACGCTAAACAAAATCGACAAGGTCACAGAGCAATCAAAACAATAGACGATTATGGATAACGCAGACATTTGAGTTGACATTAATTAGCTTAAATAATCTAATCAACTACTATCGAACAACTACGCTTGCAAATGGCGCAAGCATACAAAACACAGTCAAAGAGGAACGAGCAAAAAATCGGTAAATGTTTTGAAGAATTTAAGCCCAAGTAATTAGGCGTCTCCAATAAATCCATATTTGCTTGATAAAGGCTTTCTATCGTGCCCACATCACGCCAATAATCTTTGTACTTATAGACGGAAATATCATAGTTCATACTTAAAGAATAAGGAATGATGTTCTTACCAAAATCAACCAGTTGATCATCATTATCCTTAGTAAAGATTTTTTCTAAGGTACGGTAAGAAAAAATATAGATACCCATTGATGCTAAATTTGATTTAGGATTTTCTGGCTTTTCATAGAAATTTATTAATCGTGAAAAGTCATCTACTTCTAAAATACCAAAACGATTAGCGTCGGCAATGTCAACTTCTGTGGCGGCTATTGTAATTTCA
>CAYOYS010000097.1:0-5957 GCA_964408255.1 uncultured Christensenellaceae bacterium | reverse complement strand
GTTTATAAAAAGACGTCTTACTTTTGATTTTGTCCCCGCAGCAGTGTGACGCTGCACCCTATATCGCAATAAATTTATGTTTGTTGCGATATTTCTTGTTTGCGCACTAAATTTTGTGTCTTTTTGTTTGCACACTAAACTTTGTGTTATTTGTTTGCGCACTAAACATCATATTCCTTGTCTGCGCACTAAACATCATATTCCTTGTCTGCGTATTAAGCTCTGTATTACTTATCCGCGCCCTAACTTTGTGCTATTTGTCCGCTCTCTAAACTCTGTGTTACTTGTCCACGCACTAAACTTCGTGTTTTTTGTTCGCGAATTAGACTTCGCATTATAGGTTAATTGGTTATTGGCTTACAAAATAGTTAAGTGCAAATAACTGAGAATGACTTGATTTTAATCGCTGTATGTCCATTGTTTTTGATATGTAATTCGATATGATTTGTTTATGCATATTTTGATATGTTATTTGATTATTGTTTATTTTGCCGTTTGTATTGCGCAGAAAAGCGGGTTGGATTGCTTTGTTTGTCTTGATTTGTTTGATTTTTGCTTGAAAAATCGACGATAGTAATATATAATCTATATTATTCTTACTGTTAACATTTTAAGGAGTACTTATGTTTAAGGATTATAAAGAGCTTCAAGAGCATTGCCGCGCAAACAACGTCAAAATGATTGATTTCAAAATGATAGACCTTGAGGGAAGGTGGCGCCATTTGACGATACCTGCCGAACGCTTTACCGAGCGCACTATTACCGGAGGTATAGGCTTTGACGGCTCTAATTACGGCTATGCCCCTACGGAAAAAAGCGATATGGTATTCATACCCGATGTCAAGTCCGCATTCGACGACCCTTTTTGCACGGTAAAGACCGTTTGCATGATAGGGGATATTTTTGTAATCGGCAACCCGCACAAGCGATTCGAGCAAGACCCGCGTACGATTGCCGACGCGGCGGAAAACTATCTTGTTGCGTCGGGCATAGCAGACGAGATTAGAATGGGACCCGAGTTCGAATTCTTTATCTTTGATACCATGCAATACGAGCTTAACCCCAATAAGATAGGGTTCGAGGTTGATGCCGCTCAGGCGGAATGGAATAGCAACAGCGTAGGGAGCCAAGGTTTTAAGGTGCCGAGAAAGGGCGGATACCATGTGGATTTTCCTTTTGATATTCTTTATGGGCTTCGCTCGGATATATGCTTATTGCTTGAGGAAAGAGATGTAAAAATCAAGTACCACCACCACGAGGTGGCGGGACCGGGACAACTTGAGATAGAAGTTGAATTCGGTACTCTTCGCGAGATGGCGGACAAGTCGATGCTGATAAAATATATGATACGAAACGCCGCGTTCAAAGCGGGCAAAACGGCAACGTTTATGCCGAAGCCAATATACGGAGAGGCGGGCAGCGGCTTGCACGTTCATATGCATTTGTTTAAGGACGGAAAACCGCTGTTCTATGACGAGAACGGATACTCGGGACTGAGCAGTACCGCGCTCTATTTTATTGGAGGAATGTTGCGCCACGCGTCAAGCCTTTCCGCTTTTGTCAACCCTTCCACCAACAGCTATAAGCGACTAGTTCCGGGATACGAGGCGCCCGTGAATATTTGCTTTGCGACCGCCAACAGAAGCTCGGTAATAAGAGTTCCGGCATACGCTAAGCGTCCCGAGGAAAAACGCTTCGAATACCGAGCGGGCGACGGTACGGCGAACCCATACCTCGCATTTTCGGCGATGTTGATGGCAGGTATCGACGGTATAAAGAACAAAATCGACCCGATAAAAGAGGGTTTCGGTCCGTACGATATGAACCTTTACAACCTTTCGGACAAGGAAAAGAAAAAGATAAAATCTTTGCCGAGAAACCTTGACGAGGCGCTTGACGCACTGGAGAAGGACAACGATTATTTGCTTGCCGGCGGAGTGTTTCCTAAAAAACTCATTGATATTTGGATTAGGCTTAAAAGAAAGGAAGCCGCCGAAATCAACAATATGCCTCACCCCGCAGAATTCAAGCTGTATTATGACCTATAAATTGTTTTTATATCGATAATTATATGGAGGATTAAAAATGACCCGACAAGTTAAGGAAATCGCGGAGCGGCTGTACGGTCTTAGAGCCGCAGCCGGTATTAGCATAGAGCGAATGGCGGAGGTTACCAATACCGGCGTAGAAAGCTACATAAGGGCGGAAAACGGGGAGAGCGATTTTAGCTTTTCTTTTCTTTTGCGTTGCGCGAAAGAGTTCGGTGTAGACGTTACCGAGCTTATCTCGGGTGAATCCCAAAAACTTAGATATATGCAGGTTACGCGCGCCAACGAGGGCTTAGCGCTCGAGCGAGCAAGGGAGTTTTCGTATCAGCACCTTGCCGCGCGCATAATTCATAAGGGTTGCGAACCTTTCCTTGTTACCGCGAAGTATTCTGAAGAGGAGGCGGAGGGGGAAATACGTCTTTCATCACATTCGGGAGAAGAATTCAACTATGTGTTAAAGGGCGCGCTAAGAGTGAAAGTCGGCGAGCATGAAGAGATACTTAACGTAGGGGATTCCATATATTACGACAGCGCAAAGCCGCACGGAATGGTCGCAGTAGACGGCGCGGACTGCGTCTTTCTTGCAATCGTTATGAACGACAACAAGGCGGACAAGGACGAGGAAGTGTTATATTCTGAGCCTGTTCCGATAAGGCGCGCCGATTCGATGACGCTATATAAAAAATATGCGACAGTCGAGGAGGACGCTTATGGCAGTCTGAAAAAGATTGATTACCATATTCCCGAAACTTTCAACTTTGCATACGATGTCGTTGACGAGCTTGCGAAAAAAGACCCCGACAAGCTTGCCATGCTTTGGATTTCGAACGAGGGGGCGGAAAAGCGGATAACTTTTGGCGAGATGAGCGAGATGAGCTCACGCGCCGCCAATTATTTTAAGGCGATGGGAATAAAAAAGGGCGACAAGGTTATGGTGATTCTTAAGCGCCATTACCAATTTTGGTACACGATACTCGCGCTGCATAAAATCGGCGCTATCGGCGTTCCCGCAACGCATCTACTTAAGGTTCATGACTTCGTATACCGTTTTGAAAAAGCCGGTATTGACGGGATAGTTGCTACTGCGGACGGCGAAGTCTGCACAGATATCGAGCTTGCTGAGGCGGAGTGCGGCGCGCTTAAGGCGAGGATTGTTGTCAAAGGGAGTCGCGAGGGTTGGAGCGCATTTGACGATGAAATACTAAATTACAGTCCCGAATTCAAACGTCCCAAGGGGGCAGAAGCGACAAAAAAAGACGATATAATGCTGATGTACTTTACTTCGGGGACAACGGGCTATCCGCGTATCGTAATGCAGCCGTACTATTACCCGATAGGGCATCTCGTAACCGCAAAATACTGGCACAATGTCGACCCGAACGGCTTGCATCTTACAATTTCGGATACCGGCTGGGCAAAATCGGTGTGGGGCAAGATATACGGTCAATGGCTCTCCGAAGCGGCAATATTGACCTACGATTTTGAAAAATTCGTATCCTCGGATATGTTGCGGCTTTTTGAAAAGTATAAGATTACCACCTTTTGCGCACCGCCGACAATGTATCGGTTTTTTATCAAAGAGGATTTGAAAAACTATGATTTGTCCTCCTTAAAGCATGCGACGATAGCGGGTGAAGCGCTTAATCCCGAGGTATTCCAAAGATTTTATGAGGCGACAGGCTTGAAGCTTATGGAGGGCTTCGGGCAGACTGAATCCACATTGTCGGTAGCGAATCTTCGGGGAATGGAGCCAAAACCCGGCTCAATGGGCAAGCCAAACCCGCAGTATCAAGTCGAAATTATGGTGGACGACCGCCCCGCCAAGGTGGGCGAAAACGGCGAAATCGTACTCAAAACGGATATTGTTCCCGTAGGACTTTTCAAGGGCTATTATCGTGACGAGGAACATACCGCATCGGCGTGGCATGACGGCTATTACCATACGGGCGACATCGCGTGGAAAGATGAGGACGGCTATTATTGGTATGTCGGAAGATGCGACGACCTTATAAAGAGCAGCGGTTACAGAATAGGACCTTTTGAGATAGAAAGCGTTATAATGGAGTTGCCGTACGTGCTCGAGTGCGCGGTGACCGGAGTCCCTGACGAGACAAGAGGGCAAATCGTCAAAGCGACCGTAGTATTGACCAAGGGAACGGAGGCGACTGAGGCATTGAAAAAGAATCTTCAGGACTATGCCAAAGCCAACACCGCTCCGTATAAATATCCGCGGATTGTTGAGTTTGTCGAAGCGTTGCCCAAGACGATAAGTGGCAAAATTCGCCGTGTCGAGATACGCGGTCAAAAATAATTATGTGAGAACGGAGCGGACAATTTCGAGTATCGAATATCATATTTATGCTGCCAATCCGTCTTAATTTAAGTTGTTGACATAGTGTGCGGCACGCTCAAATAAGCGCGCCGCACACTATTCTTTCGCAACACTTTATTACCTTTTGCAATCTCACGAATAACTTTCACAACACTCCTATTACCTTTCACAACACTCCTATTACCTTTCACAACACTCCTATTACCTTTCACAACACCTCGAATAACTTTTTTTCCATCTCTTAAATTACTTTTTACAATTTTACAATCGCTTATCTCTCAATCTCCCAATCCTTTATTACCATAATCTTTTCATATGCGCATATTTGAACTTTCAAATTCTTAATCGAGTAGTCAAATTCAAATTCGCATATGATTATATGTGCAAATGAGCATACCTTGAATTGTAACAAAATTACTTGCCGCGCTCCGTTATAAACCAAAACTTACATGTTAGATATACATTATAAAAAATTATTATTTATTGAAATAACGCGCGCGCTATGTTATAATTCTGTGTAAGGTATTGTTAATGAAAATTAGCTTAATTGACGGATGATGAAGGCAAAGGGTATTTTTGTAATTGCGATTGTGTTGCTTTTGGCAAGCATTCTATCTTTGAGTGCTTGCAATTCTTCCGTGCGCTTGACCGTTCCGCAAGGGGTTCGGATAGATGCCGACACTCTCAAATGGGAGACTGTTCCGTACGCTTCGGGATATGAAGTCGATATCAACGGAGAGATAGTTGCTTCAAAAATGCCTTATTATTCGCTTAGTTCGCTTGATGAGGGGGATTACATATTCAAGGTGCGCGCGGTAGGAGAGGGGAATTATTCAAGCTCGGATTACAGCGGAGAAGTCGAATTCAAAAAGACCGGCTCAAACACCGGCGGCGGTGTATTGACTCGGCTTGCCACGCCGTTAATTACCGCTATCAACGGTGAGGGAGTAATTTTTTGGCGTACGGTGTCGGGCGCTATGGGTTATCGCATATATATTGATAATACGGCGCGCTATACCGTTAGTGGGAGTAGTGCGAATAGCTATATCCTTGATATAACGGAGTCGGGAAGCTATTCGGTTCAAGTTCAGGCAATGGCAGACCCCACGAAAAATCTTGATTCCAACAAATCCACGTCATACGAATATATAATAGATTCGGACGGTAATCCCCGCCTTCCTATGCTTGCCAAGCCGACAATAAGCTATGACCCGTCAAAAAAGGCGCTGTATTGGTCGAAGAATATTCTTTCGGCGGGATATATCGTAAACATGGACGGCAGCGAGCTGTCAGATTCGATTTTTGAAACGATAGGGAACTATGTATATTATACACTCCAACTCGATTCAAGTGCAGAATTTTCGATAAAAGCAGTGGGCGACGGGATTGCTTACGGCGATTCGCCATACAGCGATACAATTGCATTCCCGATAACGGTTGCCGCTCCGCCCCAAGAGCTTTCAGTCGGTGCAGTAGAGGTCGAAGGTACGGCTAGGCTTGCTTTGAGCTTCGAAGCATCCGCGTATTCTGTTGGCTATCGCATTGTGTTCAACGGTACGGAATACGATATATCGAAT
>CAYOYS010000096.1:0-6081 GCA_964408255.1 uncultured Christensenellaceae bacterium | reverse complement strand
CGCTTCCTTTGCAAATATTTTTTTGATTAGAATATGCACCGCGTTAAGACCCTCGGCGAACACTTTTTTGTCAAGCCTTTCGGGTCTGTCGTCCTTAGTATGATAGTAGGTGGTCGGGACGGGATTCTGCGCAGCAATGGTTACGGTCGGCACACCGAGCTTGGCAAAGGAAGTAGAGTCGCAACCACCGATAGGGTTGAAAACCTTGCCTGTCTTTCTCACTATACCCGCTTCTTGAAGGCTTTGGTATGCTAAGTCAATCAATTCTTTATCAAAACGCGAAAACTGCATAATATCGCCTACGACAACCTCAAAATAGTCGCCGTCGCTGATTGAATCGACGTTTATCACGTAAGCGTTCTCAAGAAGTCCGTCTTCTTTATGTCGCTTGGCGAACGCCATAGAGCCTTTAAGTCCCGCTTCCTCACAGCCGAACGCCGCCGCAATAAAACGACAGTTCTCGGGTAACTCATCGGGATTCGCTGCAAAGTGCTTGGCTATTTCCATATTGAGGGCGATGCCGCTAAGGTTGTCCATCGCGCCGGGTGACGCAAGACTTTTTTCGAGAGAAAGGAAGAGAATGAGGAATACAAAGCCCGGAGAAAGCACAATAAGTAGTATTCTGAAAACCCATTCCGATACCGTCCAGCGCGTTACGGAATAATTAGCAATAGCTGTCCATATCGCCGTGTTTTTACCCGTTGCCGAAAGCACGATGCCCGCGGCAAACAGCACAAACACCGCCAATATTCCCATATTGAGCTTAAGAATCATCGTCTTAGGATTTTGATATTGCAGCGTCCAATGCCAACTGCTGTCGTAATGCGCACCAAGGATTATCGTATAATCCGCTTTGCCTGACTTAGGCTCCTGCACCGTATAAAAGTTCTCGCTGTCTTTCTTGGGCCACAAAAACTTAAACAAGTCGGTATAAACGAATACCATAGTGAACGCATAAATCAGCACGGCGCCCGCGGCTATCGCGCCGAGCAGCGGCATTACCCAAAACAGGATAAAACCCGTTAGCGCCATGTAGCCGAGATAGGGTATAAAGCCTATTGTGGAATTCGGCGCGACCTTAAAAGGCTCGGATACCGTCTTAAGTCCGATATTAGCTTCATACTCGGCGCGTATCAGCTTGGCAGCCTCCCTTTCCTCGAAAGAAGCAGGCAACCTTGGTCCTATTTCGTCTACTACCTTTGTGATAAGGTTCATCATTGCATCGGCGCTTTTGTTATAATCCATCTTCATTCTCCTATTCAAACTTTTTTGCAATTTATTCATTGCTTCCTTAATTACTTCCTTTGATATATTCGAGAAGCTCGGCGTCGATTAGCTCTAGTAGCCTCTTGATTTTGTTACAATCTTTAGGGGATGCTTTTTGCGCGACAGTAAAGGTTATCTCATCGCGGAATGTGGTGAGCGCAAGTTGCATATACGGCTTGAACTTGATTGCGCCCGTCATAAACGCGTCGCGAAGCCTTACCCCACCCATCGAATGTGCCTCGTCCTCTATTATCCCGATATTGCTCATTCCGATTAGCGGATTATTATAGCCCAATTTAATGCATGCTTCCGCTAATGCCGCGGGAAAGATTGAGAAAGCAAGTTTAATAAGGGGCGGTCCGTACAAGCCGATGAACTTATCGCGCTTGACGGCATGCAAAGCGGCTTTGACCAACTCCACCGTCTTGAATATATCTTTGCCACGCGAGCTTATTTCGCACATAAAAAGGCTTGTCAAATTGGTAAGTCCCTTAGTGTCGCCCGATGCGATATGACGGCGGAGATTGACCATACAAGCAACGGAAAGGGGCTCGCTTGCGTCCCTTTCGGTGACAGAGTAAAGGGCGCGGCAATAGGCGGCTAGTATAATATCGTTGACGGTAGCGTCTTGCGCCTTGCCTGCAGCCTTAAGTTTAATTATCGGCACAAACAACTTGTGCTTGATAATCGTTTGAGCGTCTTTGCCGCTCGGCGGCTCAAACGGGAATCCCGCGCGCTCTTTGACCGCGCTTGCGTTGCGGAACAGCTTTTTTGCCGCGATACGGTCTTTTTTGTTCATCGAAGCATATACTTGCGCGGCGCTTCGTGTGCCCGCTTTTACATCGACCGTGTGAAGATTTTTGGATACTATGTTATTATAACATTCGGCAAGTTTTTTGTTGAAATACTTAAAATCCGCTCCGTCAAAACACATGTGGTTGATAATAATGCACAATGTGTCCTTGCCGCCGCTTCGCACAAGTAGCGCCCGCAGTTGATAGTCGGATTTTACAGGAATTGAAGTACAGAGAAAGTTGTCTGCCGCTTCGTCACTATCCTCAACCTCCACGAATGTGAAAAAATTGTCCGCGTTGACATGCTCGGTCACTTTCCAATAAGGTATCGCGGGATTGGCAATGTATCTGCTTCTTAAAATAGGTATCTTGGTTACAAGTATCGTAAAGGCTTCTTTAAGCGCAAGAGCGTCGAGCGTACCGTCGTAATAAAAGCAAGCATGCATCATGCGGTCATAATATGCGCGAAATATATACTGCATCCTGTCCCACATTGCCGCCTTAATAAGTTTCACAAACTCCTCTCCTTACGCCGTTGTCTTTTCGGAAAGTCCTATCCCCGACTTGTTCTGACTGACTATGCCGCGCAACGCATCGATAGCGTACCACATATGTATGCCCGGAACTAGCGGGTCGTTATTGACGATTCCGTAATTCTTGCCCTCGTTGGTCGTAATCAACACGCTGTTGATGATGTGCAGCGCGGTGCCGCGAATCTCGGTTATTGGGATTCGGTGCCCGTCTATCTCCACTCTGTCGGTATACAGTTCGAAGCAGCCCCGTCCAATTACGACTCTATCCTTACCCGTGAAGTCGATTAAATTATAGCCTTCCACTTTATAGACAAGCTCGCCTTTTTCCACGCTTTTTGCGTAAGCTGTTATCTCCTCAAGTTGCCAATTATCCCAATCCCTTGTCGTGTCGAACCGAGAACCCTCGATATAACCGTACTCGTTATAGCGCATCTTAGCGCCGCATGCCGAACATTCAAAACAATCTCCGCCGACACTTTTTATACTCGCCTCGCCCTTACATTCTGAGCATAGGAAGAACAGACCCTCTATTCCTGCCGCGAGATTCTTGCCCTTATATAGCTTTTTATCTTTCTCTTGCACAGCGTACGCGTCCACATAGAGCGTCTTGCGTATGATTCTGTAAAGTTCATCGAGCGGCAAACTGTTGACCTCACTAGCGGGAATAATCGTTACAACCTTGCCCGTGACTTCGCCATTGCGGCGATTAAGCGCCCACTTTGGATGAGTAAAATACCCTCCGCAGATATTGCAAAGCGCAACCGGCAGTTTTAGTTGCTTGGCAAGTTTCGCAATCCCTATCCCAAAGAAGAGCGGCGCTCCGCTTATCGTATTGTTGCCCTCGGGAAACACCCCGACAGAGCGTCCCGCGTCCCGCGTCTTAAGCACTGCGCGCATCGCTTTGACATCCATTCCCGCTTTATCAATGGGGATTATGCCGGTAATAAGTTTCAAAAGCTTGCCCCAAAACTTGGATTTGACAAGGTAAGATGCCGCTACAAAATATATCGGCATTTGAAACATCGAGCTGACAAGCACAGAATCGATAAGGGACGAATGATTGCATAAGACGAGATGCTGACCTTTGATTCTTTTTTCTTTATATAGTCTGACGCGATAAATTATCCATGCTACCGGTCGAAGCAGCGGTCGAAGCACCAAATAAAACAAGCGTCTGCCAAAATCCTTTTTTTTGCTCACGTATTATCCTCCGGTAATCTATAAAAAGTATATCACAGATTCAGTCTTATTTCAAAGTTATTTTGCCTTTTGAAGGAGCGGTTTTCACAATCTTATCTATGCGTGGACTATTTTGTAAAAATATGCTAAAATTTCAATAATGGAAAGTCAAATATGCACTAAAGCTCGCTCAAGGAGTTGGATATCCGCAAAATGGAGTTCAACGCTCGCTTTGTATCTGCAGCGTTCCCGCTTAGGGGAAAACGGAAAAATGATTAAAGATGTTGCTAACCGCTCAAAATTCGGTTAAATCCAAAGCGGCATCGTTATACGGAAAGATATGATTGAATTCGGCAATGATTGGGATTTGTTGCTTAAGGACGAATTCTCCAAGCCTTATTATCTCGCGTTAAGAGAGTTTTTGAAGAAAGAATACAACTCGTACAATGTATACCCGGATATGTATAACATATTCGAGGCATTTAAGCTTACGCCCTATTCGGAAGTTAAAGCGGTCATACTTGGTCAAGACCCCTATCACAATCCGGGGCAGGCGCATGGGCTTGCGTTCTCGGTCAAGTCGGGTATCGCGCCGCCGCCTTCGCTGTTGAATATATATAAGGAGCTTGAGGACGATTTGGGAATAACTCCGCCCAAGCACGGTTTCCTTGAGAGTTGGGCAAAGCAAGGGGTGTTTTTGCTCAATACCGCGCTCACCGTACGCGAAAGGATAGCCAATTCACACCGCGGAAAGGGCTGGGAAGTCTTTACCGATACGGTAATCCGTATTCTTTCCTCACGCAAGACGCCTATTGCGTTCTTGCTCTGGGGCAGTAACGCGCGAAGCAAGGCGAGCCTTATTGACAACACCCGTCACCTTGTGCTCGAGGCGCCACACCCGAGTCCGCTGTCCGCGTTCAACGGTTTTTTCGGCTGCGGACACTTTTCTAAAGCCAACGCTTTCCTAAAAGCCAAAGGCTATTCTCCGATAGATTGGGGACTGCAATGATTACCGTTGCCGACAGTGAAATTATCATTACCAAAGACGAACGCTTCGAGCCACGCGCGATTTTTGAATGTGGACAGGTATTCAGATACGAACGCTTAGACTCGGGCGAATATCACATCTGCGCGGGACGCGAGGCGGCGCTAATCAAAGACACTCGCGACGAATACCGAATTATTACTGATAACACGACTTATTTTTATAATTATTTTGATTTTGGGACGGACTATTCCAAAATTATCGATAGTTTAATCGACAAACCGATGATTAAGCAAAGCGTTGCTTTCGGGGGCGGGATTCGCATACTCAGACAAGAACGCTTTGAATGTCTTATATCTTTTATTATCTCAGCGAACAACAATATCGCGCGTATCCGCGGGATTATCGAGCGGCTTACGGCGGCGCTCGGGGAGAATCGAGGGGGATACTACACATTCCCTACGCCCGAATCAATGGCAAATGCGGATACAGAATTCTATAAAATGCTTGGTGCGGGCTATCGTGCGAGGTATCTTGTCGAAACCGCTCGCCAAGTCGCTTCGGGATTCGACCTCGACTCAGTGCAATCGCTTGACACAAAAGCCGCCAAAAATAGATTAATGAGCCTATCGGGCGTCGGCAGCAAAGTCGCCGACTGTGTGTTGCTCTTTTCTTACGGAAAAAAGGACGTTTTCCCCGTCGATACTTGGATAAAGAAAACCTATTGCAAATTGTCAAACAATATATGCAGTACGGAAGCTATGCGAGAATACTTATTGAAACTTTATGGAGAATATGCGGGCTACGCGCAACAATATCTTTTTTACGCGCACCGTGGCGGCGCGATTTAGCAAGCGCGCGATTTAGCAAGCGTGCGATTTAGTAAGCGGCATTTATTACCGTACCAATTATTGACTAACTGTATAAGCAACCTTTTGCATCTTAATATTCTAAGGTAGCTATGCAAGCAATAATAAGCGGCATTTATTACCGTACCGATTATCGGCTAACTGTATAAGCAACCTTTCGCATCTTAATATTCTAAGGTAGCTATGCAAGCAATAATAAGCGGCATTTATTACTGTACCGATTAATTGCTTCCTTAATATTCTAAGACGGCTATGCAAGCAATAATAAGCGGCAAGCAATTTTTGCCGATTGATTAATCAAAAGTATATCCGTCCTCAACAGTAGGTATGGCAAATAATTCCTCTGTAATATCTTGGGTATCGAACAGTCTAAAAACCTTCACCGCGGTACTCGGCGCGTTGGGAACTGTTATGGTGTAATCGATTCGTATTATATAGGGAATAAGCATTTTTGC
>CAYOYS010000095.1:0-6136 GCA_964408255.1 uncultured Christensenellaceae bacterium | reverse complement strand
CAACAAAAAAAAGAGTGGGCAAAAGAGAGTTACTAAAATATTTTGAACGTATTTTCGAGATTAAATTCATAAAAATTTTTTACTCATAGCAGCGCTATGTTGTGAAAAGTTTAAGCGCATTAGTGCCGATGACGGATATGAGTCGAAAAGATATCAAAATATAACAACTTGAATTTGCCCACTTCGACAAAAAAGGCTTATTAACTAAGGAAAAAATCCGTTATTAAGCTTATGGCAAGCTGTTGGGAATTGCAACTTTACCTCGTCTTTACATTTGGTTGCCGACACGCATACCGGCAACCAAAAAACCGCTCAAAACACGAATCGTTATTTTTGTTTACAAGCACTGAATCGACACTTATGCTTACGACATTGAATCTCAAAACATTAACCGCCGTTTGCATTGATAGAACATTATTCGTTAATTAATATCGAACGACTATCGAGTCGGCATTTATCGCATATTATACCAACAACATTCCTTTATCGCTGTCGATTACCCGAAGAATGTTGATTTCGTCGCCGGTCAACGCGTCTATATATATGAAGTATTTGTCCTCGTTGGTCGTTCCGTAGACCTCATAGACAAGCTTTTCGGTTTCGCCGTCCGTTGGGACAATCGCAAGCCTTACCGACTGAATTGTAATATTGACCGAGATTGCGTTTCGCGCGGCGATTTCGGTGATTGCGGGCGTCAAACCCTCTCTTTCGCGGTGATTGAAAGCGTAGCTTAACGCCTCAACTCCCACTATCGCCATATTATCCGCCGCAACCTTAACCTTTATCAAATCGGGGTACAAGATGACGCCGTTTTGAACATATGCGAAGTTGACGTACATGGTGCTGTTATAATTGCTCACCCATACCGCGCTCATATTCGGATAGCCGATATCGGCAAGGTAGCTACTTGCCGCCCCTACACAAGCCGTCTCGTCATGCTCGGGCTCGTTCACCTCATACAAAATATTCATCATAACTATGCCGCCGCCCCTTTTTGCAACCTCGATATTGGCTTCGCCGAGCTCGGTATCCGCCCTATACATCAACACGGAAAAATGATTGGTGCCTTCCCCAAGATATTCTATCGAATTGACGGTGTGTCCATTAAGATATTCTCTAACCTTGGCTTCGCCCGAGGCGGCATCGATTTCCTCTCCTATAAGTCCTTTGGGCTCTTTCGTCTCAAGCGCCGCGCTAAAGGGTCCGTCGTATATAAGCGTAGGGTATTGTATGTCCGAGGACTCAAGGCCGTCGAGCATATTGCCGATTACATCGTTGGCGGTGCCAAGATTCTCAAGAAAGACATAGCCGCGTGTCTCCACCTCTTCTTTGACCTCGTCGAGCGCCTCTTCAATCGCTAACAAAGTAACGTAAATCGAAGTTATGTTGTCCCTGTCCTCTAAGGACAGCGTCTCGCCGTTTGCTAACTTGAACAAAAGATAACTGCTGTAATCGCCGACTTGATTGATATATTTCATCACTTTTTCGGCGTTTGTGTTCTCCGCAAGCACAGACGCGAGATTGGTCACCGCGCTTGCAGAGTATGCAGAAAGGTCGTCCAAAAGCTTTCTTTGCATGGCTACGCTGTTGCTTATAAGAAGCTTGTTGAGCGAAGTCGCGATGTTGGAAATATTGTAAGTCAACTCGTAATAGCTCTGCTGATATATGTTCTCGAGCGTACCGCCGAGCCTATTGTTCTCCGCTCTTGCCGACTTGCTTGTAATGCCCCACGCAATGCCAAGCCCCGCCGCGGTAAGCGCGAACACCGTTACAAGCACTATTAATAATATTGTTACTCCCCTTCTGTTCATAACCTCTCCTTATACCGCAAAATGGTGGTTGCCAATTACAAGCCGAACCTCGCGCGACCAAATCCAAGCGCTTGTCGCGGTCGCGGGATTATAATAGTAAATACAGCCGTTAGTCGGGTCCCAACCGTTCAAAGCGTCGCGCGCCGCGGATTTTGCGGTGCTGTTGGGAGTCAAGTTAATCTGCCCGTCCTGAACTACCGTGAACGCGCCCGGCTGATATATCACACCCGCTATAGTGTTCGGGAATTTTGAACTTTTTACCCTATTGAGTATCACTGCGGCTATCGCGACTTGACCGGTATACGGCTCTCCGCGCGCTTCCCCGTAAATGCAGCGGGCAAGAAGGGTTTCGTCCGAGCTGCTGTACCCCGAGCTTCCGGAAGAGGACAGATTGACACCCAATGCCGCCGCCGTCTTCGCGCCGATTATTCCGTCTACCACAAGCTTGTTCTTGCTTTGGAAGTATCTAACCGCCTGTGTGGTCAACGGACCATAAATGCCGTCTATCGACCCCGTATAATAACCCCAATTCTTGAGTCTTGTTTGAACGGTACGGACAAGGGAGCCCGTTGAGCCCTGCTTAAGCACCGCGGCGGCGGTATCGTTGATATCTAGCGCTTGGGTTTGCAAGGTAAAATACATTGTCAACGAAGCGATTAGCAACAGCACGGCAACGAACGCAAAAATCTGTTTTTTCGGCATATTTGGTTCCATACAATGATGTTGCGTTGAGTTTAACCGAATTTTGCGTGGTTCGCAACATCTTTTGATTTCTCACATTTCAGCTTACTATTTTAATAGTTAGCTTCTTATGTATTCCGAAGCATTTCGAGCCATTCGGCAAGCTTGGATTTGTATCTTATCTCGTTTGTTCCGTTATCCGTTGCCGGTATGAAACAAAGGGGCGGGAATGCTACGCACCACCAATTATCGCCTTCTCCGCCGCCAAGCGTTATAATAAGCGCGTCGTAGCTGCCCGCTTCGAGCGTTAATTCCCCGTAGGTTTTCTCGGGAAAGTCCTCTCTTGCAAGCCTTACTGCGGCACCGTACCCAAAACCGTTAGCGCAAAGAGTGCCTTTTGCTACCGCTTGTATTGCTTCAATATCGCAAACGAGCATGGACATCATCTCTTTTTTATTTTTAGCGGAGGCGGCTAGCGGCTCGAGATGTTTTATTATCGCGTCTCTTACCTCTAGCTTAACGGCTTGGTCACAGCTCTCGTTGCTGTTCGCCCTAATATGTATGCGTATGTATTGTTCGCGGGCGCTTCCGCAAGAAACAGATAACACGACAAGACACAATACCAAAGAAAATACAACAGCATATTTTTTCATAATCCACCTCGCCCTAAATTATTGGCTTAAAAAAAATTATTATACATATTTTTCCGTATATGGTATACTTGAATTATGAAAAGTATAGCGATAAAGGCTTATGCAAAAATCAATTTAAGTCTTGCCGTCAACGGCAAGGACGAGGAAAGCGGCTATCACAATATAGATACCGTGATGCAGACGATAGACCTTCACGATACCGTCATAATCACCGCGCGCGAGGACAGCGAATGTAGCTCGGAGATTATCGGCGCAAAGGTCGAGGACGACAACGCGCTCAAAGCGGCGAAGCTTTTTTCTGCGGTGTTCGAGACCAACGGCGCGGATATCCGCATAGTCAAGCGGATTCCCGTAATGAGCGGTCTAGGCGGCTCCTCTACCAATGCCGCGGCGGTACTTAAGGGAATGGCGATACTTTATAATATCTCTACATCCGAACTGCTCCCGCTTGCAAAGTCGCTCGGTAGCGATACCGCGTTCTTTCTCAAAGAAGGGCTTGCGCGCTGTACGGGGCGAGGGGATATTATTGAGAGGCTCCCTCCGCTTCCTGCAATGTTTGCTCTAATTATTCTCGATACCTCGGGCGTATCCACAGCCGAGGCATACGCCGTCTACGACACATTAAAGTCGACCTCAATTAAGTCGGACTTGATTATGAAGAATTTACGCGAGGGCAAAGACACTAAGATTATTCCTGCAAATGCCCTTCTTAGCGCTTCACAAAGCCTTAATTCGATGATTGCCGAGCAGCTTCGTGTGCTTAACGACCGCAACGCAATAATGGTTTCGATGAGCGGGAGCGGCAGCGCGGTATTCGCGCTTTATACCGACCTTGAAGCGGCGCTTGCCAAGCAACGCTCGCTATTATTTGACAGCGAAGTGTACGGATTCGTATATTGATTTTGACAAAAAATTATATTAAGTGTGTCTTTTTGATGTTTTTACCGTTGTCCGTATATTGACTTAATTATGAAGCGCCGCATAAGGTATATTTGCATTAATGTTTTGCCGTTGGTTCGTATATTGACTTTTGATTATGAGAGTTAGTATATTGATTTGATTATAACGCGCGAGCGCGTTCGCATAACACAAAAAGCTGCCGTAGTCGGCAGCCTTTTATGTTACAATCTCTTATTGACGCTTGTCATAATCTCTTATTGACGCTTGTCATAATCTCTTATTAATGCTTGTCATAATCTCTTATTGACGCTTGTCATAACCTCAATGCTTGTCATAATCTCTTATTGACGCTTGTCATAACCTCAATGCTTGTTATAATCTCTTATTGACGCTCGTTATAACTTCTTTTCGCGAAATACCATAATCCTCATTCCTTTCTCAATCCCGTCGAGAAGGGAAGGATTGCTTACAAGCAGTTTTTTGGGCGAAACGTTAAGCGACTTGGCAATCGACCACAAGGTATCTTCTTCGCCTACAAAATATATGCTGATTCCGGAAGGGTTCTCCGCTTTTGCCTCCCCCTCGCTTACTTCCGTAATAAACTTCAACCGCTCTTTTTCAAACGCATCTACTCTTATGTTGAGTTCTGCTCTTATCTCGATTATGCTGCCCTTGCTCTTTGCAGTGACGCTCGAGGCTACCGCTTCGCCCTTTAAGACCATGGACGGGGCAACCCCTTGCATATCAAGTCGCACCGAATACGGCAGTTCGATTTGCACCGAGCCGACCTTGTCGTCCTCGTCAAGGTAAAGAACGTTCGCGACGATAAGACCTTCCGCGGTCACTCCGTCCTCCTCCGCTATGAGATTCGCAAGGTTGTTGCGCGATACAGGTGTCGCCATAACCTTGGCGACCGGTCTTATGTTGTCCTCTAGCCCCGCCTCGGTAGTAAGCGCAGTCTGCGCGTTGCGCGAGAAAAGATATCGTTCGCTATCCAAGCATTGCGTTGTCTCGTTCAACTCCGCCGCTTCCGAAAAGATGTCCGAGAGCACCCGTTGCTTCTCGCAATATGTATTGATGCCGAACGCCGCGACAAGCAGCTCTATGCGCAAGATGTTGTTGTCTTCCTCGCCCGACAATATTAGCCGTGCATTTTTTATCTTAGCGCGGAAAAAGAGATTATCCGCCTTTTGAATGGCAAGCTCCTCTTTGAACGGGATAATAACGGTCTTTGTGTATACTTTGCCCTCGCTTAAGTAGATGATGTCCGATGACGCTTCTCCCGACAACGCGACTCCGCCCTCGCATACCGCGGTATCTAGCGCAATCACGCGGCTTTCATAAAGCAGCACCTTGTCGATGTTGACACCGCTTTCCACCTCCTCGCTTATCTCGAATGACACCTCGGAAGTGTTGATTTTTTGCACGTTTTGTTCCGCAATATTATATTCTGCGTCAAGCTCGGACAGCGTCTTAAGCTCTGTCGTAACCACAGTGCTTATTACGAAGTCGCATACCGCGGAAAGAGTGATTTCGTCCCCCGCCACCGTGGTATCCACATCTATAATATTAGTTTCGGCGGTCAGCTTAAAACTCGCTTGTATAGATTCCGCTTGCACCGTATCGGCAAAATCACTGAAATAATCCAAGCCCGACAGCTTGCCTTCGCCGTCGAGATATAGGATTTTGTAATTCACCTTGCCCGTTAGCTTTGCTTCGCCCGACAACGCTTCCAAGCTCATAAGCCTCGCATCGGCGGAGACTCCGAGTATTTTGGATACTCCTCCGCGTTCCGCGGTGTTGATAGTGCATGTTACCACTATCTGCGAATGTGCAAGCTCGGTGAAACAATCGTTTTTGACAACCTCGTATTTGATATCGAACGCCATAAAATGCCCTCCCAAAGTTAATACATTAAAACTTATGCACACTTTGTCCAGATTATGCGTGGCATACAAATAAACGTTGTAGCCAATTTCGAGTCGTTAATATTTGGATATCTTTTCGGCTTATATCCGTCATCGACATTAAGCGCCTAAATTTTTCACATCATAGCGATGCTATGAGTAAAAAATTTTGACGAATCTAATC
>CAYOYS010000094.1:0-6277 GCA_964408255.1 uncultured Christensenellaceae bacterium | reverse complement strand
CAAGCAATAGCGAGGTTTGACAAGCAATAGCGAGGTTTGACAAGCAATAGCGAGGCTTGACAAGCAATAGCAAGTTTGACAAGCAATAACGCATAGACGGGCGCGGCAGACCGCCTATTGGTATAGATAAAATGCTTAGAATGTATTTGTTCATTGTTTCCTTAATATCTTGACTTTTTTGCCGCTTAGTATATAATGAAGTTGTTGATTTTTTTATTATCGCGTTAGGAGGCATTTATGGCAAAATTAACCGCTTTATACGAATTACACAAGCGCTTAGGCGGCAAACTCGTCGAATTCGCAGGGTATGAGCTCCCCATTCAATACGGCAAAGGCATAATCGCGGAACACAACGCGGTAAGAGGCGCGGCGGGACTGTTTGATGTGTCGCATATGGGCGAGCTTTTAATCACGGGGTCCTTTGCCGAGGACGCGTTGCAACACCTTGTCACCAACAACGTCCGCACTATGGCAATCAACCAATGTCGATACGCTTTAATGTGCTACGAGGACGGCGGGATAGTGGACGATTTGCTCGTTTATAAATATTCGAACGAAAAATTTTTGTTGGTGGTCAACGCTTCCAATGTCGAGAAAGACTACGAATGGATTGAATCCAACCTATCCGCGGGCGCTACGCTTACGAATATTTCGGATAACCTTTCGCAAATAGCGCTTCAAGGGCCGCGCTCACGCGAAATTTTGTCCTCGCTTTGCGATATAAGCTTCGTTCCTTCAAAAAATTATTATTTTGCAGACAATGTTACCGTTGCCGGTATCAATTGCTTAATCTCTACAACAGGCTATACGGGTGAGGCGGGCTATGAATTCTATATCGCCAATTCCGATGCCGAGCGGTTGTATCGAGCGTTGTACGAGGCGGGTAAGGATTTGGGGTTAGAGCCTGCCGGCTTGGGCGCGCGAGATACATTGAGATTCGAGAGCAGTATGCCTTTGTACGGTCACGAGCTAACCGCTAAGACTAAAGCGCACGAGGTGGGATTGGACGCGTTTATTAAAACTGAACTCGACTTCATCGGTAAAAGCTATCTTGTAAACACCCCCCCTGAGTATTCGCGGCGCGGGCTTATTCTGATAGACCGCGGAATCGCAAGGGAGCATTGTGATATATTCGACGCCGCGGGCAAGCTTATCGGTCATACCACTTCGGGCGGTCCCTGCCCCACTATCGGCGGAGCATACGCTATGGCGCGCGTCAAAAAAGACGTCGACGAGGGCGATGTTTATATAGATGTAAGAGGAAGAAAGCTTAAAGCGGCATGGACGAATATGCCTTTTTATAAAAGAAGCAAATAAATCTTAAGGAGAACCAATATGAGCGGTATCAAGTTCACAAAGTCACACGAATGGGTGCAGATGACAAACAACACGGCTAAGGTCGGCATATCGGATTACGCACAGTTCGAGCTCGGGGACATCGTTTTTATCCAACTGCCCGAGGTAGGCGCAGAGCTTTCCGTCGGCGACACCCTTGCCGAAATCGAGTCTGTCAAAGCTGTTTCCGAGGTCTATTCTCCCGTTACGGGCAAGGTAGTAGAAATTAACGAAGCGCTGCTTGACGATGCCGCGCTAATCAACGAGGCATGCTACGACGCATGGTTCGCCAAAATCGAGTTCACCGAGACTGCCGAGCTGTTGACCGAAGAAGAATATCTCGCAACGCTTTAAGATAATAACTATAAATTCTAAGCGAAAAACGAGAAGTGGACAAAAGGAAGTTGATAAGATATTTTGCATTGATTTTCAGGATTAAATCCGTCAAAATTTTTACTCATAGCATTGCTATAATGTAAAAAATGTAGATGCCTTAGTGCCAATGACGATATGAGCCGAAAAGACCCCAAAATATTAGTAACTTAAAATTGTCTACTTCGAAAAAATCGCTAAAATAAATACGATGTTGCTAACCGCTCAAAAGAACGGTTAAATTCAACGCAACATTGTTGTACGAGTGATTATGGCAAGTTATACCCCGCACACGGACACCGAGGTCAAGGCGATGCTGAAAAAAATCGGAATCGGCTCGCTCAACGCGCTTTTCCGTGATATTCCCGCTGATATAAAGCTAAAAACGCTAAGGCTGCCCAAGGGCAAGTCCCAAGCGGACACAGAGCGCGATATACAAGACATCGCGGCAAAGAACAAAATCTTTAAGACTGTTCTAAGGGGCGGGGGCGCGTATTCGCACTATATACCCCCGATAGTCAAATACCTTTCTGCAAGGTCGGAATTTTTGACCGCTTATACCCCTTATCAAGCAGAGCTTAGTCAAGGAATACTTCAATCGATATTCGAGTATCAGACAATGATTGCCGAGCTTACCGGACTCGACGCCGCGAACGCTTCGCACTACGACGGCGCAACCGCCGCCGCCGAAGCGCTTATGATGTGCGTCGAAAAAAACAGAAAAAAGGTCTTGCTTTCCCCGAATATAAAGCCCGATACCTTGCAAGTTATTCGCACTTATCTGCTCAATTCGGGGCTTGAAGTAATCATCGCCCCCGCAAAGTGCGGCGCGCTCGACTTGGACAAAGCGGCGGAACTGCTCGACAACAGCTATGCCGCGGTTTATCTTGAACAGCCGGGCTATAACGGCACAATAGAGGACGCAGAAAGCTTCGGCGCGCTCGCACACTCGTACGGCGCAAGGTTCGTTATGGGCGTCAACCCTATCGCGCTCGGACTTTTGAAAAAGCCGTCGGAATGTTCGGCGGATATAGCGGTCGGAGAGGGACAGCCTTTAGGGCTCGGCATATCTTTCGGTGGGCCGTATCTCGGCTTTATGGCGGCGCAAAAAGCAATGATTAGACGACTGCCCGGTCGCATTGTCGGCGAGACGGTGGACGCAAAAGGCAACCGCGCGTACGTGCTTACGCTTCAAGCGCGCGAGCAACATATAAGACGCGAAAAGGCGGCTTCGAACATCTGCTCTAATCAGGCGCATTGCGCGCTGACTGCCGCGATGTACCTTTCGGTAATGGGCGCAAAAGGGCTCAAGGACGTTGCTAAGGCATGCTTTGACAACGCGCATTATCTTAAGGATTGCTTGCAAAAGGTCGGACTTACTCTTGAGAATCAAGATGAGTTTTTCCACGAATTCGTAACGGTATCCACTACCCCCGCTTCAACAATACTCGCCGCGCTCTCGCGCAAAAACATTTTGGGGGGCTTAGCGCTTGACGATTACCGCATTCTTTGGTGCGCTACCGAGACGGTCACGGCAAAGGAAATCGAATTGACAGCGAAGACCGTCAAGGAGGCTTGTTTATGAAGACGATATATCAAAGAAGCGTAAAGGGAAGAAGCGCGGCATCCGTGCCCACTTCGGGCTCTCCCGAATACCCTATCAGTCAAAGGCTGCTTAGCGCAAGCCCGCCAAGGCTGCCCGAGGTCGGCGAAATAGATATTGCACGGCATTATACCGAGCTTTCGCGCCGCGCGTTCGGCGTGGATACGGGGTTCTATCCCCTAGGCTCATGCACTATGAAATATAACCCCAAACTCAACGAATATCTCGCCGCGCTCGACGGCTTTGCAAAAGCACATCCGCTTCAGGACGAAAAACATTCGCAAGGCGCGCTCGAGTTGATGTACAAGCTCGGAAAAAGTCTTGAAGAGATAACGGGAATGGACGCATTCACACTGCAACCCGCCGCGGGAGCGCACGGCGAATATATTGGACTTCTTATGATTAAGAAGTACCATGAAGCGCGAGGCGATTCAAAGCGTGTCAAAATACTTGTGCCCGATTCGGCGCATGGTACCAATCCGGCAAGCGCGGCGCTTGCAGGATTTACCGTCGTCAATATCCCCTCGAACGACAAGGGCGAGGTGGACGTCGCGGCGCTCAATGCTTCGCTCGACGACACGGTCGCCGGGCTTATGCTTACCAATCCTAACACCCTTGGGAGATTCGAAAAGAATATTACACGGATTGCCCAAGCGGTACACGGCGCGGGCGGACTGCTCTATTACGACGGCGCGAACCTCAACGCCGTCATGGGAATAGTGCGTCCGGGAGATATGGGCTTCGACGTAGTTCATCTCAATCTCCACAAGACCTTTGCGACTCCGCACGGCGGCGGCGGGCCGGGCTCAGGACCCGTGGGCTGCAAGCCGCATCTTGCACCCTATCTTCCCTCTCCGATAATCGTAAAACAGAACGGAAGATATTCGTTTCATACACCTGATAGGAGTATCGGCAAGGTTAAGTCCTTTTACGGCAATTTTGGCGTACTTGTCAAGGCGTACGCGTATATTGTAACCTTAGGAAAAGAAGGCATTAAAGAGGCGGCGCAAAAAGCGGTTTTGAACGCAAACTACCTCAAAACGCTATTAAAAAAGCTGGACTACGACCCGCAAAACCTTTGCATGCACGAGTTCGTATTGAGCATGGAAAAGTTAAAACGCGAGACGACGGTATCCGCGCTCGATATGGCAAAAGGAATGATTGACGGCGGTATGCATCCGCCTACTATGTACTTTCCGCTTATAGTTCACGAAGCGTTGATGTTCGAGCCGACCGAAACCGAGAACAAAGATACGCTCGACCAAGCCGCAAAGCTTGTGTTAGCGCTTGCGGATAAGGCCTATAAATCGCCCGAGGAATTGCATAACGCTCCTTTGACCGCGTTTATCAGTAGACCTAACGAGGTACAAGCGGCGCGCAATCCCAAGCTGCGAATCGAGTTTGATAAGAATTAATCTTACAATCGCCCAAGTCAAACTAAACTACACTGCTTGAAGATATGATAAGCCTCCGCGGCAATAGCCTCGGAGGCTTTTTTATGATATTTTAGGCTACCAAAACAATCTGTTATAGCTTTAGATTAACACAAACCGCGTAAAAACGAGGAGTAGACACGAGAATTGATAAAACATCTTGAATGGATTTTCAAGATTAGGTTCGTTAAAGTTTTTTATTCGTAGCAACGCTATGATATGAAAAATAAGGAGTGGGCAATGAAGCACTTTAGTGCCGATGACGAATATAAGCCGAAAAGATTCCAAAATATTGATAACTTGAAATTGTCCACTCCGGCAAAGAGATGCTTTAGCGCTGATGACAAATATGAACCGAAAAGATTCCAAAATATTGATAACTTGAATTGTCCATTCCGGAAAAAACGATAATTACCGTAACTTAAAGCACTTGCCGCGCATATATAATATAAATTAAGTTCGGAGGATGTTATATGCAAATATATGTTGTAAGAAGTGGGGATACGCTGTGGGGTATTTCGCGCGTGTTCGGAGTCGCCGTCGCCGAAATCGTATCGGCGAACGAGCTTCCCGAGCCCGATAACCTTGTAGTCGGTCAAGCGCTTGTCATACCTATAACCGGTTCCTATTATTGGGTTGCGCCGCGTGACACCCTATATCTTATAGGACAGCGGTTCGGTATCGATTATTACGAACTTGCGCGAATCAACAACATCTATCCGGTAGCGCAGCTAAGCATCGGAACGCGCATATATATTCCGCCAAGAGCCAAATATAGAGCCGAGGTCAATGCCTACATCGAGCCGCCCGGGGCGGAATTGCCCGCTCCGCTCCTTAGCCAAACGAATCAAGCTGCGCCCTACCTTACATATTTTGCGCCTTTTAGCTATACGGCGAACTCTGACGGGACAATCAACTCCCCCTATCTTGCCGAAGTTCCCGCAATAGCAAAGGCTAACGGAGCGGCGCTTATGCTCGTCGTAACGAACATCGAGAACGGTGCGTTCAGCGAAACGCTTGCCGGCGATATTTTGTCTGACCCTGCGACACAAGATACGCTCCTTAACAATATACTCACCGAAGCGCAAGCGCAAGGCGTATTCACCGATATCCACTTCGACTTCGAATTCATACCCGCTGCGAACCGCGACGATTATTCGGCGTTCTTAAACCGCGCCGCCGCTTTTTTCCGTCCCAAAGGTTATTTGGTATCCGCCGCGCTCGCTCCAAAGACGAGCGCCACTCAAAGCGGACAATGGTACGAGGCGCACGACTACCGCGCAATAGGCGAAGCTATCGATTTCGTAGTGATTATGACGTACGAATGGGGATATTCGGGCGGCCCACCCATGCCCGTATCCCCGATTGGACCGGTCGAACAAGTGCTGCGCTACGCGCTTACCGAGATGCCCGCCTCAAAAATCCTAATGGGGCAGAATCTTTACGGCTACGATTGGACGCTCCCGTATGTGCAAGGCAATCCGCAAGCCCGCGCGCTAAGCCCTCAGACCGCAATCGAACTTGCCCGCAACAA
>CAYOYS010000093.1:0-6347 GCA_964408255.1 uncultured Christensenellaceae bacterium | reverse complement strand
CGTTATTATTGTCAAAAGTGATATTCAAATTGCTTATTGCTCTCAAAATAGTCGGAAAATACTACATATTCGGCATATTATGTCAGGAATAATGCCGTAGCCTTACAGCAGCGCCGCGGCATAAGCCTGTCCCAAACGCCGCGTATGCTCATCAGGAATGATAAGGGCAATGTTTTGGTTGTTTTCTTTTAGCTTTTTACGCGCTCGGCAAACAGCGCGCTCTCCACCCTTACCACTTGTGACGCGCCCAAGAAGCATTACCGATTTTATGTCATAAAATCTTGAATAGAACGTTATCGCTTCTCCGAGATAAATGCCGATAGTATCGAACACTTTCAGCGCTCTTTCGTCGGATGCTTCGGCAAGTTTCTGTATTGCTTTCAGCTTTTCCGCAAGCGTCGCGTCTTGCGAAAGAGCTATGCCCTCAGCCTCCGCCAACCGAATAGCCGCGTCCTGCGACAAGTATTTTGCACCGCAGCCAAAGTCGCCGCTCCACTCGTCCACTACTGCGTCCTCACCTATGTAAAGCGGAACGAATGCCAATTCGTTGAGCCAACCGTTGATATTCTTGTCCTTATCGGCATACCCGCCCGCTTCGCTTGTGCCGAGCGCAATGCCGAGCAGTTTTTCGGTATCGAGCTCGAGCGCGCCTTCGTAGGCGGCGACGTCTCCATCGTTGGCGACGATAAGCGGAAGAGCAAATTCTGCCGCCGCGCGTTTGTAAATGTTCCTTACTTTCTCGTCAAACAATTCTTCGGGCACTTTGATAAACAGCGAAGCAATTTTGACCTCGTTGTCCGCCACCACACCCGCCGTCGATACGCCCAAACTGTCCGCGCCGCCCAATATATTGTACGCTTTACCAATAGCGGATTTTATATAGCCGTAGTGATAGTCGGGGTTCGCGTTAAGCTTGGGAAGCCAAACTATCTCCTCACTGAATACCGCCTCGCCGTCGACTACTGCGCATATCTTTATATCACTGCCGCCCGCGTCTAGACCGATGCGCCGTCCCTTAACTTTGCCACCTGTTTTGGGCGCGCTCCAGCAAGGAGAAGGCAACTCTTGGCAGTATTCGAACGAAAGTCCGCCGTACACCCTTGTAAAAAACTCAAAATCAAACGCTCTTTCCCCCGTTTTTGAAAAAATCTCGGCAAGCGTCTTTGCGGCTAGAGAATCGTCCGTCAAGATTCTCCCGCAACCCACGATATACAAAAGGGACTTAATCAGCTTTTCGAGATACTTTGTAGTATCGGATAGCTCCCACGCAACTAAAGTCTTGTGGACATGAATTCGACGTTCATCTCGAACAAGAGCAAACCCCACCGTCTTGGCTCTCTTTTGCGTCGCTCTTTGTTCGTAATCTCTAAAAAAATTATCAATACTATAAATCTGTTCCATATCGCATATTACACTTGTTATTATTCTACTTGTCCGAACTTGTGATAAAGTCCGTCACTACTTTTTCGTACTCTTCGGGCGATATTGAATACGCCCTTGCGTGTGCGCCCTCTTCAAAAAGATACAGTTTTGCCCGAGGCGCCGCCTTTGCTATCTTCAACGAATGAGCATAAGGGGTGAACGCGTCCTTTTTGGAATGCATAATCAGCATAGGGCAGTCTATCGCGCTTGCAGCGTCCGCTATATCTATTGTGCTAAGCAAAGCTCGGGAAAGTATGTACGCTCCCGCGATAATTGCGGGATACAGCAGCATTATACCGCGAAAATAATCAGGGCCTCTCGCGATTATTATGTCCTTGAAGGAGCTGAAAGAACAGTACGAAATAATAAATTTTGCATCATTCCTTATAGATGCTACAAGTATCGCAGTAGCCGCGCCTAAGGATATTCCGAACAACCCGAATACTATATTACCATATGTCTTATAAAGGTATTCTATCCAATCTTCCGTGTCCCTTCTTTCAAAATAACCGAATGTGACGGTGTTGCCCCCCGACTGTCCGCTTCTGCGCATGTCGGGAGCAAGCACATTATATCCTAACTTGTTGAATATAAGCGCGTACTTTGCCATAGTAAGTGAGCGGTTGTTGTAGCCGTGTAGCGCAACAATCCACCTATCGCTTGCTTGGGGCGCTAAGTATATGCGCGCTGAAAGTCCGTATCCGTTGCGCGCTTTTATTCCCACTCTTTGATGGGGCGCAAGCAGCACTGCTTCGGGAATTCTTTGATTGTTCGCCTCCTCCTGAAAAATTATCTCCTCGCTTCGCTTCGCGGGCTTTAGTATTCGTTTTGCGATAATAAGCCCCACTATCAAGTATATAAGTGTGAGCGAGCCAAGCACGAGCGATACAATCAATATGATTTTTCCGGTCATTTGAACCTCCGAAAGAATATCTATTCTATATTTTTATATTATACCCCCATATTGCAAAACTTGTCAATATTTGCATATAAATGTCAGCGCTGTCATACAAATTAATGTAAAACGGGAGGAATTATGAAGGAGTATATATGCAATCGGGTATTAACTTGCGCGAGGTATGTTATCGAGACGGGCTGTACCGTAAGAGAGGCGGCAGTTCACTTCAAAATAAGCAAATCGACAGTGCATACGGATTTGACCAAAAGGCTATACTCGCTCGATTTCTCTATGTATGAGGAAGTGCGGCAGATTCTTTTGAAAAACCTTGCCGAACGGCATATACGCGGCGGCGAAAGTACACGCAATAAGTATTTGCGATAATCATACTATGCACAGAGCGCAGGTATCACAATCCTAGAGCAAAAGCGGGAATACAAATCCTCAATCATAATATTGCTTTCTTAAAAAGAAAGCAATATTTTGTCATTTGTTCTTAACCCTCGGGCTTGCTCCAAAGATTATATCGTTCGGGATGCTCGATTGCCGATATCATTCTGTCCTTTGCAAAAGGGACTTTGTCCGTTATCGTCTTTACAAGTTCTTTCATGGATTCTCGCTCGGTATGCTTATCCGCAGGACAAGGATTGTGCATTATCGGAAGCGCGTAGCGTTTGACCGCGCCTTTGATTTCGTCCTCTTCGAGATAGACAAAAGGTCTGATTACAGTAACATTGCTTCTGTCCATAAAGCTTATCGGAGCAAAAGTGGAGAGTCTACCTTCGAAAAAAAAGGACATAAGCATTGTTTCAAGCACATCGTTTGCGTGATGAGCAAGCGCGAGTTTATTCGCGCCAAGCGCGTTCGCCTTAGTGCATAACGCGCCGCGGCGCAGCTTGGCGCAAAGGCTGCAAGGGTTGTTTTCCTTGCGTATATCGAACAGCACCTCGGCAATATTCGTCTGCTCCACAATAAGGGGCGTTTGATGCTTCTCAAAAAAAGCTTTGATTGCCGCAAGTCCCGCGGCATCCGCCTCGCGGAAGCCCATATCGATATGCACTCCCAAAAGCTCAAACCGCTCGGGAGAAAATTGCGCGAACAGCTTTAATGCGTAAAACAAAAGCATGCTGTCTTTGCCCGATATTCCCACCGCGATTTTGTCGCCGTCGCGTATCATACCATAGTCTTTGACGGCGCGGCGCATCGCTCCTAGGATTTTGCGCATTTATTCCGTCCTCAGCGCAACCACGGGGTCCTTGTCCGCGGCAATTCGCGCAGGGATAAGTCCGGATATAACGGTCAAAACAATGCTAATCAGCACCAAGAACAACGCGGTCAGCGGCTCAAGGAAGCTAAGATGCGGTATGCCCGAGAGCGATTTGAGTATCACGCTGATAATTAACGAAAAAATCCAGCTTATAAATACGCCAATAACGCCCGCACTCGCTCCTATAATCAAAGTCTCGGCATTGAAAATGCGCGAAATATCCCTTTTCCTTGCGCCAAGACTTCTTAAAACTCCAATCTCTTTTGTGCGCTCAATAACCGAAACATAGGTGATTATGCCTATCATAATGGACGACACCACTAGCGAAATGGCAGAAAAGGCGACAAGTACATAGGATACGGCGTCAACGATTGTCTTCATCATTGAGAACATATCGCCCGAAGAATCCGCAAAGAATATCTTGTCAGGCTCTTCTTTGTCCTCATTGTAGGCATCTAAATAGCTCATAATAGACGATTTGTTCGCAAAAGAAGAGGGGTATATATATATTTCGGAGGGAATTAGAGTACCGCCGAGCTTTTGCAGCTTAGCAAGTATCAATTCTTCCTGAGTAAACTCAACCGCATCCGTTATCGTAGAGAACCCCATCATACTTATCATATCAAGATAAGGTTGCCATTCAGATTTCATTGCCTTACCCGTGTTGACATCGATAATCGTTGCGTTTCCGTCCGTTTCAAGGGCGGAAAGATACGTTTCGTACGCTTGTACTTGAGCGGTAACAATCGCCGAGTCCTTTTCATGCTCTATGACCGCCTTGGTCAAAGCTTCGGTATAAATCAGCCCCGTTCCGACCCAATTCATAGTGGCATGACGGTTTTGGCGTATTATGCCCACAATTTGAAGCTTAATTCCCTCATCGTACAACTCCGCTTCGTCTCGAAGGGCGGAAATATAGTTGCCTTTACTATCAAGGGTATAATAAGAATCGTTCAAAACGACACTGAACTCATGCCCCAATACCTGCTCAAAACTTACCGTCTCGTACTCCTCTCCTGTTTTTGCATAACTTATGTTCAAAGCGTCAAGGGTCTTTGCCTTGATGCGGTTATACCTATCCACGGCAAGCACTATTTCGTTCGCCGCCTCGGGCATTCTTCCGTCTACATTGAGTACATCGTACTGCGCCGCCATATATTCGGGATTGTTGATAATCTGTTGCCAGCCCGCGTTCAGCATATCGACCATATGGTAATTGGGATAATAATCGTCTCCGTAAAAAACCTCTTTTTTGGAAATCAACTTAAAATCGTACGGGCGGACATAAGAGATGCCCGATATCCAGCTTTTGTCCATAGCGTCAAGATAATCCACATAGTCTTGCGTTATATTATTGCGAGTTATCAAGCTTTTGAGCTGTTCTACTATCGGAGATGCATAAGGGATAATATAGTCATCATCCGGATATCTCTTTGGGCGCGTCTCCTCGATTTGTCCGTTCGTGCCGCCGCCTTGCATAAAGCTCATCATGCTGTTCATATCCATGTTGTATTCGATAACGGATAGGGGGAATTCGGCGAGGTTATCTTGCTGAAAGCTTTGGATAAACCGCGAAAAGCCCGCGGAGACCGAAAGTACGAGCGCAATCCCGATTATGCCGATACTTCCCGCGAAGCATGTCATAACGGTACGACCGCGCTTGGATATAAGGTTCAAAAAGCTCGAAAACACCGCGGTCAACATCGACATAGAAGTTTTTGGCAAGCCTCGCCGCTTACGCGCTTTCCGCGCGGATACCGCCGAACGAGGGGCGGTGTCTTTACCTTTATGCGCTTTTGCGGACGCGGCAGAGGGTTTAATCTCGATTGTATCTACGGATACGGCATTATCGTCTGCGTCTACGGATACAGCGTTGTCGTCTGCGTCTTCTACAACGGACGCAATTATTTCTTCGTCGAACGGCTGACTATCATCAAGGATTTGCCCGTCAAGCATCTTGACTATGCGCGAACTGTACCTTTCCGCCAAAATAGGATTGTGCGTGACCATGATGACAAGACGGTCTTTCGCTACTTCCTTGAGTAGCTCCATAATCTGGATACTTGTAACACTATCAAGCGCGCCTGTCGGCTCATCTGCAAGGATTATCTCGGGGTTGTTGATTAAGGCGCGGGCAATCGCTACACGCTGCATCTGTCCACCCGAAAGTTGATTGGGGCGCTTTTTTTCCTGCCCTTCTAACCCGACCTCTTTAAGCACCTTTATAGCGCGCGCTTTTCGTTCATCTTTAGCGACTCCGGATATTGTCAATGCAAGCTCTACATTGTTCAATACGCTTAGATGCGGAATAAGGTTATAGGTCTGGAATACGAAGCCAATAGAACGATTGCGGTACGAATCCCAATCGTTGTCGCGATAATACTTTGTGGACTTGCCATTGATTATAAGATTGCCAAAGCTGTATCGGTCAAGCCCTCCCACAATATTAAGCAAGGTGGTTTTTCCACAGCCCGACGGACCGAGAACGGCGACGAACTCGCTTTTTCTAAAACTGATACTAACGCCGTTAAGCGCCGCGACTTGCGACGTGCCGTCGCCGTAATATTTTTTTATGTCGATTAATTTGAGCATCGATACCCCTTTATGACCGCTTTGTGTTATTCCTTTTGAATAGGCTATGCAATTTAAGCAATGTTTGTGTTATTCTTTTCGTATTAGCAACTATATGATTAAAGCAATGTTTGTGTTATTACTTGCGGTTACTTTGCTATACGTTATAGCGGCGTATGCGCTATTGCT
>CAYOYS010000092.1:0-6389 GCA_964408255.1 uncultured Christensenellaceae bacterium | reverse complement strand
AAATGCTAAGAGAGACCGAGACCACAATGGGCGAATCCATAATACTCATACACGAAACGCGCGAGCAGCTTGTGGAGAGAATCAATAAGCTAAATTATCGCGAAGATTAACTTTTTCATCTTCCGATACGTCGCAGATTGTACGGCGGTTCATTCGGAAAGTGATTGTAATTTTAGTATTTGTTCGCCCTTTTATAAGCATTTTGTGTTCGTCAAAGAGGGACGATTAAGCAAAGAAGAATACAAAGTATAAAAGCTATCGCAGTCTGCGATAGCTTTATTGTTATATAAAATAACGGTTTTATCCCGCATTTTGATAAATAGGTAAGGGATTGCAATGCGATTCCCAATCCGCCGAAAGTTACCGAGGCGGTAGCAAGCGGAACTATTGCCTTATACGATGCGCCGCTTTCGGCAAGGTATATACAGCCTCTTGTCATCTCGATAATCCCGAAGCCGATTCCCTTAGAGAGAGTGTCAGGCAAGCCGAGCAGCTTGAGCATAAGCCCCGCGGCGTTCTCGATTAGCGTAAGAATCTTTATGTCCGAAAGAATGTCGCCTATAAGATTAAAAAGCGCGATAAAGCTGCCTACCGTTAGTATAGACGCGATAGCGCCGTATACGCTCTCGGAGAGCGCCTTGTCATAGCCGATTCGCGGTAGTGTGGCAACGGGACGAATTGCGTCCTTTCTTTTGCCACGGTACAGCAAGCCGTTCAATAGCGTCGCCGTGTAATGACTTGCAAGGATTATCAGCCCCGCATTGTAGCTTCCAAGAACGGAGATACCTAGTGTGCCGAGAATAAACAGCGGTCCCGATGAGGATGTGAAAGCGGCGATTCTTTGTGCCTCGCGCTTGGAAATAGCGTTCATCTCGTAAAAATCTGCGATAAGCTTGGCGCCTATTGGATAGCCGCTCAAGACGCTCATCAATAGGACATAACCGCCCTCCCCCGGAGCGTTATACAGCGCGTAGACCGGTTTGTGCATTATCGAGGAAACATTGTCGGCAACGCCGAGCGCGGTCAAAAGCTTGGTGAAAAAAAAGAACGGGAACAGTGCGGGTAGCACCGAGATTGCGAATATCATCAAGCCTTCGCTTATAGAACGAATATATCTTGCGGGATTGATGATAAGCGCCACCATAACAAGAAGCACGGTTACAATTACAAGTTTTTTCTTCATAGTAATTGTATGACGGCGAAAATTGAATATTGACACAAAACATTATTCTATGGTACTATATTTTAGATATGGCAAAGAATAAAAAGGGCATTGAGAATATCACAGAACCGGAATCTGTAAAGGACAGCGAAAACACAAGCGAAAATGTAGTGGTTCAATCCGACCCGATAAGTGCCCTCTCTCGCGAGGAGCGGCGCAAATACCGTAAAACTTTACGGAGTTTACGGCGCTCGGAATGGCTGGAGGAATATTGGATTATTATGATTTTGTCTCTTGTAGTGCTCGCTTTGATGATAGTGCTTACAATCGGTAAGGCTGTTCATGACAAGATTGAGCAAAAGAAGTTGGAAGAGGAGCAGCAAGAGAAAGAGGACTCGCTCGAGCAGCTTGAAATCTATAATATCCGCGAGCAAATGGAGCTATTATTATAGCTTTTGATATACAAATATCGTTCACTTAGTCAGAATAGATATATTAAATAAATTTGCAACACCGAATAGATATATTAAATAAATTTGCAACACCGATAAGAAATAATTTTGGTTTGACTGCATAAGTATTCAATTATTTTATTACAATCATACTGTAACAAAAAATCAGTAAATGCACCGAAAACGGAGTATTCAATTATTTTATTACAATCATGCCCGTTTCGCTCTTTTGCTCTGTCAAAACCCGCCATATGCGGGAGGCTCTTGCATCGAGTTCGGCAAGGAGATTGCCCGAACAAGCAAGCTGCTTTTCGGAAACATACAAATCTCCGCGCTTGGAAAATTCCGACAAAAGATGCGTCTTGCTATCCTTGACGGCAAGTACGTTATAATAGGGCGCGGCTTGTTTGGCATAGTCATGCAGCTCATAGGTTATACCGAGTAGAGCGTAGGCGAAAATCCGCTTGAGACGGCTTGCCGTGTAGCGCTTGGTCATTACATTTTGCAAAAATTCGTCATAACTGCTCGCAGTATCGGCATATCTTTTTATGCGGTTTTCGAGTCCTTCGCCGATGTCATAAAGCTTTGCAAGCTCAAAAGCGTCCATGCTTTGCAAGCGGTCGAGAACTATCGCTGAGTTAAGTTTATGCTTTAGGGGTATAAGGTCATCTAAAACAAAATCGGGAACTTTGCCTCTCAACCGTGTTGTATCGCCCTCGCTTATCGCGACGCGCGCGGCGCGACTCGAGATGTATCGCTCGCCTATATCAAGACCGTGATACGCGCCCTCGCGCCTTATCGTAAAAGGCATAAGAGGACTTTTGGTAGCGATTATCGCTTTGATGTATTCGAGCGCGAGCATATTGTTGGGACTTTGTATGTCGGGAAGGGCAATATCTTTGCCTTGGGCATAAGAGCGGTACGCCTCGCATCGCGCCATTGGGAATGGCATACTCTTAAGATTATGCTTAACGGCGGCGCTCACCTCTTTTGGCTCATCGAGCATAAGCGCGGCGCAGTCGGATAGAAGTGGGATTGAGCCACATTCCGAGCCAAAAGATAAATACCCCCCGAACGGACAGAGCGCGGACAATAATTTTACCGCTCCTTTCGCAAAGTGTTCTGCGTTGGATAACGCGAATACGGCGGGAAGTTCAAGCACTATGTCCGCTCCCGCTTGCACCGCGTGTGCCGCCCTTATATATTTATCGAGTATCGCGGGTGTGCCGCGTTGGGTAAACGCTCCGCTCATTATGATGATAATATGCTCGGGGCGAAGCTTTTCGGCGGTTGTCGCCATATGGAAAAGGTGTCCGTTGTGAAGCGGATTGTATTCGGCTATTATTGCGGCTGGCCTTTTTGTGTCGGCACTCATAATTCTTATAGAAACCCTTGCTTTTTATATCGAAAAGATATAGTATTTAATAAGTATGATTATACAATATTTTGTATTTTAATCAAAATGTTTTTACGAGGTGATTGCAATGTCAAAGCTTATGGACAAAATTAAGACAAAAGCCGCCGCGCTTAATAAGCATATAGTGCTTGCCGAGGGCGAGGAGCCGCGCATCATTCGCGCAGCGGCGGAGATTGCAAAAAGCAGCATCGCAAGAATAACGCTTATCGGCAATCCTGACATTATCAAAGAAAGAAGCGTGGACACCGACCTTAGCGGTGTTGCGATAGTCGACCCCGCGTCATATTTTGATTCGGAGCGCTTTGCGAATATATTGTACGAGGCGAGAAAAAGCAAGGGAATGACGCTTGAGGAGGCGCGCGCAATCGCGCTCAATCCGCTATACTTCGGAGTGCTAATGATTAAGGCGGGCTTAGCGGACGGCATGGTTGCAGGTAGCATCAATGCGACGGGCGAAGTGTTGCGCCCCGCACTGCAAGTCATCAAAACAGCTCCGGGCATTGAGACGGTCTCGAGCTGTTTTATTATGGCGCTTCCCGAGGGCAGTCCGTATGGCTCAAACGGAGTTATGGTGTTCGCCGACTGCGCGGTCAATCCTATGCCGACTGCAAAACAGCTTGCGGATATCGCTATTGCTTCCGCATCGAGCGCAAAGGTGATAGCGGATATAGCGCCGAAAGTCGCAATGCTGTCATTCTCCTCTAAGGGCAGCGCGAAGCATGACGCGGTAACCAAGGTTCAAGAGGCGACCGCGCTTGTTAAGACGCTTGCGCCTACGCTTGACGCGGACGGCGAATTGCAGCTTGACGCGGCGATTGTGCCTGAGGTGGCGGAGCTTAAGGCTAAGGAAAGTAAAGTCGCGGGACAAGCCAACGTGCTTATATTCCCCGATTTAGGCGCGGGCAATATAGGCTATAAACTTGTGCAAAGATTGGCGAACGCCGATGCAGTAGGTCCGATTTGTCAAGGCTTCGCCGCGCCTGTCAACGATTTGTCAAGAGGCTGCAGCGTCGAGGATATAATAAACGTCGTTGCAATTACTGTGCTTCAGGCTGCGGGAGAATAGGAGGAACTATGAATATACTAGTTATCAACGCGGGCAGTTCGTCTTTGAAATACCAACTAATCGATATGAATGACGAGACGGTGCTCGCCAAAGGTATTTGTGAAAAAATCGCGCAAAAGGAGTCGGGTTTGATTCACATAAGAGGTGAGGACAAGTTCGCGTACCAATACGATATACCCGACCATAAGCGGGCGCTTGAGTTGGTGTTTGGTACGCTTTGCTCGGAGGAATGTGGCGTAATACGCGAATTGTCCGAGGTTAACGCGATAGGTCATCGCGTACTTCACGGTGCGGAGGATTATAAGGAATCGGTTATAGTTACCGACGAGGTCTTAAAAATCTGTCATAAGAACCGTGAGTTAGGTCCTCTTCATATGCCCGCGAATATTCTTTGTATAGAAATTTGTAAGGAACTGCTTGACGTGCCGCAAGTCGCGGTGTTCGATACCTCGTTTCATCAGACGATGCCTGAGCAAGCATATCGCTATGCTATCCCCGAGGAAGATTACCTCGAATTAAGGCTAAGGCGTTACGGCTTCCATGGTACTTCGCATAAATACGTGTCCGGTGAGGCGATACGGCTTATGAAAAGGGAAGAACCGATAAAGCTTATTACCTGTCATCTTGGCAACGGCTCTTCGATTGCCGCGATATTCGACGGTCATTGCATGGATACCTCGATGGGCTTTACGCCGCTCGAGGGGGTGCCGATGGGAACGAGAAGCGGTGACTTAGACCCCGCCGTAATCGAACATATTATGGTCAAGCGCAACATCACCGACATCGCTTACATGTGCGATGTGTACCTTAACAAAAAGAGCGGTATGTTAGGGCTTGCCGGCACTCCGGATTTTCGCGACCTCGAAAAGGCGAACTCGAATGGAGATGCAAGAGCAAGACTTGCGCTTGAGCTTTTTGCGTATCGGGTCAAAAAGTATATAGGCGCGTACGCGGCGGCACTAGGCGGGGTTGACTGTATCGTTTTGACAGGCGGTATCGGAGAAAATGCGTACCATACGAGGCGGCGGATACTTGAGAACCTCGAATTCCTCGGAATTGACGTTGATTGGGAGCTTAACAAATCGATAAAGGGCAGTCTTGCGAAGATAAGTTCGGATAAGTCTACGGTTACGGTATATGTCATTCCGACGAACGAAGAATTGGTAATCGCGCGCGATACGATGTTGCTTGTATGTCCGCCCCAAGCCGCGGATGATGTGGACATTGTGGGTCACGCATAAAATATTCCGTTCGCAATACTTCGCTTTGGGTCACGATAGACGCGACAATTAAAGTTGCAACTTAAAAACCTTGCCCGTATTTATGAAGTTTTGAAAAAAGTTTGACACGGCGGGTATAATCCTATATAATCAATTATTGCCGGAGGTAGGTGAGGATGCGGATAGTTTTGAAAAACCTGCTTGAAGGCGGTTCTTACGATATATCCGAGAGGTATGGGCGCGAATCGGCTTACAAGGAGTTGATAGACGCCGAGCTCAACGGGGATATTGCAGTCAGTGGAAGCTACTGTTTTGTCAACGATGAGTTAATAGTCCGACTTTCGGCAAGCTATTCGGTTGCCGCGCATTGTGATTTGTGCGGAGAATTGACCGACGCGGCATCGTACTGTGTCTTGAATGAGGTGTTCGACAAAGACAGCGCGGAGTACGATTCCAAAGACGACTCGATAGACCTTGACCCCTTGATACGCGAATGTATAGTGCTTGCCGCGGCGCGCACGGCGCGTTGCAAAGACGATTGCAAAGGGTTATGCCCAATATGCGGCGCGAACCTCAACAAAGGGCAATGCGACTGCGCCGTCAAGAGGCTTGGCGAGACGAGTCCTTTCGGAATTTTGAAACGATTAATTAACACGGGAGGTGCGAGAGATGGCAGTACCAAAAAATAAAACGTCTAAGGCGAGAAAACGCTCGAGAGCTGCGAATTGGAAGTTGACTGTCGTGGGGCTTTCGGAGTGTCCGAAATGTCATGAGCCGGTCATGAGCCACAAAGTTTGCAAAAGCTGTGGTTATTATAACGGCAAGCAGATTGTCGAAATCAAAGAAAAGAAAGCGGATTGATTTGTTTTAGGGTTGGTCGGCTTATCAATTATTCAAGCGGCGGCGAATGCCGCTGATTTTTACCCCTTTGCTTTTTTGCCGCGCAAGGGGGTGAATTGTTTTAAGAAAGCTTAGCATTAATGATTCATTCTACAACCGGTAGGCGAAACCTTAGAGCACAAAACAATCAGTTAAGCATTTATGCCGCGCTGTTGATTAAGGCAGTAAGCGG
>CAYOYS010000091.1:4377-6407 GCA_964408255.1 uncultured Christensenellaceae bacterium | reverse complement strand
GACACGGTCAAAGAAACTTCTTGTTTTACACAGCTATTGCAAAAAAAGTTACAACATTATCAAAAATTATTGGGATTTCCTTTACAATCTATCATAGCGGCTTATATTACTTCTTGTATCTTGTATGCATATCTCGATTTATGATATAATATAAAATATGAACCATAGCTTTCGGTACAAGTTCAACTATTGGAATTATGTTACGCTCGCACTATTGTGCGTCGGAGTAATACCTCTTTCGGTAATCAATCTCTTAAAGCTTTTTGGGGTAGGCAGATTCGTCTCCTATCATAGGGGGCTTGAGATAACCTCGGTATCCGTCAGCATGCTGATTCTTGCCTTTGTGGTCACGATACTGATTATTGCGCGCTATACCATAACCCAAGACGCGCTTACCGTGCAAATCGTATCACGGGTCAAAATCCCTATCAAAGATATCGTACTATTGCGTAAAGACGTAAAAAGCGGATTGCTTGTAATGTATTATTACGACAAAAAACTACCGCCCACCAATCCTGTCAATTATATGGTAATCAATGTCAAGGATAAAGACAAGCTTACGTTCGTAGACCGTCTTAGGGAGCGCAACCCTCAAGTGGTGTTCGAGCTTTTCGATAAAAGCAACGATAACGACGGCAACGCCGAATAAGTCCATATAATATTGATTTTAATGTGGATTAATTATAAAAATATTTATTTCAATGGATATTGATTATAAAAAATTGTCGGATAATTATTACTATTCGACAACTGTTTTGAAAATTATATTGTTTGCAATACTTCTTTTAGCCTCGGCGGAACAATGTTTATGCGGAACGGTTTTAGAGACGCGGAATTTTGATGAAGATTGTGCATTTTGCGACGTTCTTGGAAATAAGTGTACTTTGTGCACACGGTTTTTCGATACGGTATTGTCTGTACAAATGAACTTTATATCTATGGTGGAACGGTTTAGATTTTGAAAGATGTTGAGAATAAAAGTTGTCGGATAGTAATTATTATCCGACAACTGTTTTGGAAATTATCATTCGAAATTTATTTCTTTTAGCCTCGGTGGAACGGTTTTAGAGGCGCGGGATTTTGATGGAGATTGTGCATTTTGCGGCGTTCTTGGAAATAAGTGTACTTTGTGTACACGTTTTCCGAGGTTGTCGCAAAATGCGCAATATACGCAAAATAACGCGCCTATAAAACCGTTACCGTGCCGTCGTTGTCAATCCTAATCCTACCTCCCAACCTCACCGCATCCAAAAAATCTTTGCCAAGCTGGTCGATTGCTATGACGTCGCTATTCTCCCAAATCTTCGCAAGCACGATTCCGCTTGCCGCCAAGCTGTCAATATGCTCGCTAAAAAGGAACGCTGCGGGGTTGATTTTCATCGCGCATATCGCTTGAATGACCAATCCGCCCGTTGTGGAGCCGATAGTAATAGGGAGGCAAAGCGCCTTTCCCGTAATATTCTGCCCGAAAATATCAGGGTTGTTTTGGTCGGACACTATGACCTCTGCGGCATTTTTCAACGCGCTTTTTTGGAATGTCGCGAGCGTATTGACGCCTTGACGCGACACTACCGCTTCGCCTTCCCACGAGCCTTTCGCAAGCACTCTACCCTTGAAAGTTTTCATTTTGTCCTCCTTCCTACAATGATGTCGAGCATGTCGGCGTCCTTATAGTATTTTGCAATCGAATAGGTTCTTAACTTGTTGCTGGTTGTTGCTATCGCCTTGCCTTTTGTCAGCGGATTATTGGTATACATCAGCGGGCATATCGAGGAAAGCTTAGCGCCTGTCGCTATCAGCGTGACATAATGCGTACCCTGCCTGAACTTGTCCGCAACGTCGGGGCTTGTGGTCAGTACGGTACGTACTTTTACCTTTTTTGCGCCCGTCTCCTTTAGTCCCGCGGCGATTTTGTCCGTCCATTCTACAAGCTGTCCATAGGTAAGATGCGGACAGCCGATAAAGCAAAGCGCGGGCGCGGCATCCTTATTCTTCCACATCACGGGATAGGAATTGTAAACCCGTTCAAG
>CAYOYS010000091.1:0-4277 GCA_964408255.1 uncultured Christensenellaceae bacterium | reverse complement strand
GCCTCGGGCAGCTTTGATGTCTTAACGGTGACTTTCCACGTTGCTTTGCGCCCCTCGTCGGTCAGCAGCCCGAACTCGGGAACATAACCGATGATTGCCCCGAACAGCTCAAGCACTCCGCTGTTGCGGTTGCAACGCGCCCCGAGTACCGAGTTCGCGAATACGACGGCGCTCGACTCCGCCCATGATAGTATGTCACCTTTTTTGGGTATATTGCCGACCTCTTTGAGGTAGCTTGTGCAAGTAAACGCGTTTTCGTTCTTCAAGCCTACCTTTTTCAACTGTTCCTCGTATTCCGCTTGCTTAGAATACATTATCTTGGAGAATACGAGTTTTTCAAGCGGATTGCACTTTACATTCTTGTAATCGATAGGGCGCGGGTCCACCGTGAACGCGCCCTCTGTCTTGATTCCCGCCGCTATAAGCCGGTCCATAATCGAAAAAAGCGGCTTAAGCAGTCCGATTCCAAAGCTTGTGACAAGGTGCGCATCCTTATGCGTTACAGGCACAAGCCGTTTTGCGCCGAAGATATCGCCAAACATTACGATAGTCTGCATTATCTTCGCTTTTACCTCGCCTTCTTTGCCCTCGAGCAGCGCAAGCTGTTCGGGCGTCAATTTCATTTTGTACTCCATACGCTACCTCCCGTCAAATAGTGCGCGCCTTACGGTACGCGCTTCTCACCGCTTCGAACACTCTCGCGCCGCGGAAGCTATCGCCGATGTTGAATATCTCGGTGGCGGCATTGTTCTTGACGCAGTCAAAGTAAAGCTCGTTCGCGCTCGAAACGCCTGTCGCTACAACCACCAAATCTGCGTCAAGCTCCCTATCTACCGATTCGTCCTTGATTCTGTGGAATATATCCATTGGGTTCTCGATATTGACGGGAAGAATAGGCGCCCAAGTATTGTACGGGTTCGGAACATTCTTGTGCTTGTTTTGGGACACTAGCACTTTATTCCCCATGACTTTTTTAAGCTTGGTGCAGTTGAGCAGCTCCACACCCGCCTCCTCGAGATAGTGAATAATGTATCCGCGGTTAGCGGTGCAGGTGTGGTTCATAATGTACTTCTCCATCTCGACAAGTTTGACGTCTTTGCCAAGTTCGTACTTCAAGAAATACGCAGTCTCTGCGCCGACCACACCGCCGCCGATAACCACTATGTTCTTGGCATCCTTGGCAAGCTCGGGATTGCGCAACAAATCGACGGCGCAAATCACGTTGCCGTTCTTGATGCCCTCGACCGGCGGGCAGACCTGCTTAGTGCCCGTCGCGATTACTATTGTATCGTAGCCTTTTGCCTTGAGGTCATCGCAAGATGCCTCGGTGCTAAGGTGAAGCGTAAAGTTTTCGTTGGCTTGAAGCTTTTTGACTACAAGATTGAGATACGCTAAATAGTTCTTATACTCGTATTTGATTTTGGGAACGCTGCCGGGCACGATATTGCCGCCGAGAAGGTCGGATTTTTCATAAAGGTCGACTTTATGCCCTCTTGCGATAAGGGTCTCGGCAGCGACTATTCCCGCGGGACCGCCGCCGATTACCGCGATTTTCTTGACTGATTCTGCCTTGGGCACTTCAAGGCTGTATTCTTCCTCGAACGCGGTGCGCGGATTGACGGCGCACTGTGGGTGACCACCCTCTACGAACTCGTTCAAACAGCCCTCTTGACACCCTATGCAAGGTCTTATATCCGAACATTTGCCCGCGTACGCTTTGTTACACCAATCCGCGTCAGCAAGCAGCGGTCTTCCGAGCATTACCATATCGCATTTTTCCTCGCGGAGCGCTCTTTCGGCAAAATCGGGATAGCCAAGCTTGCCTACCGCGACTATCGGAACTTCAAGTCCTTTGTTGGACTTAATGCCCTCTTTTGCAAAATGCTTTTTGGCAAGTTCGGCGATGCTTAAAAAGCATCCCGCGGGCATGGACGACGGAGGATGCGGCAGCCACCAATTATCATAGCAGCCGAGGTCAACGTCGAAGATATCTACGCCCGCGTCAACCAATAACTTCATATACGCGAGCGTCTGCTCGGGAGTCCTCTCGTTCTTAAACTTCTTGAGCGGGCTTGTCGTATTCATCTTGTCCTTATAGGTCGCGTTAAGCATAAGGCTCAAATCAATTCTATACATAATCGGGAAGTCCGGCCCCACTCTTCTTCTGAGCTCTTTGACAAGGTCGATGCCGAACACCTCAAAATCCGCAAACCGTCCGAAACGGCGGCGGTTGAAAGCGGTGTTGGTCAACTGCTCCAAAAGATACCCTTCGTGGCCGTGCAGATATACGCCGTCAAGGTTCATCGCCTTAGCGTCTGCCGCGGCTTGTCCCGCGCGCTTTATAATCTTCTTAAGGCTTCTGTCCGATAACGGCAGACAGGGCACATCTTTCATATACCAATTAGGATTAAGTGATGCGCTTCTTGGGAACTGCAACGAATTAACCAAGCATTGCGGATTGCCCACTCTGCCAAGACCGGGGGTCAGTTGAATGAATATCGAAGCGCCGTGCGCGTGGCACATTGCGGCAAGGTCTCTCCACCCCGCAAAAACCGTGCGGCTTCTGTCTATTCTCGGGAAGTATGTAAGGTCGCCGAGCTCAATAAGCGACTTATCGATTCCGTAGGATATCGGTATAAGCCCCGTCGTAATCAGACCGACGCCGCCCTTTGCCCTTTCCTCAAAATATTTGAGCATCTTGATATTGGGCTTGCCCGTCTCGTCGCACATGCTGATGTTGCCCATCGGCGCCATAACAAGGCGGTTCTTGAGTGTAAGGCGATTGACCGTTATCGGCGAAAACATCTTGGTATAAGGATACAGCTTATCGGTCATTTCGGGTGCCTCGAACCCTTTTTGCCACCAATCGCCGTAATCTGCCGATAATTGTTTCAATTGCTCTTCATAATCCATAAAGCACCTCCAAACCCCATTTTAATATTATTATAGCACTATGCATACTCAGTTTCAAGATAGTTTGGTAATTAAAATGCTTTTTTGTTAATAAAATCACAATATTTTAGCAAGCTTTGTAACGATTATCGGAATGTGTCAAATTTGTTGACAAAATTGCTGTCAATGATATTATTAAAATATGGATTTGGTAATCGCGAGCAACAATTTGCACAAAATCAAAGAAATCAAAGAAATCATTAAAGAGCGATTCAACCTTTTGTCGTTATCCGAGGCGGGCGTTGTCACGGAGATTGAGGAGACGGGCACAACCTTTGCCGAGAACGCGCTTATCAAAGCGCGCGCGGTCGTTTCACTTACCGGCAAGCCCGCTCTTGCGGATGACAGCGGACTCGAAGTGTATGCCTTAAACTACGCTCCGGGAATATTTTCGGCGCGCTACGGCGGAAGTTATGGGGACGACAACGCGAATATTGCGCGAGTATTAGGGGAGCTTAAGGGACTCGGCGACAGACGCGCGCGCTTTAGGGCGATAGTCGCGTTATGCTATCCCAATGGACGCTATATCTTGTCCGAGGGTAGCGTAGAGGGTATAATTATGCATGGGTCGAAAGGCTCTAACGGCTTTGGCTATGACCCAATATTTTACTGCAATGAACTCGGCAAAAGCTTTGCGGAGGCGACTGATACCGAAAAAAATTCTTGTAGTCATCGGGCGCGCGCGCTTCGCAATTTGGTCGCCAAGCTATGAAAAAAGTTCTTTTCTTTTCCGATTCTCACGGCAACAAATCGGCGGTTGCAAAACTTTTTGAACGACATGCGGAATTCGACAAGATTATATTCGCGGGCGACGGAAAAGCGGACATAGAAGATTATCTGTACGCTTTTCCGGATAAGGTTGTAGCGGTAAGAGGCAACTGCGACATCGGGGGTTCGCTGCCCGAACAAGCAGTACTAACCGTCGGCGGAGTTAAGCTGCTTGTGACTCACGGTCACCGCTACGGCGCGAAGTACGGCACGGACGCACTCCTTTTTGAGGCGATGAAGCATGAGGCGCAAGCGGTGCTTTACGGACATACCCACCGCGCAAAAATCCATTGTGAATACGGAATAACATTAGTCAACGCGGGCACATTATCCGAGCGAAACGGCAACGTCCAAAGCTTCGTAGAGATTGAGATAACTAAGGGAAACATTTTTGCCCGAATCGTCAAAATGCCTTGAATTACAGTTGACAATCCCGACAAATCCATGTTAACATTTTAGAGCATTGTTGAGTTACATTGACATGCGGGTGTAGTTCAACGGTAGAATCCCAGCCTTCCAAGCTGGTTGTGTGGGTTCGATTCCCATCACTCGCTCCA
>CAYOYS010000090.1:0-6415 GCA_964408255.1 uncultured Christensenellaceae bacterium | reverse complement strand
AGTTTTTATATGCCGTATTGCGACTTGATTTCACATAGCTTTACGGGTCTTTTTTCGACAAGCGACCGTTTCGCCGCAAGCCCGATAAGAACGGGCGCCAAGCCGTCGTCAACATTCACCATTACATCGGTATCCGTCTTGATTGCTTCGATAAAATGTGCGATTTCCGATGCGTATGCTTGCATATACCTTTCGAGGAAGAACAGTAGCGGTTTTTCGGCGGTTACGCCCTCCGCGTTGGATATCACCGCGCTAGACGCGCTGTCGTTAGAGATAGCGACTTGCCCGTCCGAGCCGAACGCCTCTACCCTTTGGTCATAACCGTAGCTCGAGCGGCGACAGTTGTCGATTACGGCAAAGGCGCCGTTACTCAATTTCATAGTGACAACGGCGGTATCGATATCTCCCGCTTCGCCGATTGCTCGGTCTACCATAACACCGCCGAGCGCGTAAACTTCTTCAACCTCGGCGCCCGACATAAAGCGCACCATATCGAAGTCGTGTATCGTCATATCCAAGAATAGACCACCGCTGCATGCGATATAATTAATGGGAGGCGGGGCGGGGTCGCGAGAAGTGATTTTGAGGATATTAAGCTCCCCGATTTTGCCCGAGGCGACAGCTTTTTGCGCCGCTGCAAAATTGTGGTCGAAGCGGCGGTTGAACCCTACTTGATACTTGACATTGCTCTTTTTTAACGCTTCCTTGATTGCAAGAATCCGTTCCACGCTGTGGTCTATCGGCTTCTCGCAGAAAACATGCTTGCCCGCCTCTATCGCCTCTAGAGAGATTTTGCAATGTGTGTCCGTGGAAGAACAAATCAGCACCGCTTGAATATCCTTATCGTCAAGTATCTTATGATAGTCCAAGTAGGTATTGTCAATGCAGTAGTTTCTTGCCCATTTTTTGATTTCCTCGTTCATCATAGGGTCCGCAATCGCCGACACCTTTGCGTCCTTGATAAAGCCAATCGATTGGCAATGCACCTTGCCGATTCTGCCCGCTCCGATAATTCCGACTTTAAGCATAATTCCCTTCCTTTAGAGAGAATGAACCAAACATTTCAAACTATTTGAACATAGTTCATTTTTCATTAGATTTTTTTAATTAGAATCCGATTGATTTTTTAATAAATGCGCGCGCTTTAAGCGCGTATTCGAGCGGGTTGGCTTTCGCGGGGTCCTGCTCCGCCTCAACGAGCAACCACCCCGTGTAATCCGCCTCCGAGAGCCTGTCGAATATCTTTGAAAAGTCCACCGAGCCGTCGCCGGGCACCGTAAACGTTCCCGCAAGCACTCCATCTAAAAAGCTCTTTTTGTTCTCTTTGACCCATGCCACAACCTCGGGGCGAATGTCCTTAAGGTGGACATGACCCGTTCGCTTCGCATGCTTATCCAAAACGGACAGATAATCTTCACCACAGTAAGCAAGATGACCCGAGTCAAAAAGCAACTTGACAAGTCCGCTGTCCGTTTGCGCCATAAGGCGGTCGATTTCTTCTTCGCTCTGAATGACCGTGCCCATGTGGTGGTGGTAAGTAAGCGTTATTCCGTATTGCTTAGCGATTGCTCCGAGCTTGTCGAGTCCCTCGGTAAGCCGCGTCCACTCCGCCTCGCTCATTATGGGCTTGTTGTCGAATACTGCAACAGCTTTGCCTTGAATACTTCTGCCCTGCTCGCTGACTCCGATTACCCTTGCCCCGAGTGACTTCAAAAATCGGCATTTTTTGCGAAACTCTTTTTCCGTTTTTTCGTACGGCTCCGTTGTCAAATACGCGGAAAACCAAGAATTCGCAATCTTTATCTTCCTAAGCTTCAACGCCTTTTTTAAGACCTTTGCGTCCGTAGGGTATTTGCTCCCAATCTCCGTACCCTTGTACTTCGCCAGCGCCATTTCCGAGATGCACTGCTCGAACGTCACCTCCTTGCCGAGCTCGGGCATGTCGTCGTTGCTCCAGCCTATCGGCGCGATACCTATCAAGACCTTTTTTTTGTCTAACATAAAAAATCTTCCTTAATAAATTCTTTTTGTCGCTTGAATATCGATTAAAACTTCCTTGCCTTTTTCAAATGCTCGGACTTTACCCTCAACGCTTTCGCAGCTATTTCGGTTCGGGGCAACTCGGAGCAACCCGTGTTCCACCATCCGTTATAGCCGTGCGTCATGGACTTTGGCAGCACCTTGATGTCGATTAAAGTCGGCAAAGACTGCTCTTTGCTCTCGGAAAGCGCCGAACGAAGCTCTTCTTCCGTTCGCGCGATGTATCCGATACAGCCGTAACCTTCGGCAATTTTCTTGTAATCTATCGGGATAAAACCGCCGCTAGGTACTTGCTCGTTGTCCTCGCGGTATCTAAACTCGGTACACGCGCTCGCAATACCCGTGCCCATCTGAAGGTTGTTGATACAGCCAAACCCCCCGTTGTCGAATAAAAGAACGTTGATTTTTACCCTCTCTTGCAGTGCGGTATGCAGCTCGGAATGTAGCATCAGAAAGCTACCGTCTCCGACAAAAGCATAAACTTCTTTGTCGGGCGAGGCAAGTTTCGACCCTAGCGCCCCCGCTATCTCGTAGCCCATACAAGAATATCCGTATTCCATATTATAGCTATCCTTAGCGTCCGTAGTCCACATGCGCTGCATGCATCCGGGCAAGCTCCCGCTTGCTCCTACCGCGATAGCGTCCGAATCTATTGTCTTTCTTATAATATCGAGCGCCGTGCTCTGACAAAGTCTGCCGCCGCAAGCGTCGTAAAACTCGTCCGCTACACCCTCGGTCTGCTCTTTTACTTCTCCCTTGAACCCCGACTTGTATTTTAGCGTTGCAAGCCGCTTGTATTCCCTTTGCCACAATGACTTAGCCTCGGCTATCTCGCCGCAGTACGCGTTCTTGTAACGCTTTTGGGCAAGCTCCGCCGACAACGCCTCGAGTCCAAGACGGGCATCGGCAATCAGGCTAACTGCGCCGAGCTTGGACGCGTGAAACAAGCTTACGTTAATCGCTACGACCTTGGCTTTTGCATAAAGTGACTTGGACGCGGTGGTAAAATCCGAGAACCTTGTGCCTGCGCCGATTATCAAATCGGATTCTTCCGCAATCGTGTTCGCGGCAAGGTTGCCCGTGACGCCGACGCCGCCGAGATTAAGATAGTGCGAGGACGGCACCGTGCCTTTGCCCGCTTGTGTTTCGGCAATCGGGATATTGAATCTTTCCGCAAAGGCAAGCACCGCTTCTTTTGCGTTGGAATACCTTACACCGCCGCCTACAATAAGCAGTGGGCGTCTTGACTTGCGAATGAGCTTGACTGCCTCGGCAAGTTGCTCCGCCGATGCTCCTCGTCTTTCAATCGTATGAATACGCTTTTCAAAGAATGACGCGGGGTAGCGATAGCTTTCGCCCTGCGTGTCTTGAGGTAGCGCGATACAGACCGCGCCGGTGTCCGAGGGCGACAAAAGGACGCGCATTGCGTTCGTCAATGCGGTCATTACATGCTCGGGGCGCACTATCCTGTCAAAGTACTTCACGACGGGACGGAACGCGTCATTGGTGGTAATGTTTGGGTCAAAGCTTTGTTCAAGCTGTTGCAGCACAGGGTCGGGCTGACGCGTTGCGAAGGTGTCGCCCGGAAATAGCAGCAACGGGATATTGTTGACAGTGGCGGTTGCCGCCGCGGTCACCATGTTGGCGGCGCCCGGACCTATTGAGGAAAAGCATGGAATAATCTTTAAGCGGTTGCTTTGCTTACTGTAAGCAATCGCCGCATGCGCCATTCCCTGCTCGTTCTTGCCTTGCATAACGGTAATGCTATGGCTTGCCGCGGCAAGCGCTTCGCCCGCGCCTAACACACAACCATGACCGAACACCGTATACGCGCGCTCAACAAACTTTATAATATTGCCGTCATAGGAAAGATATTGATTGTCCAAAAATCTTATTATTGCCTCGCCTACCGTTATCTTTACAGTCCTCATTATACCTCCGTCCTAATCTTTGTAATTATTTATTTTCAACCGTTTCCGCCTATTCAATCTTAATACTGATAAAATATTCGGTTAAGTGTCAAGTAGCCATGTGTATCTTTCGTCGTCGATTCGGGTCTTCTCCCAAGGATTGCCCTCAAGGTGACGTATCATCCAACAGCAATACATGGGGAACCCCGGCGCGGTAACTTGCGCGTGGGTCTTCCCTCCGGGGAACGCGCCAACGCTCCCGTCCTTTATCGTATACGCATCCTCGCCGATAAAACAAGCGCCAAACCCCTCGGGGCGCTCCAACCTGTAATAATAAACCTCGGGCTGCGGATGACTGTGCGGAATATAGCTAAACCACCTGCCTTGCGGCACAAAAATCTCTCCAAGTACCATGTTGGAATACGGCGCGACGGAATAATCGAACACCGTTGCAACCTCGCGGAAAGCGGCGTCCTCCCATTTACCTTTGCATGACGCAACCACTTCTATGTCCTTGGGCAAATATAGCTTAATATCGAACACTCTTTCGTTAAGCGTCTTTTGCACAAGTATTTCGCTGTCTGTGTTCGCCGTAACGCGCACTTTTGTCCCCTTTGCGAAGTGCAAGACGGAAGGGAGATAGCCGAACATGCTCTTGCGGACGGCGCGGCGCTCGCCATTGGGATAGCTAAAGATTATGTCTCCTTTCAATAACAAAATGGCGGTTTCGCTGTAATCGTCATAAAAAACCTTGTTTTTGCCCGAGCAAAGCTTAATTACCGAAATATCCATCGGCATTTCGCCGCCCTCTTTCTCCGCCGATGCCACAAGTTGTATACCGTCTATAAATTTGGGATAAAAAAACATATTCAGCCCCTTGCGACAAGCTCGCCGTACCTTGCCTTGCTATCCTTTATGAATTGGTCAATTTCCTCCGACGTCGGCATAAAATCCGAGCAGCCATGCGCGCTGACTAATATGGATGCGGAAGCGCTGCCGCGCTCTAAGCAATCCATAATATCTCTGCCTTCAAGTAGCGAGGCAAGGAACGCCGAGCCGTAGCCGTCGCCCCCTCCGAAGCCTTTGAGCGCGGTAACGGGAAAGGGCTTGATGCTAAAACTGCCTTGTGCGGTATACGCGGTAGAACCCTTTTTGCCGTGCTTGATTATTACTATTTCGTTGCCTTTTTTAAGCCAATAATCCGCGCTTGCCTTATCATCGCGCCCGGGCTCAATCAACGCCTCGGTAAGGTCGAATTCCTCCCTTGAGCCGATAAGGATATCGCTTTTTTCGGCGACTGCGGCGTAATAGATAGCGGTTTCGTCCGCGCTTGCCCAGCTGTAAGGGCGATAATCTATATCAAAAACGACTCGCACACCGTGCTTTTTGGCGAAGCACAGCGCTTTTAGACACGCTTCCCGCGAAGGGGATTTGGATAGTGCAGTTCCCGAGATAAGCAGCATCTTAGAATCCATAATATAAGACTCCGTCACATCGGCGGGCGCAAGCGCAAGGTCTGCTACGCCCTCGCGGTACATTAGAATTCCGCTCTCGGTCGGAGAAAGTATCTCGGTAAAGGTCAAGCCCAACTTCTCACCGCCCGTAGCGCGAGAAATGCCCGATGTGTCGATGCCCTCTTTTTCAAAATAACCGACAACATAGTCCCCAAAGCGGTCATCGCTTACCTTCGCGATAAAACCGATTTTTTTGCCGAGTCTTGCTAGACCTATCGCGGTGTTTGCAGGAGAGCCGCCGAGATATTTTTTGTAAGTATCGCTTTCGGCAAGTGTCTTAAAATAATCCATTGGATTAAAGTCTATCGCCACCCTGCCCATAAGTATTACATCGAATTTTTTGTTAATTTCAAACCGCATAACCACCGCTCCTTTAGCCGAATTTTGCGAACGCAACCGCTTAAATAAGAATAATCGGCACCGATAGCGACAAGTAATTGCCGTGAGGAGTGGACAAAGAGAGGTGATAAAATATTTTGAATGGATTTTCGCGATTAAATTCGTCAAATTTTTACTCATAGCGCCGCTATGATATGAAAAATTTAGGCATTTTTGTGCCGATGACGGATATAAGCCGAAAAGACCTCAGAATATTAACAATTCGAATTGTCCGCTCCGATTGCCGTGTGCCAATTAACTGTTTGTTCTTATCTTTGATTATAATAATAATTCATTGTTTTGTCAATACGCAACCGACCGTTAGGAGGGGACAAAAAAGCGTTGATAAATATTTTGAATGAATTTTTGAGATTAGATTCGTCAAAGCATTGTTATAAAGTAAAAATTTACACGCTTTAGTGCCGGTGACGGGTATGAGCCTAAAAGACCAACCTTAACAACTCGAAATTATCCGTCTGTCGACCGCATGTCCAATAGTTGTGGGTATATGTATTGTATTACGGTCTTGCCTTGAGCAAACTATCCAAAAGGCGTATGTCCGATAGTTGTGGG
>CAYOYS010000089.1:0-6429 GCA_964408255.1 uncultured Christensenellaceae bacterium | reverse complement strand
TAGCCACCCTTCAACACCTTAACATCACTCAATGTTATCACACAATCATCAAAACTTTCGTTGATAAGCTTAACAGTGGCATTAATCCGCGCCCTTTTAAGAAAGACTTCGAGCATATACCGACGCCCGTTCCGTCCTTCTCCCTCGATAACGGTAACCGCAAGCTCGTGGTCGCGCAAAACGGTCAATAATTTTGACGGGTCCTCCGAGGTAATAATTTTGATTTCCGAGAGCCCCAACGCGATTTTGTTCTCGAGCCAAGAACCCAGCCAATTGCCAATCCCGAACGCCACGATAAACACGCCCGCCTTAAGCGGATTCTCTTGAAACCCGACTAACACCGAGCCGGTAACGAGAATCCAGAGAAAAACTTCAATCAAGGCAACGATTGAGCCCTTGGTGCGTTCGCCTCTATTAATTAGCACTATACGGAGCGTAGCGAAAGTGACCTCGATAATCTTACCGAAGAAAATTATAAAATATACCCAAACGCTGTTTCCGGTTAAAAAGTCCATGACTGCCCCCATTACTTGTGTTCATTCGTTATAAGATTATAATATAATGAAATCAGCAGAAAATCAACCGATTTGCGGGCACCTTTAACAACGGACGTTTCGGAATACCCCCGTTATACGGTCGCGGCGGCGGTTGCCGCGCTCGATTTAACCGAGTCGCATATCTTGCCGCTCCATCTTCCGCAACGGTCGCCCCAACGCGCTACGGGAACAGAGCCTTGAACGAGCTCTACAACCTCGCATTTGTTGGGGCAGTGGGGACATTCGAAGCTTTTCGCCTTGAACTCGCTGTTGAGGTTGTCAAAGCCGCGAAAGGTCGAGCTTGTCTTGCGTACCGCCTCTTCAGCAAGCAAGGCGGCGCCGATAGCGCCCATTACGTCATAGTGCTCGGGAACTTTGATTTTTATTCCGAGCTCGCGTTCAAACGCGGCGACAATCCCTATGTTTGCCGCGACTCCGCCTTGAAAGACCACGGGTTCCAAAATCTTTTTGCCTTTGCAAAGGTTGTTGAGATAATTGCGTACGAGCGCGACGCACAACCCGTTGATAATATCCTCGGTACGATGCCCCGTCTGTTGCTTATGAATCATATCCGATTCGGCGAATACGGCGCAACGCCCCGCAATCTGCACAGGCGTTCCCGACTTTAGCGCAAGCGCGCCGAACTGTTCGATGGGCACGGAGAGCCTTGCCGCCTGCCTATCCAAAAAAGAGCCCGTACCCGCGGCGCACACGGTATTCATCGCAAAGTCCGACACGACCCCGTTATTTAGAAAAATGACTTTAGAGTCTTGCCCTCCAATCTCAAAGACGGTGTTGACATTCGGACAGTAGCTTTGCGCGGCAACGGCATGCGCGGTGATTTCGTTCTTCGTGATATCCGCGCCGGTCATAACCGAGGCAAGTTGCCTGCCGCTCCCCGTAACTCCGGCGCCCAAGATTTTGCAATCCGCGCCAAGCTCTTCTTTCAAGAGCTTTAACCCCTCGGTGAGTATTCTTATAGGCTGACCTTGTGTCCTTAAATACAGCTTGCGTTGCAACTTCCCGTTTTTGTCAAGAAGTACGAGATTGGTGCTTACAGAGCCTACGTCAATTCCCACATAATATTGCGTCATTCCGTTTCGCCTCTCTTTTTTTGATAATAAGTTCCTTGAACGCCTCAATTTGCGTTATATAACCGGCGTCACCGGTAATTTCGTCTATTACTACGGTCAAAAGCGGTATATCGTAATCCTTGCTCACGGTAGGAAGAATGGCAGATGCCACTATCTCGGGCATACATGTCAGCGGATAAATCTGAATAATACCGTCATAACCGTGCTTGCCGTACAACGCGCCGTGCCCAATCGACTCCCTCGCGTGACCGCCAATAGGGGTTTTGAGATATGGAGCGCAGACGCTGTCATACTCTCTTTTTTCTTTCGGGTTGCGCAGATTAAAAAGATGCTCTTTTGTCCATTTTGTGATTGTTAAGGTTTTGTCCACTTCGATACCCATACCGCCGAGCAACTCTTCGATACGAAGGTTGGTGGAAGGCTCGATTATCGTATATATCTCCCCGATTAGCCCGATTTTTATGGGGTCAAGTCTTTTATCAAGCTCAATCGAAAGCAGCTTTTCGCGCGCGTTGTCCACTGCCGCTTTTACTTCCTTGTACCCTTTCGCCGCATACACCTCGTTGTCAAGGTCGCGCATAACTCTATTGGTAGCGCCCCTTTCGAGCTCTCTCGGCCTTGTATAATACCCGAGCTTCTCAAGCGCGTCCACCTCCGCCATAGTTTTGTATGCCCTTGTTCCCGACACCGCTATTTTTATAAGATTGAGTGTTCCGAACACCCGCCTTACGCTCTTAAGCAGATTGCCTATCCCCTCGTAAGGGTCCAACGCTATAATCTTGATATCGCCGTAGCCGAGGTCTTTGAGCATTTCTTCATGCATTTTGCAGTAATAGCCGAAGCGGCAAGGACCGGCGGCGGCGGTTATTACCACCGCTTCTGCGCCTTGCTCGATGCTTTCTAAGAAGTTGCCAAGATTTATTTTAAGGGGCAGACAGCTCATCTCGGGCGAGTATTTCGAGCCGAGCTCAAGCGTTTTTTTGGAGCAGGGCGGCGGTAGGATATAATCGACGCCAAGGCTCTCGAACAGCACCTTGACGAACACGAACAGTTTACCTAAATGCGGGACAGTTAACTTCATCTTTCTTTTTCCACCTTATCATATCTACAAAAGCCTCGACGCGGGTATTGATACCCGCCTCGCCCGAATGTTCGTCGAGCATCATAAGATAAAAGGGTATCTTATTGCGCTTCGCATACCTTTCGGCAAGGTCCGCGATAAACGAATCGATGCCACAGCCGAACGCCATGACATAGATAATTCCGTCAACTCGATTTTCAAGGAATTGAAAAAGCGCGCCAAGCTGACGTTTGCCGAGCGTCCAAAACATTCTTTTGCCGATTTTTGAAGAATATGAATCTATTAAGTGTTCCTCGATTGATTCGGGCGTAAGCACCTTAGCGTTATGACCTGATAGCTTTTTCAAAATGTTTATATTCGCGTATTCGTCATAGAGGTTGTAAGAATGTCCGAGCAACGCGACGCAAAGGTCGCAATCGTCTGATTTTTGAGGTTTTGTGTTGTTCAAAAGCTCCAAGGGCAATGCCCCTTTGCGCATCGCCGCAGTATAACCCTTATGTGAACTTAATGCCTTGCGCGCGGCCTTTCTTATACGGCTTCTGTCCTCGGTTACGAAGCTGCCCGCCTCAAAGAACGCTTTGTTTAAGTTGCGGGCGGACTTGCGCAGATTGACTTCGGTATCTATGACCTTAGGCAGATTAGGCACCGAGAACTTGACCATTTCGGGCAATCCGCTGATTTTGGGGCATATGTGTTCTTTCTTGGCAACGCTTTTTAAGCGCGGTATAAAGATGTAGTCCGCCTTATCTGCAAGATAGCTTGCGTGGCCGTGAAACAATTTCACGGGCAAGCAAGCATCGTTCACCGCGTATTTGACGCTCGCTGTCATAATGTCCTTGGTGGTGTTGGGCGAAAGCACAGTTTCCGCGCCGAGCTCGGTAAAAAAGGTATTCCATAACGGATAATACTCATAATACAAAAGTGCTCTCGGAATCGCGATTTTGATAGCGCACCTCCTTACCGAAATTTATTATAAGTAAACCGCTCCATTTTATTCGCAAAGCAAGGATTGCCGCAAGGATAAAACAAGGTTTATAAAACATGATTCGCAAAGCAAGGATTGTCACAAGGTTCGCAAAACAGAATTTGCAAGTATCGCGATATCCTTATTGACTATAGTCGGTGAAAATAATATAATTAAGGAAGCAATTAAGAAATACTCGTGCTGAATGGAAGAGAGGGCAAAATGCGCGAAATAAAAAAATCCATGTCCGAGCTTATCGGCAATACGCCGCTTGCTGAGCTTATACGGTTGTCCCGATATAAGGGATTAAGCGGTAACATAACGGCAAAGCTCGAATTATTCAATCCGAATGGGAGCGTCAAGGACCGCGCGGCGTTGTTTATGATTAATGCGGCGGAGCGTGAGGGTAAAATAGCCGCGGGCGGTACGATAGTCGAGCCCTCGAGCGGCAACACAGGAATAGCGCTCGCCGCACTTGGCAGAGAGCGCGGATATCGCGTAATTATCACGATGCCCGATACGATGAGCGAGGAGCGCAGGCGGCTGATTAAAGCGTACGGCGCCCAACTTGTGTTAACCGACGGCGGCTTGGGCATGACGGGCGCAATATCGAAGGCGCAAGAGCTTGCAGAAAGCATCTCGGGCGCGTATATGCCCGAACAGTTTCTAAACCCCGCGAACGTAGCCGCTCATCGCGAAACCACAGGCCCCGAGATATGGCGGGATACCGAGGGCAAAATAGATATATTCGTAGCGGGAGTCGGGTCGGGCGGCACACTTCAAGGAGTAGGCGAATACCTAAAGTCACGCAATAGGAGAATAGAGCTTTTTGCAGTAGAGCCTTCCGCCTCGCCCGTACTTGCAAAAGGCGTCCCCGGTACGCATCGGATACAAGGCATAGGGGCGGGGTTTGTTCCCAAAAACCTTGATTTAGAGCTTCTTGACGGAATAATCGCGGTGAGCGACGAGGATGCAATCGGCACGGCGGACGAAATTGCAAAGCTTGAGGGCTTGTTGGTAGGATATTCCTCGGGCGCGGCGGCTTATGCCGCAATACAGCTCGCATCAAAAAAAGAAAACGCGGGGAAGCGTATAGTTACGCTTTTTCCCGATACCGGCGAACGATACCTTTCAAATCAAACAAATCAAACAAATTAAACAAATTAAACAAATTAATAAAAACGGCTCGATAACGAAAGCACAAGAGCTTAGGGAATTCTACTTATTTGCCACATAGACAGCAAGGATTTTTCGCGATAGCAAGACGGCGAAAATCGCCGTAATACGCGTCATAGACGAGCATTGTATCCAGCAATAGACTGCCCGCGCCTAAGATGTACTTGATTGCTTCCGCCGCTTGTACTGTGCCTATTGTTCCCGCCGCCGCGCCAAAGACTGCATCGGTCAAAGCGGGCTTTTCGGGCGCTTTTGGGAGGGCACAGCGGTAGCAAGCGTGATGAGGAATATAGGTCATAGCCTCGCCTTGATAGTGCGCTACGCCGCCGTGCGAATAGGGAGTGCCAAGCTCTACGCAAACATCATTAATCAAAAATTTGGACGAATAATTGTCGGTAGCTTCGATTACAAAGTCATATTTTTCCGAGTTTATTATTTGCTTGAGCGAAGCGGCGTCAAGATATGTGCAATGGGTATTGACTGTTAAGTTAGGATTTTGGGCAAGCAAGCGCGCTTTTGCGGCGAACACTTTAGCGCGCCCGATATCGTCGTGCGAATACAATATTTGACGTTGTAGGTTGGATAAAGATACGGTATCGCCGTCCGCGATGCCGATAGTGCCGATTCCCGCCGCCGCAAGATAAATAAGCGCGGGAGAGCCGAGTCCGCCCGCTCCTGCGACAAGCACCTTGGCGCGGCAAAGTTTTTCCTGACCCGTTTTTCCTATTCCCGCTAAGGGCAACTGCCGCGAATACCTTTCCAAACAATCTTTTTTTAGCATAACTTCCTTATTAAGCCTTGTATAGACTTGATAAAAAAAGTATAATCGGAAAGCTTTTGAATGTCAATAGCCGCCGCGATTTACTCACGAATTTACTCACGAATGTTTGTGATGCAAGGTTGACAGATATGCTAATATTTTGATAATCGGCGGCAAAGGAGTAGTATATCGCAGATCTGTCTCAAGCTTATCAAGGTGTTTGCTGATTTCATCGTTAATAGGTTTTTTACTATTTTTTGTGGTGGAATCGTTATAGATGCTAATGCCATTGTATTTTGCAGCTTGTTGAGCAGCGCCGAAGGCGATCATTGGTCCTACGAAAGCGATGCGTGACTGCATTTCAGTGAGGGTACGGCAGGCCGCGCTGGTTGGATCTGCTTGGCTGGATATGTTTGCTGGCTCATAGTCCTGGAGCATGGCATCGCAAGCCTTGATCAGGTTCAATTCGCCGATCAAGTTTAACGAGTTGCGCTGCCATTCGGCGGCAGCGAGCGCAGCGGCTTGTTCGGCAGTTTCAACTTTCATTTTTCCGCGAATTGCCAACTGGAAATCAAAGAGGAATAACGCCGCCAGTGCCAGGATGATCACGATCACCAAACTGAGCAGAATAACCTGGCCGTTTTCTTTATTCTTGAGGTGTGCTGACATGATAACCGTCGCTTCTTAAATAGTTTCGTGAATGGTTAATCATTTCCACGCGCCCACTGGAGATTCTTCTGGCATTAGACTTTTCCAGACGCTGGAAATCGAACATCGGTTTATTGTAGATTGCCACCGTGCTACTGACGGTTTTGTTG
>CAYOYS010000088.1:0-6523 GCA_964408255.1 uncultured Christensenellaceae bacterium | reverse complement strand
AATTATCCATTCCGAGGTTAAAATGGTCTTTGCAATATCAGATTTACATCTGTCCAAAAGGGGCGACAAGCCTATGGACGTGTTCGGCGCTAGCTGGGACAACTATTTGGAGCAAATCAAGGCGAATTGGCTTGATACGGTCAAGGAAGGCGACTTGGTACTTATAGCGGGCGACATCTCGTGGGCAATGAGCCTATCAGACGCAATGGACGACATCTCGGATATCGCACATCTTCCGGGTACCAAAGTCATTATCCGCGGCAACCACGACTATTGGTGGAACTCGTATGGCAAGCTTTGCGATGCCCTGCCTCGGGGCTTTTATGCGCTTCAGAACAATGCTATGCGCTTCGATAACATCGTAGTCTTCGGCACACGCGGTTGGGATATCGCGACAAGCAACTCATCGGACGAGGACAAAAAGTTGTATGCCCGAGAGCTGATTCGGTTGGAACTTGCGCTTGAGAATATGAAAAAGCTAAGGCAAGACGGCGATACGGTAATAGGGATGCTACATTACCCGCCCTTCAACGCGCGGCGAGAGGCAAGCGGCTTTACCGAACTTTTCGAAAGGTACGGAGTCGATAAGGTCGTATACGGGCATCTGCACGGCAAAGATACGCTTGCATACCCTTATGTCGAGCTTAACGATGTCGAATATTACTTAAGCTCCTGCGACCTCGTAAATAACAAATTGGTAAAGATACTAAATTAATGTTTTTTAAGGTCTTTTTTTTATATAAATTATTATTAGCTTGTCCACTCCGCATCTAAAAACCCATAAATAAGGAGTGGACAAAAGAGAGTTGATAAATCGTTTGAATGGATTTTCGAGATTAAATTCGTCAAAATTTTTTACTCATAGCAACGCTATGGTGTAAAAAATTTAGGCATTGTTGTGCCGATAACGGATATAAGCCGAAAAGACTTCAAAATATTAACAACTCGAAATTGTCCGCTCCAAAAAAGATGCGGAAATTAATTCCGCATCTAAAACCTCATACATGTATGCGTTTTAACATTTTGGTTTGTCTGATGGGAATAAGGGTAATTCAAAAAAGCCTTCACATACCTCTTCTTGAAACTCTTGGCAAGGCGGTATATAGCAGTATCCGTATGACGGAATTAATAGCTCGACATCGGTAATTACCTTGACAATGATAGCCGCGCAAAGCGTTGCGCTAAAGGTCGCGTCCGAAACATAGGTGCCAACGGTGCTTACGACATTGCAAACCGCTTCAATCTCGTAGGGTATAACCGAAATCTCGGGTATATGCAGTATGATGTCTTTGCATAACGTAATACCGGAATCCCCTACAATAGTGTTGCCGTGCGGGTCGCTGAAGCAAACCTTAAGCGGAATGTATATTTCGCAGCTGACTCTTGCGCAACCCGGTCTTTCGGCAATCGGGCAAACCTCGAGATTTTGTATTTCTCCCTTGGTTGTCGCGCTTCTTGCGCTGATGAACTTAAACGGCGGACATACCTTAGACGGCGCCGTGGATGTAATGGTAATCAATTCGCCCGGTAGCGTTTCTTGCTTGATACAGGCGTCAAAAACCTTTTTTACCTCAATGCAGACTTTTTCGTTCAATCCGCTAAGGGGATTACCTTGTATGGCTCCCGGCGTCCTGTCCGGTCTTACATTGTTAGAAAACGACATAAAATCACCTCCTCTTATAATCTTAATCCATAATATGAGGAAGTGCGTTATATTGTTCTATTAACGATATTAATGATTAAAGAGATTAATGATTAAATAATCAATCTTGATTTGTTCTTTTAGTCTTTGTCGTGCTAATCGTCGTTAACATTGTCGAGCAGTTGGGCTATGCGCAAAAGAATATTGTCCAAACCCGTCTTTTTAAGCGAAGAAATCTCAATAATGTTGCCTTCTGCCACTTTTAGCCCTGCGGCGATACTGCGCTTTCTTAAAGTTATCGCCGCTTTGTGGATTTTATCACTTTTGGGAGTGATTAGCGTAAGAGGTATATTGTAATGTGTCAAGAAAGTGACCAATTGCGTGTCGCCTGCCGTCGGCTCCCGCCTTATATCCAAAATCAAAAATACATTGATAAGACCCTTGCTGTTGAGCAGATAGCTTTCGATAAGCGCGCCCCAACTCTCTTTCTGCTTGTGCGAAACCTTGGCATAGCCGTAGCCCGGAAGGTCGACGATATGAAAATCGCCGTTGTTTATTCTAAAATAAGTGATAGTTCGGGTATGCCCCGGCGTGGACGAAATCCTTGCGAGCTTGCTGTTATTGGTCAAAAAATTGATAAATGACGACTTGCCAACATTGGAGCGTCCCGCCACCGCAATTTCGCACGGCGCGTTCAAAAAGCCCTCGGGAGAAGCTGCCGAAGTCACGAATTCGGCGTTCTTAATAATCATATGCGCTGCTCCGTATTGGGGATTTGCAAGGCATAAGCCGCCATAATATTAAATGTCATAATACTAGATGTCGTAATACTAGATATCATAATATTAGATGTTGTAATATTAGATGTCGTAATATTAAATTTTGTGTTCTTTATAATCATATAAGTAGTTCCTTAAGCGCGTCCTTGATATCGGCAACATATGCGATTGAAATCTTGTTTCTTATCGTTTCGGGAAGCTCAAGCACCTCTTTTTCGTTGTGCCGCGGCACTACCACCTTGGCAATTCCCGCGCTCAACGCACCGAGGAATTTTTCCTTAATTCCACCGATTGTCAAGACTCTGCCCGTCAATGTTACCTCGCCGGTGACCGCGACGTCCGACCTTACAAGCCGTCCCGAATACGCGGATACAATCGCGGCGGTCAAGGCAATGCCCGCCGACGGTCCGTCCTTGGGAACTGCGCCCTCCGGCGCATGAATATGTACATTGGTGTTCTCAAACCGTGCTCTGTCTATGCCGTAGTCGTCCGCTAGGCTACGCGCTAAGCTTAGCGCAATCTGCGCGGATTCTTTCATAACGTCTCCAAGATTGCCCGTTAAGGTTAGCTCGCCCTTGCCGCTCATTAAGGCACATTCGACTTCAAGCGTCGAGCCGCCGAACTCTGTCCACGCAAGACCGGTAACCACTCCCGCTCGCGATTCGTTGCGCAAATCGTCTTTTTTATATTTTGGCAATCCGAGCAATTTTTGAAGTTCGTTAACCTTGATATTAAGAATCGGCTGTTTTGCAACGGTGTAGTTAAACGCTGCTTTACGGCATATCGCCGCGATACACTGCTCAAGCTGTCTAACACCCGCCTCACGCGTATAACCCGTTATGATATGCGCCAACACCTCGCGCGATAATACAATCCGCTTAGGTCTAATTCCGTGCTCTTTAAGCTGCTTGGGCAAAAGGTGGCGCAACGCTATCTCGGTCTTTTCCTCAAGCGTGTAGCCGCTCATCTCGATTATCTCCATTCTGTCGAGAAGAGGCGCGGATATATTGTGCTTGCTGTTCGCGGTAGTAATGAATAAGACCTTGGACAAGTCAAATGGCATTTCGAGATAATTGTCCTGAAACGCCTTGTTCTGCTCAGGGTCAAGCACCTCTAATAACGCACTTGCGGGGTCGCCCTTATAGTCCGAGCTTAGCTTATCTATCTCGTCGAGCAAAAATACCGGATTCATTGTTCCGACTGTCTTTATACAGTTCACAATTCTGCCGACCATAGAGCCTATGTACGTCTTGCGGTGACCTCTGATTTCCGCCTCGTCGTGCATGCCGCCGAGCGAAGTTCTTATGTATTCTCTGCCGAGTGCTTTGGCAATCGAGCGCACTATCGAAGTTTTGCCGACGCCGGGAGGTCCGACAAAGCATATTATGTTGCCCTTTCTATCCGGCGCAAGCTTCCTCACCGCGAGGAACTCAAGTATCCGTTCCTTGACCTTTTCTATGCCGTAATGGTCCTCGTCAAGCACCTTTTGCGCGTACTTTAGCGAGGTGTTCTCTTTGCTAAACTTGTTCCAAGGAAGCGCAAGCACCGTATCAAGGTAATTCCTCAATACATAGCTTTCGGGGGTGGACGGCTGGGTATTTGCCAGCTTTCTAAGCTCCTTTTTAAGCTTTTCAACAACCGCTTCGGGCGCTTCGCTAGCATTTATCTTCCCTTCGTATTCCTCAATCTCGTTCTCGGTACCGTAAAGCTCCTCGTTGATAATTTTGAGCTGCTCGCGCAAGAAGTACTCTTTGTGACTCCGTTGCATGCTCTCCTCAACCTTTTCATGGAACTCCATGGCAAGACGTTGATATTCCGCCTCTCTTCTCAATGCGGAGCTAACATGCTGAAGCCTATCAAGCGCGCTGTCCGCAAGAAAAATTTCCTCCGCTCCTTTCCTAAAAAGTGGAGCGATTCTGTCTATCCAGCCGTGTACGTCTTTCAAGTCCACGTTAGGCGCCGAGCCGAACCGATGATTGCCGTCGTTGAGGACTCTGAGCTTCTCGAGCTGATTATTCGTATATACAATCGCGGTATGAAGCTCATTAAGGTTATATTCCTCGTAAGGCTTGTCCACGACCTTTGCAAAGCGCATCTCGCTAACATGCGAATCGACCTCTTCTATCTCTACGCGCTTAATTACCGTGCCGAGTATGCTTTTGCTTTTGTCGTCCAATAACTCGATTTTGACTATCGACCCCACGATAAGCTTGTCAGTTTTATGCAAAAAACCCGAGACAAAATGACCGTAATTCCCTATTAATGTCTTTTGTCTCTCCCACAACTCAGGCTCGTTGAGCTTGACCTCGACTTTTGCGCCGAGGAACAGCGGAGACTTTATATCTGAAAAGATTGGAAATAATTTATTCGAACTATCCATATTTTTCTCTTTTTCTTTTAATCGTTTTCTTTTAATCGTTTCTTTTAATCGTTTTCTTTTAATCGTTTTCTTGCTTTGGCAGTATTGTGGTGTTACGCTATGTTTTTGTATATTACTTGCGGTTTTTCGCGTTTTTCTATGACCTCATTACCAATAAGCACCTTGACTACGTCCTTTTTACTCGGTATCTCGTACATAATCTCGAGCATTACGTCCTCGAGAATAGACCTCAACCCTCTTGCGCCTGTCTTTAGCTTGATTGCTTTCTTCGCGATTGCAACAATCGCTTCTTCCGAGAACTCGAGGTCGACATTGTCAAAGCGGAACAGCTTAATATACTGCTTGGTCAACGCGTTCTTAGGCTCGGTCAAAATCCTAATAAGCGCCGCTTCGTCGAGCGCGTTCAAGCCGACGACAATGGGCACTCTGCCCACGAATTCGGGTATAAGACCGTATTTTATCAAGTCGTCGGGCTGAATCTCCTTAATCATCTCGGCATAGTTGTCCTTGTTGACCTTATCAAAGCGCGCGCCAAAACCAAGATTGCTAGTATCCTTGCGCTTGGCTATTATCTTCTCGAGCCCGACAAAAGCACCGCCGAAAATGAAAAGGATATTGGTGGTATCAATCTGTATACATTCTTGAGTCGGGTACTTTCTGCCTCCTTGCGGCGGCACGTTCGCGACTGTACTTTCGATAATTTTTAACAACGCTTGCTGCACTCCCTCGCCCGAAACGTCACGGGTTATCGAAACATTCTCGGATTTGCGCGCGATTTTGTCTATCTCGTCGATGTATATTATTCCTCTTTCTGCAAGCGGCAAATTGAAATCCGCCGACTGTATGAGCTTGAGCAAGATGTTCTCGACGTCCTCGCCCACATAGCCCGCCTCGGTCAACGTCGTCGCGTCCGCAACTGCAAAGGGCACTTTGAGGATTCCCGCCAGAGTCTTAGCAAGCAAGGTTTTGCCGCAGCCCGTAGGACCCAACAGCAGTACATTGCTCTTTTCGAGCACTACGCCGTCCGCATAATCCATCTTTTTGCTTATCCGCTTATAGTGATTGTATACGGCAACTGCCAATATTCGCTTCGCTTCGTCCTGCCCTACGATATATTCGTCTAGCTTTTCCTTGATTTGTTGCGGGGTGGGCAGATTGTCAAGAATCTCTCTCGGCGCGATTATTCTATCGCGCGACAGCATATCCGTACACTTCTCCACACATTCGTCACAGATAAAAACGCCCTCAGAGCCGTTTATTAATCTCCTAACTTCCTTTTCTGTCTTGCCGCAAAACGAGCAAGTCGGATTCGAGTCTATCTTTATTGTCATATTCCTTTCCTTTTGATATTATTGCTTGCCTGCGTCACGATTGTAGAAAATCTTGTCGATTATCCCGTATTCCAACGCTTCGTCCGCCGTCATAAAGCGGTCGCGCTCGGTATCCGCTTGCACCTTGTCAAAGGGCTGACCCGTACAATCGGATAAAATCGTATTTAGGCGCTTTTTGGTCCTCAACAAGTTGTCGGTATAGATTGCAATATCGGTCGCAGGACCGCCCAAACCGCCGCTTACCAAAACCTGATGAATCATTATTTCGCTGTTCGGAAGCGCATAGCGCTTGCCTTTTGTTCCCGCCGCGAGAATGGTCGCGCCCATGCTCATTGCCTTGCCAATGCAAATCGTGGATACGTCGCTTTTGATATATTTCATCGTGTCATAT
>CAYOYS010000087.1:0-6528 GCA_964408255.1 uncultured Christensenellaceae bacterium | reverse complement strand
CCACAAGTTGACCGCAAGGAGTGTACTTAACAAAGTACTCTTAGCCGATTAATAAAAAATAAAATAAAAAGATATGTTGTCTACTCAAAAAGTGTACTTAACGGATTCATAAGAAAGAAAAAACAAATAAAATTACTAAAAAAGTTATATACATAAGAAGGCGCGGATTTTTGATGTAGGTTCGGACTTTTGGCACAAGCTGACCGCAAGAAGTGTACTTAATGTACACGACTAAGGCAGCGCGTGCTAAAAAGTTCGAAGATGCGCGAAAAGACGCGCCTTCTACACGACTGAGGCAGCGCGCGCGAAAAAAGTTCGAAGATGCGCGAAAAGACGCGCCTTATTTATTCAAACAAGTATGGTGTAACCTGATACACATAATAATTCAACCAATTATAGAACATCAAATTCGCCCCCGCAGACCAGCTCATGTTGACGGTTAAGCTTTCCTCGTCCTTAAAATAGTTGATTGGAAGTCTTATATCTAGTCCCTTGCTTTTATCCCGCAAGTATTCGTTTTTGAGCGTATCGCGGTCATATTCGCTATGACCAAAAAAGAAAAACTTTTTGTTATCTTGAGATTTGACAATCGAGATTCCACATTCCTCGTCTATGGAACGCGCTACGACAACGAGCTTGGGATTGCCGAGAATCTCATTCTCGGGAACGCAAGTATGACGACTCATCGGAATAGCAAAACGGTCGTTCATACCCTTGAGCAGCGGCTCGTTGGGAAGCGTTGCGTAGTTCTCAAATACTCCGAACACTTTGCGTGCGCAAGGTCTTTTGCCTATGCCGTAATGATAATATAATCCCGCTTGCGCTCCCCAACATATAAAAAGAGTGCTTGTAACGCGTTCTTCGGCGTACTTCATTATTGCGGTAAGCTCCTCCCAATACGCAACCTCCTCGAACGGAATAGTCTCAACGGGAGCGCCGGTGATAATCATGCCGTCAAAATACTTATCTTCAATATCCTCAAAGGTCTTGTAAAAACGGTCGAGGTGAGAGCCCGCCACATGCCTGCTTTGGTATGTGTCCGTCTTGATAAGGGTGATATTGACCTGAAGCGGCGAATTACCGAGCAGCCTCATCAGCTGTGTTTCGGTCTCAATCTTAGTCGGCATAAGGTTGACTATCGCAATCTCTATCGGACGAATGTCCTGCGTAGTCGCGCGAATGTCGTTCATTACGAATATATTTTCTTTCGACAATGTCTCGAAAGCGGGCAAATCCTTGGGTATTACTATCGGCATAACTGCTCCTTATTTGTCCAAAGCTTGGAATATGTCGGCGAGGATATCCTCAGCCGCCTCGATACCGATGCTTAGACGCACTAAATTGTCAGGGATTCCACACGCCGCTAAGCCCTCGTTCGAAAGCTGTCTGTGCGTGGTTGAAGCGGGATGAAGCACACAGCTTCTGATATCGGCGATATGGGTGAGTTGTCTTATCAGCTTTAGGTTGCGGATAAAGTCGGCTGCTTTTTCTTTGCCGCCCGCTATCCCGATACTGACCATACCCGAAAAGCCGCCCTTGAAATATTTTGCGGCAAGCGCGTGGTTACAATCATCTAAAAGACCGGCATAACGCACCCATTCGATTTTTGGATGTTTCTTTAACGCGGTGGCTACCTCGAGCGCGTTTTTGCTATGCTTATCCATTCTCAACGCTAACGTTTCGATACCAAGATTGGTCAAAAACGCATGAAAAGAACTCATACACGCCCCGATATCCCTCATGAACTGCATTCTCGCTTTGAGTATGTACGCGCCTAAGCCTCCCTCATCGACATATACTGTGCCGTGGTAGCTTTCGTCCGGGGTATTAAAATCCTTATAACGCTCATTGCCGCGGAACTCAAAATTGCCACCGTCCACAATCAAGCCTCCTACACATACAGCATGACCGTCAAGGTACTTTGTGGAGGAATGTATTATTATATTGCCGCCCAACTCAAATGGACGCACAAGAATAGGCGTCGCAATCGTATTATCGATAACGAGCAACAGCCCGTGTTTTTTGCATAACGCGGAGTAACGCTCGAAGTCAAAAACGTTCATAGCGGGATTGGCAATGGTCTCGGCAAAAAGCATCTTCGTTCTTCCGTCAATAAGCTTTTCCAACTCCTCGTCCGTCGTATCATAAGTTGCGAACCTCACCTCTATCCCGAACTTGGGCAATGTCGTGTTAAAAAGGTTGTATGTGCCGCCATAGATTGAGGAAAAAGATATGATATTATCGCCTGCGTTCGCGACGGTCATAACGGCAAGCGTAATCGCTGCCATTCCCGAGGCGCAAGCAAGCGCGCCCACGCCGCCTTCAAGCTCAGTGATTTTTCTCTCCAACACCGATACCGTCGGATTGCTGATACGGCTGTAAATGTGTCCGTCTTTCGGAACATCAAAAAGGTGCGCCATAGCTTCGGGAGTATCGTATGCGTAAGTTGTGCTCACGCAAAGCGGCGCAACGTTAGGCTCACCGTTGCCCGGTGTATAGCCTCCGTAAACACAAATGCTTTCTTTTTTCATATAATCGCTCCTTTATCCCTTAATCGTAGTTCTCGTATTTTAACTCACGACGGCTGCTTTTGTCCATTTCTTTTTCCATGCTCGATTGCCGCTTATCGTATATGTGCTTGCCTTTTGCAACGCCCACTTCGACCTTTAGCAACGCGCCCTTAAAGTATAGCCTTGTCGGAACAAGAGTATATCCCTTGCGCTCGACATACGCCCTAAGCTTATTTATTTCGCGCTTGTGAAAAAGCAAGTTGCGCGGTCTTTTTGCGGGAAGATTATAGTGACTACCCTTTTCATAAGGACCGATATGCAGGTTCATAAGAACGGCGCTATAACCTTGGATTTTTACAAAACTGTCGGTAAAGCTAACGTTGCCAAGCCTTACGGACTTCACCTCGCTTCCTACGAGCACAATACCCGCCTCGTAGGTGTCCTCGATAAAGTACTCGTGGTACGCCTTTCTATTGGTTGCTACGGTATCGGTTTTTTTCATATTGTTCATTATAGCATTAGCGACATCAAAATGCCAAATATTTTGTACCGATAATCACGCGATATCCTCCTCAAAGCCGTCCCGCGTAGCCGAATGTCACTTTGCGCGTATTTGCATCGGCTGCGACAACCCTTACCTTAAGTCTTTCTCCGAGCCCAAAGCTATGCCTTATACCAATCAAAGTAAATCGTATTGGGTCATATCCGTATCTATCGCTAGGCAAAGCGGATTCGGGAAGCATGCCCTCGACAAGGTTGTCAAGCATAACATATACCGCATAGCTTGTCACGCCGCTGATAACACCCTCCATAATCTCCCCGATGTGCCGCTCCATAAAGATTGCTTTATAATAATCTATAACCTCTCGTTCCGCCCTTTCTGCGGCGCGCTCTGTAAGGGAGCAACGCTCGGCGATTTTGGGAAAGGTCTTTTGCATACGCGTTTTCTTTTCTTTGTCGGTATCTAAGATAGCGAGCTTTAGCGCCCTATGCACAACAAGGTCGGGATAGCGCCGTATCGGCGCGGTAAAATGACAGTACGATGAAGACGCCAGACCATAATGACCGATATTGACCGCGCGATATTCTGCTTTTTGCATTGTTCTTGCCGCGGCTTCTCCGATTAGTTTGCGATATTCGGTAGCCTCACAGCTTTTTATGAATGTGGATAGGTTAGCGGCATTAAGCCGCTCTTTCTCCGCCGTCAATCCGAACCCCGCGGCGTACGCCTCGAACGCTTCGAGCTTTTCGGGAACGGGCGGGAGGTGAACGCGGTACAAACACGGGTAACCGCGCTTTTCAAGAAAGCTCGCAACTGCCTCGTTCGCCGCAATCATGAATTCCTCTATTATCCCGTTGCTTTCGCGGTAAATATACGGCTCAATTCTTCGAACGCTACCATTCTTAAGTATAACTTTCGCCTCCGCCGTAGCAAAATCTATACTGCCGCGCATGACGCGCTTCGCTTTGAGCTTCGCGGCAAGCTCCTGCGACAGCTTGAGCATATCGATAATGTGAGTATATCGTTGCATCCTATCGTTGCCGTCTAGCAATTCTTGCACCGTGCGATAGCTCATGCGCTCCGCCGAGCGGATTACGCTTTGCTCGGCTTGGAATGTTGTCATTTGACCGTCGCCGTCAAAGCTAAGCTTTAGGGTAAGCGTCGGCTTGTCCTCATTCGGCTTTAGCGAACATAAGTCATTGGACAACCTTTCGGGTAGCATGGGGAAAACAGTATCGGGAAAATATACGCTTGTACCGCGCTTATATGCCTCCCTATCAAGTTCTGACCCCTCTTTTACATAATGCGACACATCCGCAATATGGACATAAAGAATGTAGCCGTCACCCTCTTTTTCAACGCTTATCGCATCGTCAAAGTCTTTCGCGTCCTCTCCGTCAATCGTAATAGCAAGCTTGTCGCGATAATCCACTCTGCTCGCGCAATCAAAATCTTCGCTAAGCCGCTCCGCTTCGAGCAGTGTATTCTTCGCGAATTTTGAATTGAAACCGTTATTGAAAAGAATGGACAAAACCTCGGCGTTTCTCTCTCCGCTTTGACCAAAAATCTCGACAATCCGACCTCTTGGGTTCCCCGTCTTGCCGTAGTCCGCAATCTCAACCAACACCTTTGCGCTGCGTCTTACCATGTCCGCCGAGCCGTCGTTTATAAAAATCTCCGAGTAATAATTCGCATTGTCCGACACAACATACGCGCCGCGGCGATTCTTTTCGAGAGTGCCGACAAGTCTGTTTATGCCGCGCTTAAGCACTGCAACAACTTCCGCCTCATCACCTTTGACGAGCCGCGCTTTGACATAGTCGCCGTGCTGTGCGCCGTTAAGGCTACGGTGAGGCACAAAAAAATCCCCGCCGTCCTCGCGCAAAAGGAAAGCAAAGCCTCGCGCGTTGCCCCTAAGCTCGCCTTCATAAAATTTTTGTCTTTTAATGTTTTTTCGCACCGTTTTTTTCATTTTTCTCCCAATACCGTAACTTCCTTATATCAAGGCAAACCGAAGCGGATTTTATCCTTTGACAATTCGTACGGTATATACTCTTATGTATATATATCGGTCATGCGCTTTATAAAAATACGCAGTATTCCCATTCGCGAATCGACTCTTATGTATATATCGATTCTGCACCCTCGGGGCGCTTACTCGTGCCGTCGTGCCGCGGATTAACTCGCTTTCTCTTTTAATGGCGGATTTTGATGCGGAAGAGGATAGCATAGCGGTTATTCGGAAGGTTTGACTAGCGGGAGTGTATGTCGTATACTCGACCGAGGCAAACCGCTCGAAAAATCCTTTCTCCGCGCATAATCCGCCGTTAAAAAAGGTGGCCGGAGCCACCTTAATCCCGAACCACCGTCGTAGATATATACCTTCTTTTTACGACTACGCTTATCCCGCTATCGGAGCGATTATAAAGTATACAATCGCGATAAGCGCCACGCTTATTCCGAATATCGCCGTCAAGAGTTTGAGCCGCGAATCGGCGGACCTTGCCTTGTTCTTGCCGTAATAGGTCTCGGATTTGCCTCCGGTAATAGCTCCCACATCCGAAGTATTGCCCTTTTGCATCAATATAATTACGATGAGCAAAACGGATAAAATCACAGCCGCAACCATTAACACTCCCGCAGCTATGGTTCTTGCGTCATGTATAGCCATCAAAGTTATGTTTATCAAGCTAAAACCCTCCTCGTAAGCTTATGCCTAAATATTTTAACATAAGAAATATCAAATAACAAGCGTTTTGACATTGTTTTCGTATCCAACTCCTTAATCAATATACTCAAGTATATCTTTGAACGAAGGAAGCACTAACGTCGGGCTGATTCCGCTTTCGGCAAGCATTGCTTCAGTCGTTTCACCGGTAAGGACAAGGACAGAATTGAATCCGTTATTGATACCGAACATAATATCCGTATACAGTCGGTCGCCTACCATGGCTATTTCGTCTCGCGTAGCGCCGTATTTTGCGAGAATACTTTCCGCCATCTCGCAGTTGGGTTTGCCAACTATTACGTCGGGACTTCTTCCGATTGCCGTTTGGATAAGCGCGATAAAGCTGCCGACGTCGGGCATCGGGCTTATCGGCGCGGGACAGTTGGCATCGGGGTGCGTTGCTATGTACAACTTGCCTTGATACAAAAAGCGGCATGCTAGGTTGAGCTTGTCGTAGGTCAAGGATGTGTCGAAGCAAATGACTACGATATCGGGGTCTTCCGAGGTCAAAGGGATATTAAAGCTTTTGAATTCTTCGTACACGTCATCGGTAGCGAGAAGAAAAACCTTTTTGCCCGCATGTTTCCTATTCAAAAACTCGCAGGTCGCCTCACCCGATGTATAAATCTCGTCGGGGGTAATAGAAACGTCCATTTTCGCAAGATTTGCCACATATGTGTTATTGGAACGCGAGGAATTATTGGTGACAAAGCAGATAGTCTTTCCCTTTTCCCGAAGCGTGTCAAGCGTCTCGAACGCGCCCTCTATCTTGTCGCCGCCCACATAAA
>CAYOYS010000086.1:0-6609 GCA_964408255.1 uncultured Christensenellaceae bacterium | reverse complement strand
ATTTTTGATATATTCTACGAGCGGCTTAAGCTAATACTGCACAACATTGTTGACCTTCAACGCGGGGAAAGAAAGTGCTCTGCCGCCCGAATTGACATTGTAAACGTCGCTATCGGAAGCATCGAAAGACAAATTGATTTTGGCGAACAGCGCCGAAGCGTCTTGGAAGCCGACCTCAAATTCCTCAGTCAACGCGCCTATTATGTATGCTCCGCCTAGCGAAAAGGAAAGCATATGCAGTATACCGTCGCCGCGCATTAGAGCGACCGAAGTGGTAAGGTAGCCTATGTCGGCAAGAATGACATACTTGTCCCGAATCTGCGGCTCGAACAAACACATCATCTCAGCAAAAGTAGCATTGACGAACACAGTCTCCGTTATTCCGCTTGCTGCGACCGTCTTATTCAAAAACTCGATAAGCGCTCTGCGACAAGCGATATAAGAAAGATGTGCTTTCACCTCGCGCGCCTCAAGCCCTGTCGGCTCTACAACTTTCTTGGAATTGTCAATTACATAATAAGAAGCAGAACTATTGACAAGTACTACCTCCATATCGTTCTTAAAAGGATTGCCTCTCGCCATAAGCCCCGCTATATCCGCCTCGTTTATGCGCCTCGACTTAGAGAACTCCATTGCCGGCGATGAAAGCCTAACTTCACAGAACTCGGATGGCACGCCGATATACAGTCTTCGAAGCTTATAGCCGCTCTCTTTCGCCGCATAAAGCGCCTCGGATACCGCTCTTGCCGCGTCCGTCCCCGAAATGAAAACGCCATCCATAAAACCGTCGTATGGAACCTCGTTGATAGTCTTGACGGAAAGTATGCCGTGATTGGGTCTTTCGACTATTAAAACGCTTATCTTTTGTGAACCAATATCAAGTACGGCCACATCGCCGGAGCGGGACATAAAGTACCTCGTATATATAAAAGATTTATTATATACAAAATATTTAGTATTGTCAAGGTTGGATTGATATATTTTTGTTCAAAAAATCCATTAAAAACCGCTAAAATCAGTCCAATTCCGCTACATTGCACATTGTACTTTGAGCTAAGGGCAAATTACAATAACAATATAACGATTTATCCCTATCAAAGCATCTACCAAATGACGGCTATTTTTCTCGGTTCAATCCTTACTTATTCAAAAGATTAATACCGTTGTCAATCAGCCTAATACCGCAATATCAGTCTAATTCCGTAGTGTCAGCCGTCCAACTCCACCCCGAGGACGGATTAAAGTAGTAATACCCCGATTTGCGCTCGGCGGACAATTCGTCGGTCAACTTATATTTTTCTAGACAATAGCGCAGTTGTTCGCCGAGGCTTTCCACATTGGTTAAGACGAAAGTAACGCCCGAATTGATTTTGACACGAACATTATTAATAGGAGCGTCGAAAAAGGTGATACTTTCAAAAAATGTAAGGAACGCAACCCCGTCCAAATTCTCGCAATTGGCGGTATACCCTATCGCATATAGTGCCGCGTTATACGGATTGGTCTCCGAAAGGCTTTCGCCAAGCGCCGCGCTCTCTACCGATATACCAACGACTTTGGTCGAAGCGCGATATAACTTGGAATACGCGTCCACAATGTCAAGAATCTTGAGATTGGAGTCAAGCAGCGCGTAATCTTCGCTGTCGCTTACCTTGACAGTCATAACGGGCGTCCTTACCGTAACATGGATAACCACCTTGCCCGGAAAGCGTCTCTCGATAGAAGTGACGCGCACATACGGATTGGCAAGCTCGATATTCTTAATCGCTTTGCGCTCGCTCAATGCGAAAATGTTACTTCCAATAGCGATATCCGATGCCTCAATAATATCATCGTCTACTATAAGCTCGGATACTACCTTATTGTATACCGATATGTCGCTGACCGTAAACAACGTAATGTTCAAGACTATTACGACTACAATAAGCGTTAGAACCGCGAAAAATGCGATTATTCTGCCGTTACCCTTCATTGATTCTTTTGATATCTCCTCCGAGCATACTAAAAGTTTGCTCGATTTTTTCGTATCCTCTGTCGATATGCTTCAATTCTCCGACCGTAGTGTAGCCTTCCGCCGACAGTCCCGCAAGAACAAGCGCCGCGCCCCCTCTCAAATCCCCCGCCGTAACATACGCGCCCGTCAACATTGGTTTCCCACGCACTATCGCCGTGCGGTCCTTAACGGTAATCGAAGCGCCCATTTTCATAAGTTCTCGCGCGTGTTTGAAGCGTGTCTCGAACACATTCTCGACAATGATGCTTACTCCGTCCGCTATTGTCGCGAACGCCATGGCTTGCGCTTGAAGGTCGGTAGGAAAACCGGGATAAGGCTGAGTCTCGATGTGGTCAATTGCCCTTTGTCTTCCCGAAGAGCTTATTGCTATACTATCATTAAAACACCTCAAATTGCAAGTAGTTTTGTTCAACTTGTAAAGGAGAGAAGCAAGGTGTTCGGGAACGCAGCGCTCGATAGTAACTTTGCCCCCGCACATCGCGGCGGCAAGCAGCACTGTGCCTGCGACAATTCTGTCGGGTATCGGCGAATATTCGACCGACGAAAGTCTATCCCGCCCTTCTACGCTGATTATACCGCTACCCGCTCCTTTGATTCTACCCCCCATTTTGTTCAAAAAATTCTGCAAATCCACTATCTCGGGTTCTTTTGCGACATTCCTTATAGTCGTTTGACCGGGCGTGACAGTCGCCAAAATCATCAAGTTTTCGGTCGCGCCCACGCTCGGATAATCGAGCGTTATGTCCGCGGCGTGTTTGCTCGCGCTGTCGCAGTAGATAAGTCCGTGCCGCTCTTCGACGCGCACTCCCATTTCGCCGAAGCCCTTTAGATGAATATTAATCGGACGCAATCCGATGTCGCAGCCCCCGGGATAGGGTATTACCGCTTTGCCGCACCGCCCTAAGACCCCGCCCAATAAAAAAATAGAGGAACGCAACTCCTTGGCAAGCTCCGTCCCTATTATGTGCTTGTTAGCATTTTCGGTGTTCAATAATATATTACCGTTTTCAAAACCAAAATTTGCGCCGAGTTCTTTGAGCATTTCTCCCATAGTTCTGATATCGCTTATATCCGGACAATCGAATAAAACAAAATCCCCCTCGGCAAGCAGCGAAGCGGCCATTATGGGCAATATTGCGTTCTTTGCGCTCTTAACCGCAATATTTCCCGAGAGGCTGCGCCCGCCCGAAATCAATAATTTCTCCATATTCCTCTCCGATATGTAATTTGTTACATACTATGATTTTTGATGAGCAAAGTGTCACAGCTGAATCGGTTGATTGAGAGCAATATCCCAATTGCCGAAGTGAAGCAGACAAGCGAACTGCCTCCGTAGCTCAAAAAAGGAAGCGGCAATCCGGTCGGAGGCACTGCGCCCGACACCACCGCGATATTAAGGACGGATTGAATGGCAATAACCGAAGTTATTCCGAAAGCAAGCACAGCAGAATAGCGACTATTCGCCTTTGCCGCGATGCTGTATCCGAGGTATATCATATAAATAAAAACGCCGATTATCGCAACACAACCAAAAAACCCCAGCTCCTCCCCTATTACCGAAAATATGAAGTCGGATTCGGCAAAGGGCAAGAATAGATATTTTTGCCGCGAATTAAACAGCCCAACGCCGAAAAAGCCGCCCGAGCCCAAGGCGTAATACGACTGAATCAACTGATAGCCTTCTGCCTTAGGCGCCGCCCACGGGTCGAGGAACGCCATAATCCGTAAAAGTCTGTAAGGCTCGATGATTATAAGAATGGGGATAAGCGCTAGTATCGGCATGGCAAGCAAGGCAAAATGTTTTGGCTTTGCGCCGCCGATAAAGAGCAGCATCAGCATAATCGCGCCGACGCATAATGTTATACTCATATTCGGCTCAAGCATCAAAAGGACGCAAATCGCGACTCCGATTCCGAGTATCGGAAGCATTTTTTTGAAGGTATGCGTACCGTTTTTGGCGATGTATGCCGCGGCAAATATAACATACGCGAATTTTGCCACCTCGGAGGGCTGCATAGTCATAAAGCCGAGATTAATCCAACGTTTTGCGCCGTAGCTCTCGACTCCGACTGCGGGTATGAATATCACCGCAAGAAGCGCAAAAGAAACAATAAGCAAAGGGTATCTGAATTTGAGCAATTTTTCCGGCTTTACCCTTGAGAGCGCAAACATGCAAAAGACGGCTACAAATAACGCAATTGCTTGTTTTTTGACAAAATAAAAGGCGTCGCCATAACTTATCGACGCTGCGTAACTGCTCGCGCTATACAGCATCAAAAGTCCGAATAACGAGAGAAACAAAGAACAGGCGCTAAGCCTTATCGCGACATAATTATTCGGACTGTTTATATTTTTGGATAAGCTCTTCAAAGATTCTCCCCCTTTGCTTGTAATCGTAATAGACATCAAAGCTCGAGGTCGCGGGAGAAAAGAGAATATTTTCGCAATCCTCAGCACAAAATGCCGATGCCACTGCGCTTTCTAGATTTTCGTGAAGCTCGACAATCTCCGTTTTCCCCGCTTTCGCGGCGCCGCAAAAGACGGACGCCGCATTCGCTCCGCATACGAACACTCGTTTTATTTTTTTGTCTAAGTTATTAAAAAAGGGCGCGTAATCGTCTAGCTTGTCATACCCGCCAAGAATAAGCGCAGTGCCGCCGTTCATCGCCTTAATCGCGCATACCGTAGCCCCGATATTGGTGCCCTTGCTATCATTGAAAACATTGTGGCGGCGAACGCGCCCAAGACATTCTATCCTATATTTTGGAAGGGAAAACTGCCTTAAAATCGTAGCGAATGAGTCGCTTAGCCCGCCGAGCGCGCATATCGATAAGCTAAGCGCGGCAAGGGCGTTCAAAAGATTGTGTTCGCCGCATATTCCAAGCTCCGAAACCTTTATAATCGGCTCTGTCCCCGAGGGCGCATTATATACGATAACGCCCTCGTCTATGTATATGTCGGCTACCGCCTCCGTCGAATAAAGAATTTTTTTTGCTTTTCCAATCGGATATTGCTCACTCGCGTTCATAACCGCGCAATCCTTAAGATTCCTAAAGACGCGCCGCTTGACTTCCAAATAGCGCGCCATTGAGCCGTGACGCTCCATATGGTCGGCGGTAATGTTGGTTATTGTCGCGATGTCCGCTGTGAAGCAGTCGCTTTGCTCAAGTTGAAAGCTACTTACCTCGACAACCGCAACCGCGTCTTTGCCAAGCGACTTTGCGCGTTCGATAAAGGGTACGCCGATATTCCCTACCGCCTCCGCGGCCACCCCCGCCCCCTTTAGCAACTCGGCGGTAAGGCTTACCGTAGTCGTCTTGCCGTTGGTGCCGGTGACTGCGATAATCTTTGCTTCGGTTGCAAGATACGCGGCATCAAGCTCGGACATTATTAGAAATTTATTGCGCCGAAGCGCCGCTACTAGTCTGTTGTCCAAAGCGATTCCCGGAGAAATAATACCAAAGTCGAAGCGGGATAACTGTCCTATTACCTCAGAATACCCGATTTGCTTTATATCGCAAGGGGAATAATCAAAATCATCGTAAATGTATGCACAACCACCATTTTTTTCCACGAAGCGTCCCGCTGCCAAGCCGCTTGCGCCCTTGCCGAGAATCAATACATTTTTATCGAATAAATCCATAAACACCTGCCATAACCCCTATTATCGCAACAATTCCGCCAAGCACGGTTATAATGTCATACAGTGCCACGATTTTTGTCTCTTTCATTCCTTTCAGCTCCAAATGGTGGTGAAAGGGTGCCATTAAAAACACTCTCTTGCCCTTGCTTGCCTTGAAATAAGCGACTTGTATAATAACTGTTATGCAGGATATTATATACATTATGCCTACGAAGAGGATTAGAAGCGGATTTTGAGAGAATAGCGCGACGGATGCACTCGCGCCGCCAAGCGCCATCGAGCCCGTATCTCCCATAAAGATATTGGCGGGGTTGCTGTTGGTCAGCAAAAACAGCAGCAGTCCTCCGATAAACGCGCCGCAAAACAGCATAAGAGAGCCGAGTTCTAAGACATATGCGGTCTGCCCCATGTACGCCGCATCGGTAAGGGTTACAAAGATTACCACCGAGAAAGTCGCAAAATAAATAAGACTGCATGAGGCGGCAAGTCCGTCCAAGCCGTCGGTTAAATTGACGCCATTGCTCACCGATAAAAATATGAACATACAAAAGGGAATAAGTCCCCAGCCAAGATTGAGTCTATACGCGGTAAATGGAATACTAATTTCGCTCCCGATATAGGGATTTCGGTAACAAAAAAAGGTGATTACCGCGGCGATGCCAAGCTGTCCGACTATCTTTTGATAAGGTTTTAAGCCCTCGTTGTGGCGCAGCTTTACCTTGACAAAATCATCCAAAAAACCAAGGAGCGCGTAGCAGAGCATGGCGGCGGCGGCGACTTTGCCAAGCGTCGCCCCCTTGCCGCCTAAAAGCATAGTGACCGCGAATACAGGTAGCACAAATACAATCCCGCCCATTGTCGGCGTTCCCGACTTTCGCTTGTGTTGCTCCACATACTTTAGGATAGGCTGCCCCGCCTTGAGCTTTTTGGTCTCGCGAAAAACTATGGGCAA
>CAYOYS010000085.1:5332-6899 GCA_964408255.1 uncultured Christensenellaceae bacterium | reverse complement strand
TACTGTGACAAGACATAACGTCATTTCCGTTGCGGTTTGACTTTTGTGAATACCGTTCTCGCGCTTTAGCAGTGTATACGCTCCCATGCCCGTAATTGAAAGCCTTATTTCCTTGCCCGAATTGCTCCGCTTAGACGCAAAACCTTTTTGCTTTGCGTACCCAAGATACATTCGGGCAAGCTCAACGGCAAACGACATGTCCTTTCCCTCAAGACTTCTTATCAAGACTACCGCTTGCTCACCTTTCGCCGTATTATACTCGGACAGCCCCGCCCTAAACTTGTTAATGGCGCATACAATCGCCGCCTTTGTTGCGTTAAGCTCCGTTAAAAGTAGCGCGCGCCTATCCTCATCAAGCACCTCTTTCAACTCCTCAAGAAGCTTTCGTTCTTTACTAAGCGCCGCTTCAATATCCGCTCGAAGCCGCATAACTTCGCCGAGCGCCGCGTATTCCTTGTTGAGCCTTAGCCAAAGTTTTGCGTCCGCGATAATTTCGGGAGCGCAAAGCTTAGTTCCAAGTTCCTCGTAGCGCAGCTGCATCTTTTTTGTTGCTGAAAGTATCCAATCGGTATACTGAGTCATTATATAAGTATAGCATATTATTTACGCGCTATCAATCCGCCTTTATGTATACGAAGCGACCATTTCGAGTCGTTAGTATTTTGCACTCTTTCCGACTCATCTCCGTTATCGGCAAAGATAGCTTCGCTAAATACGATTTTGCATATCAAAAGGCACAGCTGCTTGCAAAAGATGTTATAATAGCTATAACCGAATAAATACCGTCAAAAATAGCTAATGTTGTTCAAGAAAATACATGAAAAAATTAAAAAGTGTTGCTAACCGCTCTTAATTCGGTTAAATTCAACGCAACATCATAATACATACGGATATGAGAATAAAGGATATATTAAACTATGTAGACCACACCAATTTATCGCCCGCCGCAACTTGGGATAAGATACGCAATCTTTGCGACGAGGCAGTCGAATATTCCGTCGCCTCGGTATGCGTTGCGCCGACGTTTGTGCGAAGGGCAAAAGCTTATCTCGGCGAAAGAATGAAAATCTGCACGGTAATCGGCTTCCCCAACGGCTATAATCCCACAAAAGTCAAGGTGTACGAGGCGCGCCAAGCAATTCTTGACGGCGCGGACGAATTGGATATGGTAATCAACTTGGGCAATGTCAAAGCGGGACATTTTGACACTATCGAGCGTGAAATTGCGCTTATTAAAAAGGTCTGTGGCGACCGTATTCTCAAGGTTATCGTCGAAGCATGTCTTCTTACGGAGAAAGAAAAAATCGAGCTTTGCAAAGTCGTAACCCGAGCGGGCGCGGATTATATCAAAACGTCCACGGGCTTTTCCTCGGGCGGGGCGACGCCCGAGGACGTCGCGCTGTTCGCTAAACATATAGGGGACGGGGTGAAAATAAAGGCGGCGGGCGGTATACGAACGATTGAGGCGGCGAAAGCCTTTATAGAGCTTAGCTGCTCGCGGATAGGCTCGAGCGCCTTAGTCAACTTAGCGAAAATCGAAAGCGCAAAACACGACCAATAGCCTCTT
>CAYOYS010000085.1:0-5232 GCA_964408255.1 uncultured Christensenellaceae bacterium | reverse complement strand
TCGTATACTATCTCCGCCCGCTTGCCTTTGATGTCGATATTGTTGCGCTCGTATGCCGTCTTGATAGGCTGTCCGCCGCCGTTTATACAGCCGCCCGGGCAACTCATTATCTCTATGAAGTGATAATCACATTCGCCTTTTTTAATCATCTCCATAATGTTTCTAGCGTTCGCAAGCCCCGAGGTAACTGCGACCTTGATTTCCTTGCCCGCTAAGTTGTAAGTCGCCTCTCTTATGCCCTCGATGCCTCTTACGTCCTTAAAGTCTACGGGTGCCGCCTCGCCGCCCGTCAGTACCTCTGCTACCGTCCTCAATGCCGCTTCCAAAACGCCGCCCGTCACGCCGAAGATAAGACCCGCGCCCGAGCTTATGCCGAACGGAGCGTCGAATTTTTCTTCGGGAAGGTCGTTGAACAGTATGCCCTTGCGCTTAATCAGTCTTGCAAGTTCTCTTGTCGTCAACACGGCATCGATATCGGGCACACCTGCCGCGCTCTGATTACCGCGTGTTTTCTCGAACTTTTTGGCGGTACAAGGCATTATCGATACGACATACATATCCTTGGGGTCGATGCCCATTTTTTGCGCGAAATACGTCTTTGCCAAAGCGCCGTACATCTGTTGCGGCGACTTGCAAGTCGAAAGATTGTCGAGGAACTCGGGATAGTTGTGCTCCATGAATTTTATCCAAGCGGGAGAACAGCTAGTCATCATGGGCAGTGTGCCGCCGTTGTTCAATCTGTTCAAAAGCTCGGTGCCTTCCTCAAGGATAGTAAGGTCGGCGGTAAAGTTCACGTCGAATACCTGCTTGAAGCCCAAACGGCGAAGGCTCGCTACCATTTTGCCCTCAACATTGCTTCCTACGGGGGAGCCGAACTCCTCGCCGAGTCCGATTCTGACCGCGGGCGCGGTTGCCGCGACAACATATTTTGTGGGGTCGGCAAGCGCCGCCAATACGTCGTCTATCTCCTCTTTTTCCCTAAGTGCGCCCGTCGGGCATACGTTGATGCATTGACCGCAACCCACACATGGCACGTCTGCTAAGTCCAATTCAAAAGCGCAGCCGATATGGGTATCGAATCCGCGCGCATTCGCGCCGATAACGGATACCGACTGATATTCCTCACATGCCGCGACACAACGACGGCAAAGTATACATTTGTTGTTATCGCGAATGATGTAAGAAGTCGTGGTATCCAATGGATAATCCATCATCTTACCCTTGAATTGATGCGCGTCACAGCCGTATTCTTCGGACAAGTCCTGAAGCTCGCAACTGCGGCTTCTAACGCATGAAAGGCAGTTCTTATCATGGTCGGAAAGTATGAGTTCAAGCGTGGTCTTGCGACTGTCGAGTACTCTATTCGAATCGGTCACGACCTCCATACCCTCGCTGACGGGGTACACGCAAGACGCGACAAGCGACCTTGCGCCTTTCACCTCCACTACGCATATTCTGCAAGCCCCTATGGCGTTGATATCTCTAAGATAGCAAAGCGTGGGTATCTTTATCCCGATTGATTTCGCGGCATCGAGAATGGTTGTTCCTTGGGGAACGCTTACCGGCATGCCGTTGATTTTCAAATTTATCATTTTCGTTTCCATACAAACCTCCTATTCTCTGATAATCGCATTGAACGCGCAACTATCCATACACACGCCGCATTTGATACACTTGGTCTGGTCAATGATATGTAATTCTTTGACCTTGCCGCTTATCGCGCCGACAGGGCACACTCTCGCGCACTTTGTGCAACCCTTGCACGTGTCGAGTATGGTGTATTGCAAAAGATTCTTGCAAACGTGCGCGGGGCATTTTTTGTCAACTATATGCGCAAGGTACTCATCGCGGAAATATCTTATTGTAGACAACACGGGGTTGGGCGCGGTCTGACCGAGTCCGCAAAGCGCGCTGTCCTTGATGTAGTAGCAAAGCTTCTCCATCTTGTCAAGGTCTTCGAGCTCGCCCTTGCCTTGCGTGATTTTCTCAAGCATCTCGAGCAGTCTTCTCGTACCGATACGGCAAGGAGTACATTTGCCGCAAGACTCGTCTACTGTAAACTCAAGGAAGAACTTCGCGATGTCGACCATACAAGTATCCTCGTCCATGACAATCATACCGCCGCTACCCATCATAGAGCCAATTGCAAGAAGGTTATCATAATCGATAGGTACATCAAAATGCTCCGCAGGGATACATCCGCCCGAGGGGCCTCCCGTTTGTGCCGCTTTGAACTTCTTGCCGTTCGGAATACCTCCGCCTATATCCTCGATTACCTCTTTTAATGTCGTGCCCATAGGGATTTCTACAAGACCGGTATTGACAATATTGCCGCCTAGCGCGAAAACTTTGGTTCCCTTGGATTTTTCCGTTCCCATAGCGGCGAACCAATCCGCGCCCTTAAGAATAATTTGCGCGATGTTGGCGTAGGTCTCCACGTTGTTGAGCAAGGTGGGCTTGCCGAACAGTCCTTTGACCGCGGGGAAGGGCGGACGGGGTCTTGGTTCGCCACGGTTGCCCTCGATAGAGGTCATCAACGCGGTCTCCTCGCCGCAGACGAAAGCGCCCGCGCCGAGTCTTATCTCGATGTCGAAGTCAAAGCCCTTTCCAAGTATGTTCGTGCCGAGCAAGCCATATTCCTTAGCTTGAGCAAGCGCAATCTTGCATCTCTCGACAGCGATAGGGTATTCTGCTCTTACGTAAATAAAGCCTTTATTGGAGCCGATAGCGTAGCCCGCTATCGCCATTGCCTCGAGTACGGCATGGGGGTCGCCTTCGAGTACAGACCTATCCATGAACGCGCCGGGGTCGCCCTCGTCCGCGTTAACGCATACGTACTTAATATCGCCCGGAGCGTCCTTGGTGAACTGCCACTTGAGTCCGGTCGGGAAGCCACCGCCGCCACGTCCGCGAAGCCCCGACTTCTTGACGATATCGACAACGTCTTGAGGACTTAACTCGGTAAGGCACTTTATCAGCGCTTGATAGCCGTCGTAAGCTATGTATTCGTCGATGTTCTCGGGGTTGATGACGCCGCAGTTGCGAAGCGCGACGCGGGTCTGCTTCTTATAGAAGTTCGTATCCGAAAGCGCTTTGACCGCGATATGCTGTCTGTCTTGCTCCTTATAAAGAAGACGCGACACTAGCCTACCCTTAATAATGTGCTCATCGATTATCTCGGCGACGTCGGCGACCGTTACATGAGAGTAAACCGCGCCCTCGGGATAAACTATTACGATAGGGCCGGCGGCGCAAAGACCAAAACAACCGGTTTTGACGACCTGAACGTCCTTATCGAGATTCCTTTCTTTGATTAGCTGCTCGAAGCTTGCGATAATCGCCAAACTGTTGTTGGACGTGCAGCTAGTTCCTCCGCATACCAAAATATGACTTCTAAACATATTCTCCTCCTTATTCGTTGCCTATCAAATATTCGGCGACGATGTTGCCGTTAACGATATGCTCCGCCATAATGCGCTTAGCCATGTCCGCGTCAACCTTTATATAAGTGACCTTTTCCTCTCCCGGTACATAGACCTCTATGATAGGCTCGAGCTTGCACATTCCCAAGCAACCCGAGCACGTTACCTTAACGTTCTTCAAGTTCCTTGCGGCGACCTCGTCTATTAGCGCGTTGAAAACGGGTCTTGCGCCCGCCGCTATCCCGCAAGTAGCAAGTCCTACAACGATTCTTGTGTCGTTGACCTCGGCGCTATCGCGGGTAATAATCTCGCGCTGCATCTTATCTCTCAAAGCCATTATCTCGGCGATTGTCTTCATATAATACTTCCTCCGTTAATTGATACTATGTTCTCTTTAATCATTTGCTTTATAAAACTCAATACCTCGGCATCGTCTATCGCTATAGTGTTATGCAACGCTTTGACCTCTTGGGTATCGAGTGTGAATTCCTTACCGTTTGCCGAATAGACGAACAGTAATCTATCAAGCAATCCGCCGCAATCAAAGCGGTTAAGGTATCTTCAATGCTGTCTAAGGACGGTCTGTCTATGTGCTCCTTTTGGAATCGTGCGGTAACCGTTGTTCCCTCGTTCTCGCGGGACTCGAGTCTAAAGTCGCCGCCCGCCTCCTTAACCGATATCGTGATAAGCGTTGCGCTAGCTTTTTACCGAATTCTTCGCGATACCGAGAATGTTAAGGGACAGCTCGCATGCTTAAGCCTTGATGTATTTATCGAAAATGCCCGGAATATCGCTTGGTACGAGCTTGCCGAATACCTGTTCGTTGACGGTCATAACGGGAGCAAGCCCGCAACAGCCTATGCAACGCGTCGATATAAGCGAAAACTTGCGGTCGGGGGTACACTCGCCGTCGTCTATGCCAAGTTTTTTCTTGCAAGCGTCAAAAATGTCGCCCGCGCCCTTGACGTAACACGCGGTGCCTAGGCATACGCTTGCCACGTATTTGCCGCGCGGGTTAAGGGTGAACTGAGAATAAAACGTTACTGCGCCGAATACCTTTTCGAGCGGAAGACTAAGCTCCTCGGCAACAATCTTTTGTACCTCCATTGGAAGATAACCATAGATGTCCTGCGCTGCTTGCAAAGCGGGCATTAAGCTGCCGTCCAAGGTCTTGATAGATTCGAGCTCTTTTCTTAAAGCGCACTCTTGTTCGGCGGTCCCGGTAAAGGGAACCTTGGTCAATTTGATTTCTGCCATAATTCCTCCTACTTAAGTTCATATAAAAGTACTTTACTAATTTTTTAACAATAATAATATAACATATAAAAGGCATATTTGCAACGCTTTTTGTTAAAATTATAACGCAATCTCGTTTTTGCTCTAAAATCAATAAAAACCTTTCTGAAACGACGGCGGTTCATTTGCTTTTTGCGAGCCTGCCGTTATAATATAGGGAGGTCGTCCGCGCATCAAAACTACACATTTTTATACTTTTAAGTTTTTCACTTCGTAAGCTAATTATACTATACCGTTAACATTTATCAAGCCGCCGAACAAAAAAGAAGAGGACAAAAAAGAGCCGAAAACCCCCAAATATTAACAACTCAAAACTGCACAATCCGACAACGCGGGTTTGCATAAAAAAACCAATTTTTAAGGTAATGTGTCAATCAATACCGCTTGACGGCGCGCCTGTATCCCTTGACGGCGGCATGCCCATACCCTATTCGCTTTTCTCGATTACTTGTCGCAACGCGGAAGCGTCGGGCGGACTCTTACAAGCTTATTTCAAATGGTATACGACTGCCTC
>CAYOYS010000084.1:0-6912 GCA_964408255.1 uncultured Christensenellaceae bacterium | reverse complement strand
CAAAAGTACTCCATATATTGTTTATTTTTTGCGAAGAAACATATCATTAAAAAAGCACTCAAAAGACCTCATTAAGATTCTTTCACGCGTTCATTTTATCGGTATCGGGCATTACTTTTTATAAAATTTACAAGACCATTAACATATGTTACGAAGGTTTATGTAATCGGTTTCAAGTTCCCTACGCGGTTTTGTCTTATTTGTCACAAGTTAAAAAAACTTCGCGATTTCCTTTATATCTTTTCGGGTTTTCGCTCGTATCTCCTCGGTCTTTGGATAGCCTGTCGCGATTATTACCTTGATTCGTTTCTCGGGAGGCAGTCCGAGCGCTTCGGCGATTTTTACACGGTCAAAAATCCCCATTATGCAAGTTCCGAGTCCTTGGTCCGCCGCCTCTAAGCAAAGATATGCAACCGATGCTCCGATGTCAAACGGCGCGAAGTATTGACTGTCCAAAAGACCGCGTATCGAGGGCATCAAAACAGCGTGTTCCTCGACTACTACAAAGAACGCTTTCGCCTCCGCCGCGAAGCCGTTCCTGCCCATAATACCTGCGCTTTCCGCGATTTTTTGACAAAGCTCGCGGTCTTCTACAACCAAAAAGTTCCAAGGCTGACTGTTGCATGCCGAGTGCGCAAGCGCGGCGGCATGGACGCAGTTTGTTAGCTTTTCACGCTCGATTGCCCGCTCCGAAAAGCTTCTGCAACTTTGCCTTTTTAAGCACAATTCTAAGAATTTACCCATATTCTCTCCTTATTAAGGAGCGGACAAAAGAGAGTTGATAGAATATTTTGAATGGATTTTCAAGATTGGATTCGTCAAAAATTTTTACTCATAGCGTCGCTATGATGTGAAAATTTAGCCGCTTAGCGCCGATGACGAATATTAACCGAAAAGATTCTAAAATATTACAACTCGAGATTGTACACTCCTTTTTATTTAGTGACATCCTTGCAGTCCTCAATATACGCATCTGCCACCGTATGACAATCTCCGTACATCTTTATTCTGCCGTCCTTAAGCCATACAGCTTTTTGACAAAGTCTTTTTATTTGCTGCATACTGTGCGAAACTACGATAAATGTCACTCCGTCTTGCTGCAATTCGCGAATCTTGTCTGCGCACTTTTTTTGGAACGGCGCGTCGCCGACCGCCAAAATCTCGTCAATTAGAAGTATATCCGGCTTAACATCCACCGCTATCGAGAATCCGAGGCGGGTAAGCATACCCGAGGAATAGTTCTTGAGCGGCACTTCTATAAACTCCTTAAGTCCCGAAAACTCCACTATCCTGTCGAACTTTGCCTGCATCTCTCTTTTGCCATACCCGAGAATCGCGCCGTTCAAAAAGATGTTTTCCCTGCCCGACGCGTCAAAGTCGAACCCCGCGCCAAGCTTCAAAAGAGGCGCCATAACTCCTTTTGTATAGATACTTCCCTTAGTCGGAGTCATTATGCCTGCGATAAGCCTTAACAAAGTGCTCTTTCCCGCGCCATTGCGCCCGATAAGCGCTAATGATTCGCCCCGCTTTACAGTCAAATTAATGTCGTTAAGCACCCAAAAATCAAGGTATTTCAGTTTCCGCTTCAAGAACTTTATCACGTATTCCTTGATGTTGTCGATTTTTTCTTCCGGCATTTTGAAGCGCATGGAAACCGCCCTTACATCTATGAGGGTCTCTTGATACAAGATATTCGGCATGTTTTGCGTATTGTTGTTATCCATAACTGCCTCAAATATGCAATATCACTTTCTTTTTCGTGGCACGGAATATCAACGTCCCAACAATGAAACTAGCTATCCCTATGCCGTATATGAAAAGGTGATATTTTATAGATGGAACCTCGCCGTAAAGAACCGCTTTACGGAAATATTCGACAAAATAATACATCGGATTAAGCTTTAACACCGCCTGCGATTTCGGCGATAGTCTGTCAATCGTATAGAATATCGGGGTTACATACATCCAAAGCGTCAGAATTACCCCGTAAATATGCTTAATATCCCTAAAGTGTACATATAAGACGCTTAAGACGAACGCGATTCCCGCGGAGAACAGTAACAGCGCGGGAAGCAACGGGAGCGTCATAAAGATTGTCCAATAAAAGCGCACACCGTTGGACATTCTTACGAGCATTACGGCGAGCATCGCAATGAACGAGAACGCAAAATTGACAAGGGATGCCGCGGTATGGGAGGCGGGAAACACATAGAACGAAATCCGCGTCTTAGTGAGCAATTCGTAGCTATTCACAAGAGAGGGCAAAGCAGACGTAGTCGCTTGACGCATCAGCCCAAAAATCATATTTCCCGTAAGGATATAGAGCGGGTAATCGACTCCGGGAAGGGCTCTTTCCAAAAGTCGTGAAAAAACAAGCGCCAAGACTATCATGTTGAGCAAGGGATTGAGCACCGTCCAAAGTATCCCGAGCACCGAGCGGCGGTATTGGGTCTTGATGTTTTTGCGGACAAGCGAGGACAATACATACATGGATTGCTTAAAGCCCGTCCGCTTTGCCGCGCCCTTGCCCTCGTCGGGTTGCTCCGCCCAACGCTTTCTTCTCATTTTGATATATAACTTTTTTGGAAGGAGCATCAAAAGCACGGGTCTGAACGCATAAAGCTTGCCGCGCAAGCCCGTATTCATGAGCTTTGCTCCCTTTAGTCTTACCTTGACCTCGTCTAAGCGCATCTTCCAATTATGGTGTTTGCCCTCCGCCGGGTCCTCACTGTAGTCAAGGTAACATTCCTGCATATTGTAGCCCTTAATGCCCATAGCATAAAGACGCATAAGCAGTTCGTAATCCTCGCAACGCAATGCCTCTTTGCCGGTATCGTAGCCGCCCGAGGCGGTAAGCGTCTCGCGTCTAAACATAAGTGTAGGATGAATGAACATGTTGCTAACAGTAAGCATCGCCTTATCGACGTCCCGCGGATAACGGAGTATCCCCCACATCTCGCCGTCATGAATAAGCCTTGCCGAGGCGCCGACGAACCCGAATTCGGAATGATTTTCAAGAAAATCGCGCTGTCGCGCAAGTCTTTCTGCATGCGAGATATCGTCCGCGTCTTGCCGCGCGATATACTCACCTGAGGAGGCGGCAATACAACGGTTGAGAGAGAATCCGAGCCCCTCGTTGCGCTCGTTGAAAACAAGCTTTATCCTCGCGTCCTCTTGCGCAAAGCGTCCGAGGATTTCGCGTGTGCCGTCCGTCGAGCCGTCGTCGCAAATAATAAACTCTATGTCCTTAAGCGTGGAGGACATAACAGATTTAATCGATTCTGCAACGGTCTTTTCGCCGTTGTATACTCCCATAATGACTGAAACCATGGATTGCTTATGTTAGTATACCAAATTTTTTTGCAAACTACAAATCTCTACGATATAATTGCTCAAGCTCCGCTGCCGCGCTTCGTATATCGAATCCTTTTTGCTTGACAAGATAGGGCTTAGGCTCAAATGGCTCGTCAAGGATTTTCAGCGCGGCTTGCGCCCAGACCGAAGGGTCGTCGATTGGAAGAAATGCGCTGTCTTCGGTGAGGTCGGCTTCCCGCGTTACGGCATCCGAAAAGATGCAAGGCACTCCCACCGACTGCGCCTCTACTCCGACTAAGGGCAGCCCTTCGTATATCGAGGGTAAAAGAAAAAGGTCGAACCCGTTATAATATTCTTCCACAGCGTATACCTCGGGCATGAATATCACGCTGTCTTGTATTCCAAGCCTATCAATTTCGGCTTTTATTGCCGATTCTAAGCTACCCCGCCCCACAAGTACGAGTAGCGCATCCTTTCTTGATTTGAGAATTGTCGCAAACGCATTAAGCAAAAAAATATGGTTTTTTTCGTACTCGAATCTTCCTATATGACCGATAACTTTGTCCTTTGCGCCCCATATTGTGCGCATCTTTTCCCTTTTAGCGAAGTCGGCGCAAAACCGTTCGGTATCGATAGCGTTGCGCACTATAACGGCATCCTTCGCCCTCTTGCCGTACATCCATTCCGCCGAATACTTTGAGCAAGCAAACAGCCGTGTCGAAAAGGGAAGACAGAATTTTTTCAAGATATTCTTTGCCACACCGCGAAGTCGTTCGTCTTTACAAGGCGTACTATGCGCGTGACAATATCTATGCTTTATTTTAGCAACACGGGCGGCATAAAGCGGAAAGACAGAAAGCGAGGTAAGGTGCGAATGAACTATGTCGTAATCTTCCGATTTTAACTGCTTGATAATTGCGGGAATTGCGCGGGGAAAATTGATGAAAGACGGAATATGGCGGACATTGCCCCCCAACGCTCTTATTTCCTCGTCCAATCTCGAGGGGCCGTAGGTATAAAAATCAAAAGTAAAATCTTCTCTGTTGAAAAATCTGTAATAGTTAAGGATACAGCTAGGTACGCCGCCTGTAACTGAATTGCCTATTATCTGTGCTACTCTGTATTGCCGTTTGATATTGGTCACTTTGCCGCTCCGGATATATTTTCGTCCTTTTCGATTGAAGATATACCCGAACGTATTTTGCGTCTAAGCGCGGTGTGCTTAACCTTTTCTTTGACAGCGTTGCGCTTGCTTCCGCTATCCGCGGCAGCTACTTCAAGGCGGGCGCCGTAGTCTATCGGAATATTAACCCCTACCGTATAATACTGCTTCATCTCCCAAACCTTTCTTTCGGACACTCGTCTAAGTTGCCGCTTTTCACCCTTGAATACAACAAGAGCGGTCTTGAACAGTATCTTAACATCAAGCCACGGGGACAGATTCTCGACGTACAAAAGGTCGTAATAGTTTCTGTTGGATGTGCTCAAATAAGAGTTGCCGTTGACTTGCGCAAGACCGGTTATTCCGGGACGCACGTTGAACTTCGCCCACTCCCAACCCTCGTATGCGTCAAGGTATTCGGGCATCAAGGGTCTAGGTCCTACGAGGCTCATATCTCCCTTGATTACGTTAATTAGCTGAGGCAGCTCGTCAAGCTTAAGCTTGCGGAGTATTCTGCCCACTTTAGTCAAGTTGGCGTTGGTGTCCTCGATAATCGCGTTATCTATAGAGAATTTGACCTTGGTGGTAATCATTGTACGGAACTTATATATTCTGAATACTTTGCCGTCCTTGCCGTTGCGCTCCTGTCGGAATATTATAGGGCCTTTGCTGTCGAGCTTGATTGCAAGCGCCACCGCCAAAAATATTGGGGAGAGCATCAAGACACCCGCTAGCGATAATATGAAATCAAATAGGTATTTTATATGTATATAAATTTTTTTCATTTTAGTTACTCATTTTTGTTCAGTAACTATAATATAATGTTTTCCAAAAAAAAAGTCAACTGCTTCCCCGGCATTTTCCCCATGACCGTATTTTACCAAAATGCAAAAATTCCTCGCTAATCGCGCGAAAACAAATCACGAGTGTATACTTTCGCCCTTACATCGTCAAGCGTTGCGTCAAAACGGTTGCAGATTATTATGCCGCAAGCCGCCTTAAACTCGGACAAATCCTTAATAATTCTGTTGCCCTCATAAGTGTTCTCATCAAGTAATGGCTCGTAAATTACAATTTTCGCGCCCGCTTCCTTTAAGCGCCGCATCACTCCTTGAATCGAACTTTGTCTAAAGTTATCCGAACCACACTTCATTGCCAAACGAAATATTCCGATTACGGGACAATTGTTGCCGGCGGCGCTCGCCTTCTCAAGCACTTTGGCGGCAATATGCTCTTTACGCGTTTTATTCGAGTCTACTATCGCCTTAATAAGCTTGTTGGGTACGTTATCAAAATTCGCAAGCAACTGCTTGGTGTCCTTGGGTAGACAATATCCTCCGTATCCGAACGAGGGATTATTGTAATGGTTGCCGATGCGAGAATCCAAACATACGCCGTCGACAATGCTTGCAGTGTTAAGACCCCGAACCTCGGCGAACGTGTCCAATTCGTTAAAAAAGGAGACGCGTAGCGCAAGATATGTGTTGGCGAACAGCTTGACCGCTTCCGCTTCGGTAGCGTTCATGAACAGCGTATCTATGTCTTTTTTTATAGCGCCTTTCTTCAGCAAGGCCGCAAACAGCTTAGCCGCGTTTTGAACGGAGGGCTTTTCTCCGACAGTTCCGATTATTATCCGCGAGGGATAAAGGTTATCATAAAGCGCTTTGCCTTCCCGTAAAAACTCGGGCGAGAACATAATCCTGTCGGTATCGAATCGGTTGTTAATTGCCTCGGTGAAGCCTACCGGAATAGTGGATTTGATGACGATATATGCCTTTTTGTTAACCGAAAACACCCCTTTTATTACCTTTTCAACCGACGAGGTGTCAAAAAAGTTTTTAACGGGGTCGTAGTTCGTTGGCGTAGATACAATTACAAAATCCGCGTCCCGATACGCCGACTGAGCGTCTGTCAAAGCGATAAGCGTGAGTCGCTTGTTTTGCAAATATTCTTTGATTTCCTTATCGTCGATAGGCGAAATGCGGCGATTGACCAACTCAACTTTGTCCGCATCGATGTCAAATGCCGTAACCGCGTTATGTTGGGCAAACAGCACCGCGTTCGACAATCCGACATATCCAATACCAGCAATTGCTATTTTCATTTGTTACCTACTTACGCGAGCTTTTTAATTTAGCTACTATTTTTTTGCAAGTATATTTAAGCCCGTTCTCTCTTATGCATCTAACTAAGCGTCTAAAGGCGCGAAATGGCGCTGTTAAAAATCTTCCGAGTCTAAATGAAAACGACTTCTCGATGCTTTCTTTTTCCTCTTTTAGTCGTCTTATTTCTTTATCGTCAACTGATACCTTTTCATACGCTTTTTTGCCTTTATAATACAAATCTCTATCATAAATGCTTATTATCTCTCCTATCATCTTTAGCACTTTAATATTTTTTTCTTTTATTTTTTCTTCTATAATAAGTCTAAAGTC
>CAYOYS010000083.1:0-7001 GCA_964408255.1 uncultured Christensenellaceae bacterium | reverse complement strand
GGTATCCCGACAAAAACCGCAGGCTATACGGAGTTTTTGTAAAAGGCTATGCGGAGTTTTTATAAAAGACTGTGCGGCATTTTCGTCAAAACTGTATGGCATTTTTGTCAAAACTGTATGGAGTTTTGAAAAGGCTATGCGGACTTATCGCGCTTGTCGGCGCGCTCGACAATACTCCCCTCGCATAGACAATTGTCCGCAAAGGCGCTCGCTTTGCTAAGCTCGCCGTCCGTTTTGACCGTCCAGCTTAATACCCGTATTCCGCGTAACCTCGAGCGCCTAATAAGCTTGGTGTCCAAGTGGTTATTGTAATAAAAGATATAGTCCGGTCGTATCTCGTCGAAGAACGGAATAGCGGTAAGCCAAAGTCCAAAAAGCCCGATTAATCCCATGCGTTGGAAATTCATAGACACTATGCCGTGCGTCCATTCGGGGCGATTTTTGCCGACCCACCGCATCGCGAACGGGCTGAACGAATGTACGGAGAACTTCCCGTTATAGCCCTCAACGGTCTTAGACAGCTTTTCGCAAAGCGCAAGGTAGCGCGTATACACCTTTAGTTCTATCACTATCCCCACTCTGCCGTCGATTAACTCAAGCACTTCCTTAAGCGTGGGAATCCGCTCATCGGTGCCGCCCAATCTATATTCCCTTAACTCATTGTAATTTACATTCGCTATCTTTCGCCGTACTCCGCACATTCTTTTTAGCCCCGAATCGTGGAATACCACTATTTCGAAGTCCGCGGTAAGCTGAATGTCGAGTTCGATGTTGTACCCCTTTTCCGCGGCGCGAGCGAAAGCCGCAAGCGAGTTCTCGGGCGCGGTAGGCGAAAAGTCGCCGCGGTGTATCAGCGGATTATCGATAAGCCAGCCGATATCGCGCGAAGCGGACGGCAAATAGGTATGAGGCTTGACGAGAAAGGTTAGCTTTGTTTCGGAGATTATTACCGCGATAAATATAAGGATAAAGCCTATTGTATTCTGTGGCGCCATTCTTTCGCCATAAAACATTATCGAGAACGCGACACCGAATACCGCCTCAAAGGACAAAATTATTGAAGCGGAGGACGGATTGGTGTGCTTTTGTCCGAAGTTCTGCAGCAAAAGCGCGGTGGCGGTCGCGAAGATTCCGAGATAAAGTACGCTTATTATGCTTGTTGTTGATATTGTTTGGGGGAGCTTTTCGAATATAGCCGAGTTGATTGCGCAGACTATCCCCGCCGCAAAGAATTGAATAATCGTAAATAGCGCCACGTCTTTGCCTTTACCAAAGCGCGCAACGGCGACGATATAGGCAGCGAATAACACTCCCGAGGCGAGCGTCAGCGTTTCGCCCTTGCCGAAAGAAAAATCTTTTTTCAGCGAGACGAGCCCGATGCCGACAAAGCATACAAAAGCCGCCATAATGTTGAACTTATCCGGCTTTGTTCCGCTCGCAATCCAAAAAAGAAAGGGCACCATAACGCAATAGGACGCGGTTATAAACGCGTTTTTGCCGGGAGTAGTGAGGTCGAGTCCGAGGGTCTGTATAATGTAGCCAAGCCCGAGTATAACTCCTGTAATCGCCCCTTTATATAAAATATCGGGTTTTAATTGTTTATAGCTTTTGAAAAATATCAAAGACAGCAACACGAACGCAAGGAAAAATCGCACCGCAAGCGCCAAGGAGGGCGGGGTGTCGCTCAAAATGTTTTTGAATACGACAAAGGAGCTGCCCCATATTATCGTAGCGGCAAAAAGCGCGCCCTTCGCTAAAAAATTAATTTTTTTTGTTTGTTCGATTGTTTTCATACTTTTACCATATTCAAGCCGTTTCAATAATATCATGTCCGCTCGGATTCTGACAAGCGAACTTATCACGCCTTGAACTTAATTTTACACAATTTTCCTCTTTGGGTTTCACAATACAATCACATTGATTGCATATAATGTTATTGTAGATAAAAAGTGTTGAAAAATTATTCATTATTATATCCAAAGAGAATCCCGACATTTGTCGGGATTTTTATTTGTGGATAGGTTTCGCGTCAATCGTGTCAATCGTCTTGTCGACTACTATCCTTCCAAATCAATATTGAGTTGCCGTCGGAATAATTAAACAGTACTCCTGCTATTGAATCGTCTCTCATTACGGCAGGATAACAATTATAATCGTACATCATTACCGCGACGCAATCGTTATAAGTGCCGTAATATTTATGAATCGTAATATCCTCTATCTTTGCATCTTTAATCGGGTGTGTTCCCATATTCCTAAAATCGTAGGCTCTTGTTTCTTTGATTGCGTTTTCCGTTTCAACGCTTAATGTCTCCGGCGTTTTAGGCAACGGCACAAAGCTTTCGTCGTCACCTGTACCATTATGATAATACGCAATGCTTTTGAGGTCGTCCCGCGTCAGCAATTCCAAGTTGTACGCCTCTTGTAAGGTGTAAAAATCGCCCTTCTTTTCGGGTTCGTATTCCGCACCCTTGTGTATGCATGCCGTAATAGCGAACATCAACACCAAAATGCTTCCGATACAAATTATTTTTTTTATCATAGACACCCCCTTCATCGAATAAATGTTGTTATCATTTATCACGCGAATAATCAATCGTTCATATCCGGCAACTCCCTCATCTTATTATATTTTTGGAATACCGTATGCTTGTAAAACTGCTATTAAAAAGTCTTTTTTAGTGTATTATTTTATACAATACTACGCTATAATAATATCATTGATTTTTAGTGCCGTCAATATCGATTTTAGTTAACAAGTGGCAAAAGAGAATTGATAAGTGCCAGTAACGGATATGAGCCGAAAAGACTCCAAAATATTAGCAACCCGAAATTGTCCGCTCCACAACCTAATCGGCGTATTGACGGCTGAGGCAAAATAAGGTATTATATTGCTATAAAAATCGAGAGGTCGGTATATGAAACAGCAAAAAATAGAAAGCTTCGACAGCACCCCCTTGCACTGCTATATTTGGGACGACGTGGCAAATCCCAAGGGAATCGTACAGATAGTCCACGGCATGGCGGAGCATGCGGGACGATACGCGCCGTTCGCGGAGTTCTTAAACTCCAAGGGCTATATCGTATTCGGTGACGACCACAGAGCGCACGGCAACACCGAGCCGATTGAGACGGTAGGTCACCGTGACGGCAACATTTATAAAGATACCTTGAACGACCTCATATATCTTTATAATTATTTCAAAAACGAATACAAACTGCCCGCTATGGTTCTTGGGCACAGCTACGGCAGTTTTTTATCTCAAGGCTTTCTACAGCGGGGTACGGATGTTAAGGGAGTAATCCTTTGCGGCTCGGCAATGATGGGTACCGCAACGGGCATATTCGGCTCAATCGCAGTCGCCCCGCTCAAGCTTTTTGCGGCATCGTACCGTCCAAAATTCGTCAATAAGTTCAGCGATTTGCTGTTCAACAGAGTGTATACGGGCGAAACGGGACGGCTACTTTGGGTGTCAAGAGACGCCGCCGAACGCGAAAAGATGATTGCCGACCCGATTGCGGGAATCGACATGAGCATCAACTTCGATTACTATATGCTCAAAGCTTTTACTTGGCTTTACCGCAAAAAGAGCCTTGCGAAGCTCAATCCCGAAACCCCTATCGGAATCTTCAGCGGCACTATGGACCCTATCGGGGGCAAAAATGCGTCCAAAGCGGTAAAACTCTACGAACTGTATAAAAAAAGCGGTGTCAAACGCTGCGAACTACACCTTTACGAGGAGGCGCGCCACGAACTTCTTAACGAAATCAATCGCGACGAGGTCTACTTAGACATGCTTGCGTTCATAGACCGTTGCTTCGAGTAGACAACAATGTTGTACTGCGTTTTATCATAATCATTACGGGCGCAAGTGCGGGCAAAGTCAATCGCTATTGATTATATCATTAACTTATAATCGATTCCGAATGATTATATTATTAACTTATACATCGATTCCGATTAATGGTTAGCGTGTATAAGACATCAAAAACCGTTTTGCCGCTCGACAAAAGGACTTTAGCGGTTATAGGCTAACAAAAATTACTTGTTGACACAAGCGCAACATATGTTATAATTATTCTATATATAGGGCTTCGCGGCTCAAGACAGTTCGGAACCATCCTGTCTCAAAACAAAACTAAGGAGGTGTTTTTTGCCGGTTCCGCCGGCGTTTTTTTGTTTTCGGGCATGGAAAAGAACCGTTCGCCGCGCATACTATAGCTGATTAGTTTACAAACGTTTATAAGAATCCGAGCGGATTTTCGATGTATATGCATAGAAAAGGTTCTTTTCGGGACATAGGCGCAAAAAGACATCAAAGGCTTTATATAGATGTAGACTAATTAGCGGTAGCTAAGATAGGAGTCAATATGCCGACCCAAAACATGAGCGGTACCAAAAAAATCGCCTTATCGGGCATTATAGTTGCATTGTATGTGGTAATCATGTATTTTACCGCGAGCTTTGCGTTCGGAGCGTATCAAATACGTATCGCTACGGCGTTGTACGCGCTAAGTTACTTCTTTCCTTTTCTCGTATTGCCTTTGGCACTTGCCAATATGTTAAGCAATATTTTAAGCATGCAAATTTGGGATATTGTAGGCGGATTTTTCATCGGGTTGCTGACCTCGGGCGCTATCGCGGCGCTTCGAGCGATAAAATCCAAGCATGGCGCGCTTGTCATTATTCCGATAATTATTGCGTTTCCCGGCTTAATCGTTCCGATTTGGCTTAGTTATATTCTCAATCTGCCGTATTGGACGCTTGCCGCAAGTCTTATTATCGGACAAATCGTGCCCGCCGTCACGGGTTATTTTATAGTATCCGTGATTATGCCGCGAATCACTTCGGCAAAACGATACTTTCCGAAAAAGTCCAAGCAAAAAGATGAAAGCGGGAAATACTTGCTCTCAGACGAGAACTATACGGCGGAATCCGCCTTTAACTCCCCCGACGAGATAAGCGGCATAACGCCGCACAGAACGTTTGACGACGAAGTTGACGAATCGGGGACAACAGACATCGAAGATTAATTGAATTGGCACGAAAAATTGCAATACTTACCTTAATTCGGACAGCAAAAATAGCAACGAATAAAATGCGAAATGTTTGAGCCTTGTAATAGATACCATACTAACAATTGCTATAACTAGCTTAATGCAGATACCAAAGAATGACGACTAATGACCCTACTGCGGACAACAAAAACAACACCGAACAAACTGAGGGAACTGAACTTGCAATATATACGATACTAACGATTGAGATAAATAGTATCATTGCGAATACTAAGAATTGCAATTAATAAACATAATGCAAATACCGAAATGTGCTAACAAAACGCGATTGAGATAAATAGTATCATTGCGGATACTAAGAATTGCAATCAATAATCTTAATGCAGACACGGAGGATTGAAATGAATAACGACAATTTGGATAATTTGACATTGCTCGGCAAAAAGACGCGCTACCCCGAAAGCTATGCGCCGTCGGTGCTCGAAGCCTTTCAAAACAAACATTTTGAGCTTGATTATATGGTGAAGTTCAACTGCCCCGAGTTCACGACTCTTTGCCCGATAACGGGTCAGCCCGACTTCGCAACGATGTATATCAACTATATTCCCGATAAACTTATGATAGAGAGCAAGTCGCTCAAGCTTTACCTTTTTAGTTTTCGCAATTATGGGAGCTTTCATGAAGACTGCGTCAATACGATTGCTAAGGACTTAAGGGCATTGCTTAGCCCTAGGTTTATCGAAGTTCAGGGCAAGTTCGCTCCGCGCGGCGGGATAAGCATAGACCCGTATGTCGCTTGGGGAATGCCCGACACAAGGTATTCCGAACTTGCGGAATACCGATTGCAAAACCATAATTTGCAACTTGCAAACGACGGCGATTGCTAAGGTATAGCGATTAAAATATTGCGCAATTATTTGCGCTACATTGTGCTTGTTTGTATAAAAATATCTATAAAATTACGAATTACAAGCGGACATTAAGCCGAAAGCTATTGACGGAAAACTATTCCGTCCTCTCCCATACTCTCGATAATAGCCATTGACTCTATCCTCAAGCCTAATGAGCGTAGAATGTCGCCGCCGCCTTGAAACCCTTTTTCAATTGCCACAGCCGCGCCGACGACGGTAGCGTCCGCCGATTGGGCAAGCTGAACAAGCCCTTTCATCGAATAACCGTTCGCAAGAAAATCATCAATAAGTAACACCTTATCGTCTGAGCCAAGATAGTCTTTGTCGACATAAATTGTATAGTCCTTGTCATGCGCGCAAGAAAATACCTGAGCGCTATGAACATTATTTTTTATCTTAGCGCCTCTTATTCTTTTTGCGAACAACATAGGGACTCGGAACGCCTGTGCGACAAAACACGCAAGCATTATTCCCGACGTCTCTATTGTCAATATTTTGGTAATCTCAAAATCCTTATATAGGCGATATATCTCCTGCGCAAGGTCTTCTAATAGGTTGATATTGACCTGATGATTCAAAAAGCTGTCGACTTTCAAAACGTTGTTTGGATAAATTTTACCGTACTCGACAATCATCTGCTCCATTAACTGCATAATATTCTCCTTTGTGCCGCAATAGCTGAATGTAAAACGGTGTATTCAAGAATCAATCCCCGAACAAAACCATAAGCAATTATACTAAAAAGCAGCTTAATAGTCAATAGCGAAACCGCCAAAATTTCAAATTTTCAAAAAAATAATTAGCAATCATTATTGAATTAGGATAATACATTATTGCTCAAGGAAGTTTACCCATTGTCTAAAGGCATTATTCTTTCCATGTCGGGAAGATAGAAAGAAAACGGCTTGCAAAACCGGTGAAAGTCCAAAACGCTAAAGCCCGCAAATGCTTACTTCAACCGCATTTTGTTGTGTCGGCTTTTAACGAGTCTATCCAAAAATCTCCTTATCTTGGGGGAAGAGCTACTTACAGAAAAATTCTTTTTTAGATACATCTTTGCGCGCTCAATCT
>CAYOYS010000082.1:0-7025 GCA_964408255.1 uncultured Christensenellaceae bacterium | reverse complement strand
ATCCTCCGCATATATTATTGTCATGCAGAGAATTTTTATACTTTGCAATGCAAGTCAATCGATATTTTTGTCGTCTTGCTTCGGGTCGGTGTTACGGTCGGGGTGGGAACAATTGGGCGCGGACGGTTGTGCGATATCCTCTTGAGGGCAATCGGGTGATTGATTGCCTTGCTCCACAGAATTTTGGCAGCTTTGAGGGCAGTCGGGCGGTTGACTGCCTTGTTCCACGGCATTTTTTTTATTTTGCTCCGCGATAAAGTCCTCCACGGCGCGTCTTGCGATTTCGGCTTCGAGTTCCTCTTTGCTAAGCGTTGCATTGTCCTTTTTTTGCTCTTTGTTCGCCGCGTCCTCCGCGCTAACTTTTGCCATTCGTATAAGTTGGAATACAAGCATAGTAATAAGGGGCACAGCGATAAGCATCGCGTATCCCCACGGGTTCTTGAGTAGCTTCATGATAAATGTTATAACGGGTAACTTGGATATGAATTTTGCCCGCACATTCTCGACAGGCACGGGGTCGTCGAGCGGTGCGCCCACTTTTGTTCCGCGAGTGCTGATATACCACTTGCCGTCCTCGGAGTTCAAATAAGGAAGAGCGACGACCTCATGCGTGACATTATGCCCCGTAAGGCGTCCGGACGCCGCGACAAAAGTGACATAATCGCCGAGTATAAGGTCATCGGCGCTACACTCTTTTGTAAGAATAGTTGTACCTTGCTCGAGCTCGGGCGACATGCTATCGGTAAGGATATATACGATTTTATACCCGAATAACGAACTTTCTTTGCCCGAAAAATTATTGATAAATACCGTAATCAATATGCCAACGAGCGCTATGACTGCAAGCGCTACAATGATACTCGCGACGCGCCCGAGCCAAAGTCTCGAACTGCTTTTCGCTTTTGCTTTTTTCGCCATTATTTTTTTCCTTTTCGGAATTTGAAAATGGATTTTTTACTCTCTTCCTCGGGGACAACGTTGCCCGCTACGCTTTCGTCTTTGAGCACCTCATCGAGGTTGCCTGAATCTACCTTAATGGTAGTATACGAACGCGGGATAAAAGTACGCGTGGGCTGCGTAGTACCTTTTTCGGTAACGCATCTGCCGACTTTAATCTCGACTTTTGCAAGCTCGGCGGCGCGCTCTGCTTCCTCTGTCTCTTTTGCCTCGGTACGGGCGGTTATCTCGTCAAGCTCGGGAAGGTCCCATTCGTCGTCGTGCAGAGTCGACTTCTCGTCCGATTTTAGCACCACAGAGGGGCGCGCAATCTTGGGCGAGGTAATCGAGGTTTTATTACCCGTACTCCACTTCGCAGTGGCATCGATAGGCTCGACAATGCCCGAAAACATCAAATCGTCGTCCTCATCGAGAATCGCCGCGCGGCTCTTGTCAGGCTTATAAGTCTGCTTGGATATGGTAAGCTTGCTCCGCTTAAGCGTGGGGTCCTCATCCTCCGGACTTTCGGGTGCTTGCTTTTCGTCTTTGCTCGAGCTGTCAGTCGCCGCAGAATCGAGCGTTGCGTCCGTCGTCTCACCCTCAAGCTCGGGGATTATTATATCCTCGGGGATAAGGGTAGGCGTGATATCGGTCTCAAAGATATCGTATTTGCAAAGGTCGGCAAGCTCTTCCATATCGAGTATTGCTTGTTGCTGTTGTGCCTCAAGGTCCTTATAGTGCGCGGTAATCATCTCTTTCAAAGCTATTTCTTGGTCTGCTCTTAGCTTCTCGATACGCTCTTGTTCGCGGCGTCTTAGCTTGAGCATTGCTTCGCCCTCGACAGGCTCGATATAGGTCAAACGCTTCTCACGCTCGAGCTGTTCTTTAAGTTGCTGCTTTTCCAGCTGAATTCTTGCGCGCTCCGATTCAAAGATACGTCTTAAGCGCTCATTTTCCTCAATGATTCGCTGTTCTGCCGCCTTGCGTTCGGCAATCAAGCGCTCTCGCATCGCGGCTTCTTCTTCCAGTCTAATCCGCTCCGTGCGCTCCGCGTTCTCGCGGGCAATTCTATCGCGCTCGAGTTGTTTGGTCAATTTGTCCTGCCGTTTGAACTCCCTTTCGGCGGCTTTTCTATTGCGCTCGGCGATACGCTCCGCGTCCTTTGCCTCTTTGAGCGCAATTGTTTTTGCTTTGATTTCCTCTTTTTCGAGCTTTTGGAGAAGTCTTGTCTGCTCCTCGCTGTCCGCTTTTGCCTTATTGATTTTGTATTGGAGAAGTACGCGGTCTAGCGCGCGCGTAATCTTGAACGCTTCTTCGCGGGTAACGTCGCTTAGCTGAGGTATCTTGGTGAATACGCGCTTGGTCTCAAAAAGGGATAGTTTGAGTTGAGGGAAGTCGTCGGGCACGAAGTCGTCAATGTTCTTGGTGACGTACTCGTCGGCGATAATTTTGTCCTTTTTCTCCTCTTCCTCGCCCTTGACATCGAGCTCGGAGGTTCTTTCGCGGACAATCGACTCTATCAAAAGGTTGTTGATATACAAAAGGTTATTGAATTTTTCCTGATTGGCGGGTGGCAGCTCCGCCGTCTCGTTAATACTTCTTACCTCGTAGCCGAGCTGACCATAGCTATCCAAGAACTGCCACAAAACAAGGGCTTTTTTGAAGTTGGGGTCTTTAAGTATGACGTTGGTACGCACGATAGGAGGTCTGACCAGCGCGCAGCTAACCATCTGCTTCGCAAAAGGCGAGCCCATCCAGCTGTTGACAATCATCGTAATTTTGGCGATTCTTTCTATGTCGGTCAATTGCTCGTCCGAGGTCTTAAGCATCTCGTCGAGAGGCATGTTGAGGCGTGTCTCGAGCTTGCATTTTAAGGTACTTTTGCCGACTGTGTATTCGCTGTCCACATTGATTTGGAAGGTGTCGGAAGTGATACCCGCCGCCTTAATCATATCGGTACGGCGCGTGATGAATTGGTGCAGCTTAAGAAGCAAGGTATAAATAAATCGGTTCTCGTAAATCTCGTAGCTCTCCTCCTTGGAGGTATTGAGAATCTTGCTTGGTAGAACCATACCGTTCTTGTCCACGCTTGAGATTAGGTTGGTATGCTGAGCTAGGTGCTTGACCGACTCGGTCGAAATGGACCTTGCAAGCGAAATATCGACAATATCTTCCTCAACGATAATGAACTTACGCGGGTTACGGACGATGGTATCGAGCGGAACGATACAATCCTCGATAGTCTGAATCCAATCGAGGTCGAATTTTTTCTTTTGGAATCTTTGGGTAAGCTCGTATTTATTGCTTCCTTTGCTGATTCCCTCCATGTAAGTACCATAAAAGTCCTCTTGCTTTAAGAGTGTAAAGATATGGTATACATATTGCTCGAGCCGTTTTCTATCTACAGCCATATTATCGCGAACATCCTTTTATTATTTTTAGAACAGCTTCTTCAGCCGTTGCAAGTAGTCTTTACAGTCGCCCATATTCTCTTCGCCGAAAGTATCCGAAAGGTATTGGATATAGTCATCCACCTCGTCGCGGATATATGCGAGGTTCAAGCTCTCGAACTTTCTCAATATCTTATTACAAAGCACGTAGTCCAAGCCGTCAATCTCGGTGCCGCCGCAAGCGACGTAAACGGGAACGAACTCCCTTAACTGCTTGACGATACGGTTGCCGAACGCAAGTCGGAAGTGTTCGATGACGTAGTCGTCCATCTCCTCGAACTTTCTAAGGTTCTCGTCACTAACTTTATGCTCTTCCTGCGCCTTGGCAAAAAGCTCCTCGAGGTGCTTATAGGAAATATGGATTTTTTCGGTTACCGGACAATCGAAAGGCGCCGCCTTAGTATTGATGTTAATCGGCATGCCACGGTCGTAGACCTTATCCGAGATAGCGAACGTACTATCGTCGTTGTTCGCGGTACCGACGTACCACATATTCTCGGGCAGCTTAAAGCGGCCTTTAATGACGTGCTTGGGGTCGGACGGCCAACCGCTCGGGACGAGGTCAACGACCCACTGCTCCCTTGACGGCATCTCGAGAATGGAGAGCATTTCTGCGAAGTAGTACTCGACACGCGCGATGTTCATCTCGTCAAGAACGGTCACATAAATATCTTCGCTGTAAGTTGCGTCGTACATTGATTTTAAGACTTCGGTCTCGTTGAAGCGCTTGGTAAACTCGTTGAAGTATCCGAATATCTCGGTACGGTCGCGCCACGACGGCTGAACGGATGCAATCGTTGCGGGGTTGTCCAAGAAGTGACCGACGCACTCGGGAAGCGAGGTCTTACCCGTGCCGGATATACCTTGCAGAATCATAAGCCTTGTCGTTGCGAATGAGGCGAAGAAAAGTCGAATAACCTTTTTTTCGTAATACAGCTTACGCCAAGGTCTGTCAGGGTTGTTCGCCGCATACATGTGGAAGCGGTCGCACAGCTCTTCGAGCGTTATATCCCAATCGTAGTCATCCTTAAGCGCCTTTTCGCCCGTCTCGTATAAGGTGTCGACCTCGGTGAGCTTATAAAAGCGGCTCTCGCCCTCTTTCATCTTGCCGTCCTTGTCCTGCACCTCCTCGCCGTCGTAGCCCTCGGTAACGTCGTAGCCGAGATTGGCAATCTTAATGCCTAGGATTCTGTCCTTTTCCATGCTTGTCTTGAGCAGCTGACGCTTCAGCTCGTTAATCTCGTCCACAAGGTCTTGATTCAAGACGACGTTCTTGGACTTCATGCGTCTTACAAACCTCGCGGTATAATGCGCTATAACCCATATGATAGCGACAAGTATGCCGAGAATGAGCAAGACTATGAACCCGCCGAGTACCCACATACCCGTACCATAATCGTTCGCCTCTATCAGCGACTTCATCACCTTGAAATATTCGGGGAAGTTGAACATCTTGAAGATTCCTCCGAATATTCCCTCGAATATCATCAGGAAGCCTCCGATAAAGACCTCAAGTATCGCCTGTATGAATTGCCACATAAACACCGCCTTTAGCCTATCGCCAACCAAGCATGCGCCGCTTTGGTAATAAGCCTTAATTTGTCAGTATCGACTGTATTTTATATCGTACGGCGGATTCCGCCGTATAGATTTGCTTTTGCCGCGCGTTATACCATGCGGGTCACAAACTTGATATCGAGCGTCACTTTGCCGCCGAGAATCTCGTCCACGCAGTCGGGGTCTGTACCCTCGAGCCAAACCGCTATCGTATACCGTATCTTTTCGCCCGAAACCATAGGATAATACCTATTCTCGACGACCGAACTCGAGCTTACGAAAGGAATCGTGAACCAATCCTTGCCGAAGTCGTCGCCACGGTTGGGGTTCTTGACATAATCGGGGATAACGAAGTCGCCGCCCGAAACATATTCGGGCTCGCCATTCGAGTCAGCCTTGGCATAGACCCTGTATTCGGGCTCCGCCGCGACATAATTATCTCCAACGTCCTTGACATAGAGTGTCTTGATTATAAGTATCCTTACCGCGGCATCCAGATTCCTATAAGCGTGTGTCAGCTGTATGCTCTCTGCGTACTCGAGCGCCTCGTTGCCGCTGTTCATCAGATAAAAGGAAGTGGCGATATACGATTGACCGTTGTGACTGCCCTCGCTTGTCAAGAACTCCTCAATCGGCAACATCTCATACGCTATATTGTCCATCTCCTTGGGTCCCTTGACCGAAAGTACGTTGGTCGGGTTGGTAAAGTCGTACGTCTCGCTAAGGCTTAAGAAGGTGTTGCCCGTGCGGTCCACCGATATACGGAAGGTGTTAAACTCGATAAAAGATAGTATGCCGTATATCGCGCCGGTAACGAGAATAGAAATCAATATAAAGATTATCAAAATAAGAACGAATGTACGACGCCTCGTCTGAGTGCGCACATTCTTTCTCTTTATCAAATATTCATATTGACCCTGCTGAGTTTTTATCAGTCCCGACCTTTCGGTAGCGGGTACCAATCCTTCCTCGCGCGGCTGTTCTTCTTTTTTCTTAGCCATTTAGCTCCTTGCGCCCAAAACCGAAGATTTCGGGCACCGCGTTAACTTCTCTGCATAAGCGTCTTTTGTAGAGCGAAGCAAAAAGTGAGTTTTGTTTATGCTGTCCGTTGTAGTTATTATAGGGTTTTACTCGGGTGGGTCTTGCTCCTCGGGTGAGTTATCGGGTTGCTCGGGTTCTAAAACCCCCATTTTGAGGTCACCCTCAAAATCAAGCCCCCTTTGCTCGCTTTGCTCGGGGCTTTCAGCCCTAAAGGGTGGGTTATCGGGTGAGTTAGCGTTGAGTGAGGCGAGGTATTCTTCGACGGCGCGGCGCTTGATTTCCTCGGCGTCAAGTGCCGCCGCGCTCTGCGCTACCGCAGCCGCCGCCGCCTCGTCGCGCGCCTTCTTGAGCTTGCCTTCCATTATGATTCTTATCATGCTGTAACCGTTCCAAAGTAGCAACGCGATAAGCGGAATAATGATAACATATAAGAAGTTGTTGGTGTTGCCCACATAATCCCAACCGCTGGGTCCTTTCTTGTATCCTTGTAACCAAAGTAGCACATTTCCTATGCCTTTTAACTTGCCCGAATAAACGCCGACAATATCACCGGGTTTAACTGGTATTGCGTCAACATTCTCTGCATTGTCACCTTTAGTAATATATGAAATATTACCGCTTTCGCTTGCAACACGTTCAAGAATCCTGTGCGTAAAAAAGGTCGTTGCGCCGCCCGATACCTCAACTTTATATGTGATAACAGTACCTTCTGCTAGATTGTCTGCGTCCTTGGGCGCCTTAATTATTACAAGGTCGCCTGTGTTGAAGCTGTCCTTGTTGTCGCCTTTCATAGAGTTGCTTCGTATAGCGAGCATTTGGAACTTCTTGTTACCGCTCGCGTCGCCTCTTCCTGTCGTCGTCCATACGAATATGGAAATAACGACAGTCACCAAGACTACCGCCACCTGCAACGCGGTCACGATGATAGTCGCAATCTTCTTCGCCTTGGGACTTAGTCCTTTTTTTCCTTGTTTTTCGGTATTGTCCATAACACTCCTTGCGTGTCGCGCGCGCATAAGTCGCGCTACGATGCGTGAATAA
>CAYOYS010000081.1:0-7115 GCA_964408255.1 uncultured Christensenellaceae bacterium | reverse complement strand
TACTGACAATACAAGCTATATCTTTTGCGTACATAGATTAGGGTTCTTGGAGACGCTGCACTACGGCGGCAAAATTAATAATTATTTTGCTCCCGCGGCGCTTACCGAAAAGACCCCCGTTATGACGGGAATTTCTGTCGCGTATCAGCGCAAAGCCCCCTCTGTCTGCCTCGATACTATCTGTACCGAATATTCCTCGGTGGGCAAGGGCGACTACAAGGAGCCGCAGTTTATAATAAAGAACGCGGACGGTACCTATGTGAACGATTTTGTTTATAAAGGTTACAAAATAATCAAAGGCAATATCGACCCAATGGGCAACGCCGCAAGTTACGGCGCAAAAAAGACGCTCGAGATAGAGTTGGAGGACGAATGTGCCGCGCTTACGCTGTATCTTTACTATACGCCGTATGAGGCGGCGGATGTTATCACCAAAGCGGCAAAGCTTGTCAATAAGAATAAAAAGACCGTTTATATCGAGCGCGCATTATCCGGTCAGCTCGATTTGCCGTTCGACGATTTCAGCGCGATAACCTTTGACGGCGCATGGAGCAGGGAGCGTTTTAAGAACACGCGCCCCCTTACGCCCGGAATTTTTGTCAATGACGCTAAGTCGGGTGTAAGCGGCAACAGGCACAATCCATTTGTAATATATCCGCGCGAAGACTGTACGCAAGACGGCGGGGAGTGCTACGCGGTCAATCTGATATATTCGGGCAACCACTACGAGGCAGCGGAGATAAGCAATTACGGCAAGACGCGGCTTGTTGCGGGCATTAATCCGTACTGTTTCCGCTGGGAGCTTGCGTCGGGCGAAGGCTTTTTAACGCCCGAGGCTGTGTTCGGCTATTCGGATATGGGGCTAAACGGCATGAGCCGCAATATGCACCGCTTTATCGGAGAGCATATAGTGCGCGGAGTGTGGAAAAAGAAGGAACGTCCGATTGTCATCAACAGTTGGGAGGCGATGTTTTTCGCACTTAAGGAAAAGGACTTGTTGGAGCTTGCCGAGCTTTCAGCAGAGCTTGGCATAGAGCTTTTTGTCCTTGACGACGGCTGGTTCGGGCGCCGCGACAACGACAAAACCTCACTCGGCGATTGGTATCCGCACAAGAAGAAATTCCCCGAAGGACTCGGAGTATTCGCGGACAAAATCCGCGCTACGGGACTTAGCTTCGGGCTGTGGGTAGAACCCGAGATGATTAACGAAAAGAGCGAACTTTACAAAAAACATCCCGAATGGGCGGTAAAAATCGAGGGCAGAGTCCCGAGCCTTGGGCGCAATCAGCTTGAAATCGACTTTACAAACAAGGACGTGCGCGACTATATCGTGGAAGCGTTGTCCAAAATATTTGCGGACACCAAGTTAAGCTATGTCAAGTGGGACAACAACCGCACGTTTTCGGATATGTACGGCGCATCGCTTTCCGAGCAAGGCGAGTTCTTTCACAAATCGGTACTTGGTCTATACGATGTAATGCGCCGCCTCAACGAACGATTCCCCGAAGTATTATTTGAGTCTTGCGCATCGGGCGGCAACCGCTTCGACCTCGGTATGCTCTGCTTTATGCCGCAAGTTTGGACGTCGGACGATACGGACGCTTTTATGAGGATATTCATACAAGAGGGCACATCGTACGGTTATCCGCTCAGCACAATGGGGGCGCACGTCTCCGAAGTTCCGAACAATCAGACCTTGAGGACTATTGGTATCGATTCGCGCTTCAATGTTGCAAGCTTCGGTTGTTTGGGCTACGAATTGGACTTGAGAGAGGCGTCCGTGACCGAGAAAAAAGCGGTAAAAAGACAGATACAGTTCTACAAAAAGCATAGACAGACCTTACAGTACGGTGACTTTTACCGTCTAACGGACGGCTTTACGGGCAATCACGCGGGCTGGATAGCGGTGTCAAGTGATAAGAATCGGGCAATCGCGCTCTTTTCCACAAAGATTATGATACCTAACACCGAGTCCGACATATTGCGGCTCAAAGGTCTTGACCCGAACAAGCTGTACAGAGTTCGGGCAAGGAAAGAGGGGTTGCCGCTCAAGCCCTTTGTGAATGTACTGACCAAGGCGGTTTCTATGGTAACGCCGCTGACGATAAAGTCGGACAGTCGGCTTGCCAAAGTGCTGGCACGGTTGGTGATTCCGAGCGCTAGGGAGAACTTTTTAATGGGGGGCGATGCCTTGATGAAAGCGGGAATAAAGCTGTATCAGCCGCTTATGGGATTGGGACTCGACCCGTTCAAGACGCGCTTTACGCTGGATTTTTCCTCACGGCTTTATGAAATATGCGCGGTTGAGAAATAACGGCGTACAATGCATGGAAAATAGCGATGCTTGACATTCACACTCACACAAAATTCAGCCATGACGGAAGCGAGGAGCCGCTTGATATGGTCAAGACGGCGGAAGCAATGGGATTAAAGTACCTTGCTTTCACCGACCATTTGGATTTGGACTACACGGGCAACTTAAAATATATTTTGGTGTCCCGTCTTAACGTTCCCAAGCAATACGCCGCACTCAAAAAATTATGCGCAGAATACAGCGGCGACGTTGTTTTGGCGGCGGGTATCGAGGTAGGATATTCGCCCGAGGTCGTTGGCAAATACCGCAAGGTAATCGAGTCGCACGACTACGATGTAATAATCAATTCCATTCACACAATCGACAATGCCGACGTATATTTTAAGCAGTTTTACAACTCAAAAACCCGCAAAGAAGCGTTCGAAAAGTATCTTAACGCGGTTTTGGCAAGCGTTTACGCCGATTATTCGTACGATGTAATCGGGCATTTGGGCTATATGCTGCGTTACTCTCCATACACTCCCAAAAAATACACATACGACGAATTCCCTAAGCTGTTTGACGATATTTTGTCGGGGATAATCGAGCGCGGCAAGACGCTCGAGGTCAACACCAAGACCAAGGACGAGGACATTTTTATGCCTTCCGTGGACATTCTCAAGCGATACCGCGAGTTGGGTGGCGATTCGATAACGTTCGGCAGCGACGCGCACAAAAAGGAAGAGATAGCGGGTCGGTTCGGCGCAACTATGCCAATTTTGAGGGATTTGGGTTTTAAGACGCTTACCGCGTATAAGAACCGTGAAATAATCGAATTCCCTTTATAATCGATAATTTTTCATGTACATCGAGTAATTTTTAGTAGTGCGGGCGGAGATAAGCCGCCACAAACCGCCGCAATCAAAGATAATCGCGTCATCACATATATCAGCAGCTTTTCGCATTGTCGAGTAATTTTCCGTGCCGCAAAGTAATTTTTCACAGCGTGGGCGAACGATAAGTCGCCACAAACCGCCGCAAATAAATATATAGTAGTCATGTTTTTTAGCAAATTTTCGTAGTGCGGCGAACGATAAGCCGCCGCAAGCAAAGGTAACTGCGCCGTGCAGTTTATCAAGTAATTTTCGCAACATAGCGTATGATAAGCTGTTATAATCAAAGATAATTGTGCCGTTTGCAGGGCAAAGAGCCTAATGCAAGGAAAATTCGTTTGCGTTACAAGTATCGAATAAGTTATAATATTGTATTGTAAAGGCAATTCGATTGTTTTTACCTTGAGGAATAAGCAAGTCGCCGAGCGGCGGCGAATCCGCCACGCTTGTAGGCATGCGAAGGAGGGTAATACCATGATGGTAAATCTTGAGCTATACCGCGTATTTTATGTAGTTGCAAAAAGCGGGAGCCTGACCAAGGCAAAGCACGAGCTGTTCATTAGTCAGCCCGCAGTTTCGCAATCGATAAAGCAGCTTGAAAGCCAACTTGGCGGCAAGCTGTTCATAAGGACGAGCAAGGGCATGGAGCTTACCTCTGAGGGCAAGATGATATTCGAATACGTCAAACAGGCGCACAATCTTATCAGCATTGCGGAGAAGAAGCTTTCGCAGATGAAGGCACTCGAGTTCGGCGAGGTACGCATTGGCGCGTCGGACACCGTAGCGAAGTATTACCTTGCGAAGCACATTAAGCGGTTTCGCGAAAAGTATAAGGATATCAACGTCCATATCACCAACAGGACTACGGACGAGATGATAACTTTATTGAAAGCGGGCAAAATCGACATCGGCTTTATCAACAACAGCGGCAACATTGTGGATTCGGCGATAGAGCTCACGCCCTATCTTGAGCTTGGCGAATGTTTTGTCTGCAACAAGGAAATTTTAGCGACAATCGACCGCGTATTGACGACAAAAGAGCTTACCGCGAAGCCGCTTATTATGCTTGAGGGCAAGAGCGCGACGAGGAAGTTCATTGACGATTGCATAGTAGCGCGAGGCGGGGCGGTAGACCCGGCGCTTGAGGTATGCAGCGTGGACTTGATAGTCGAATTCGCAAAAAGCGGCATGGGGATAGGCTGTGTAACGCGGGAATTCATAGAGGAAGAGTTGGCAAAAAAGGAGCTTTTTGAGGTACCGACCGAATGTATTCTGCCAAAACGGAGCATAGCATTAGCGACGATTAAGGGCATGCCCCTAAACTTTGCCGCGGCGAAGTTCGTAGAAACGATAAAGCCGCTTAGGAGATAGACGCGTATGGAGCAATTGACGGCGAGAGAGTTGCGCGCAAGGTATTTGAAGTTTTTTGAGCAAAGAGGTCATGCGGTGATACCGTCCGCTTCACTTATTCCCGAGAACGACCCGACGGTACTTTTTACAACTGCGGGAATGCATCCGCTTGTACCGTATCTATCGGGGGAGAAGCACCCTGCGGGGACACGGCTTGTCAACGTCCAAAAGTGCGTACGAACGGGCGACATTGACGAGGTTGGCGACGCATCGCATTGCACCTTTTTTGAGATGCTCGGCAATTGGTCGCTCGGTGACTATTTTAAGGACGATTCTATCAAATGGAGCTATGAGTTCTTAACGAACGAGCTAAAGATTCCTTCGGAGATTCTTGTCGTATCGGTATTCGAGGGTGACGCGGACTGCTTGCGCGATGAGGAAAGCGCGTCGATTTGGGCGTCGCTTGGCATTGCGCGGGAGAAGATATTTTACCTTCCCAAGAAGAACAATTGGTGGGGGCCGGCGGGCACAACGGGGCCATGCGGCCCTGATACTGAGATATTCATAGACACGGGCAAGCCGTCTTGTTCGGCGGACTGTTCCCCCGCCTGCTCTTGCGGCAAATATCTCGAAATTTGGAACAATGTGTTCATGGAATACTATAAAAACGCGGACGGTTCGTATTCTCCGCTCGCCAAGAAGAACGTAGATACCGGCATGGGCTTAGAGCGCACGGTATGCGTCTTGAACGGATTGGAGTCGGTATACGAGACCGAGTTATTTGCGGGTGCGGTGGCGCGGATAGAGTCGCTTTCGGGCAAAAAAGCGGGTACAGCGCAAGCTCGCGCGATACGGATTGTTGCCGACCACGTAAGGACTGCGGTAATGCTTATCGGCGACACAAAGGGCGTAACGCCGAGCAACGTTGACCAAGGCTACGTACTTAGGCGGCTGATTCGCCGCGCGGTACGCTACGGCAGGCAACTCGAGTTTTCGGGCGCATTATCGGCGGTAGCGGAGGAATATATTAAGGTATACGGCGCGGTCTATCCCGAGATAGGCAAAAACGGCGCAAAAATCATATCCGAGCTTGACAAAGAGGAGAGTCGGTTCAAGAGCGCGCTTCAGCAAGGGCTTAAGGAATTCGAAAAGGTGATAAGCTATCTCCCCGTCAAAAAGCTTTCGGGCAAGGCGGCGTTCAGATTGTACGACACATACGGATTCCCTATCGAGATGACTGTCGAGCTTGCGCAAGAGATAGGCTATGAAGTTGACGTTAAGGGCTACCACAAGGCATTCGAGGAGCATCAGGCTAAGTCGCAAGCGGGCGCAAAGCAGCGCTTCAAGGGCGGACTTTCTGACAACACCGAGGCGGTAACGCGGCTTCACACGGCGACGCACTTATTGCTTGCCGCGCTCAAAAAACTACTTTCTTGCGACATCGACCAAAGGGGCAGCAACATAACGGCAGAGCGGCTCCGTTTTGACTTCAATTACGACCGTCCGCTGACCGACTTGGAGCTACGGTCAATCGAGGCGGCAGTCAACGAAGTAATCGCGGCGAACGCGCCGATAACATGCGAAGAGATGACAGTCGAGCAGGCGCAAGCCGAGGGCGCGACGGGGGTATTCAAAGACCGTTACGGCGAATTGGTTAAGGTTTACACGGTGGAGGGTTGCAGCAAAGAGATTTGCGGCGGCCCTCACGCCAAAAGCACGGGAGAGCTTGGCAAGTTCAGGATAGTCAAAGAGCAGTCGAGTTCGGCGGGAGTGCGCCGCATCAAGGCGGTGCTTGAATAATTATGTTTTCAAAAAGGACGGCGGAGGATATAAGGGCGGTACTTGCAAGGGACCCTGCGGCGCGCAGCTTTCTCGAGGTATATTTTACCTATTCGGGCGTACGCGCGCTTAGGATGTACAGACGTGCGAATTGGTTTTTTCGTCATAATATGAAGCTTATTGCGCGGATTATCTCACAGCATGCCAAGAAGCTGACGGGCATCGAGATTCACCCCGCCGCCAAGATAGGCAGACGGGTATTCATAGACCATGGCGCGGGCGTTGTTATTGGCGAGACTACCGAGGTTGGCGACGATGTAGTGATATATCAAGGTGTAACGCTCGGCGGAACGGGCAAGGACAAGGGCAAGCGCCACCCGACAATCGAAGACAGAGTAATGCTTTCGGCGGGTGCAAAAGTATTGGGGCCTTTCACCGTCGGTCACGACAGCAAGATTGGCGCGGGCTCGGTAGTGCTTAAGGAAGTACCGCCATACTGCACGGTTGTCGGCGTTCCGGGCAGAATCGTCAAGCGCAACAACCAACGCATATCGGACATGGACCAAATCCATATCCCCGACCCGATTCTTGAGGAATTAAGGCGACTCAATTCTCGTATTAGGGAGCTTGAAGACCATGCGGGTATTCGCGCCTGCCGCTACACGATAACGGCGGAGAATGGAGCGGAGGCAGATGCGGCGAAGAGGTGTGAGCATTGTAGTCTTAAGGATAGCGAAGAGTGCGATGACAGCGTAATTTAGCGCATTTTGCGAGTTTTGCGAGAACCCTCGGAACGCGAG
>CAYOYS010000080.1:0-7156 GCA_964408255.1 uncultured Christensenellaceae bacterium | reverse complement strand
AAAAGCCCTCGTTCGTACCTTGACGAACGAGGGCTTTTTATAGGTTTAATCCAAAGAATAACGATTAACTTAACTAAGTTTCGGCGGCTTAAGCGATTGCTTAGTAACTACCGTTATCGCCCTTGCTAGAGCATAAGTCTTGGTAAGCGCACATGCTGCTTAGGCGGCATTCATTTCAAGTCGTATTTGTTGTTCTTTAATTCCTTTGGAAGCGCACGTGCTGCTTAGGCGACTCGGTATAACGAAGTATAGTCGCTTAATTAGTTTCGTCCCACAGCGTAAGTCTTTGAGTAAGGGAAAGCGTCTCGATATCGTAAGACGCGATTACGCGGTCGCTTATCGTGTAGATATAATCACCGATGAATACCCCGCGGGATATGAAGCTCCAATACGCGTCATAGTAGTAGTTGTAATTACCGCTCATATCTACTTTGCCTAAGTTAAGATTGGTAAGCGTAGTGCGGTAGGTCAACTTATCCTCGTTGTCCGTAGCCGAGGTGTCAAAGCTAAACAGCGCAAAACCCTGCTCCATAGAACTGTAATAGTAATAATAGTTGCTATAACTCCACCTTTGATATGAAAACCCGAATATCCCGAGTTCTTTATCGTAGAGCAATGCTTTGGGTTCGTAAAGTATATCGGCGTAGCAATCGCCCTCTATAACATATTCGGCGACTATCACGGGGTCGGCAAGCGGGTCATCGGGGTCGTTGTAATACAGCACGACTTCTATACCGTTCCAGCGTACCCATCCGGAATTCTCATCAGTGCTTCGCCCGATTCCGAGTGTGTAAGGCGTACCCTCGATATAGTGGATATAAAAGCTTACTCCCGGTTTCTTGAGCCCGTCGGATATCTTGATGTCGTAGGGGTCGGACAAATCTAGTCTGTAGTAAGGGTCCACCGTTTCGAAGGTGACCAAAGAACCGGTAATGCCGTTGAACCTAACCGCATAGATGCTTTCGCCGGGAGCGATATTCTCTATCTTGCTTGTGAGCTCGAGCGTATTGTCAAGCACGTATACTGCGTTGTACCTCGTAGAGGTGTTAACAGTAACTGCAACCCTCAAAAAGTCATTGTATTCGTCCAAGGAATAACGGTCCTTGATTGTGCCCTTAACGCGGGTCAATGCCGTTTGTTTAAGGTCATCAAGCGAAATTTTTACTATTCTTGTCAAGCCGTAGGACTCGTCTCTTCTCACCCAGCCGAATATGTTTTTTTCGTAACCTGAATAATAATCGTAGGTCGCGACGAAAATATTCTCGGCGGAAACATAGATTGTACCGTCAAGCCCGAGGTACGCCGCTTGTTTTGCATCTGTGCTCGGCTCGTCGAGGTCGATATAGCCAATTATCAAATAACTGTTATTCGCAATATCGCTGTAATAATACAAATCCGCAGAAGGCATATTCTGCTCAACGCCGTCATTAACCGTAGAATCCATTATAGACGGGATGTATTTTTCCTCGTTGCCGTAGTAGAAATAATAATTTACAACGTAGTACAGCCTATTAGTTTCCTCCTCGAGTCTTGAGGTATAATAGTTGCCGTCAAGCGTTATCGCTCTTTCGAGAACGGGCGCGCTCTTATCGGTTATATCGTATACCCTTATGTCCGTTTTGTAATACGGAACGTAATAGCACCAATCATACATCGGCTCGGCGCGCAACGAATACGAGGTGTTGTATTCATAGATTCCGCCAATCATTACAAGCTTTGTGTTGTCCTCGCTGACATACATCTCGACGGGTACATAATTATCGACGCCAATTCGGGTAAGTTCGCTTAATTGTCCGTTCACCGCGCGCACTATCGTACAGCCGTTGCCGCTTAATTTGTAGATATATTGACCTCTAACCTTAACTAGGTCGCCCTCGTCCATTCCCTCGGTCTGCACATTGGTCTCCGACGTCCGCACATCATCACTGTTATACGAACTATCGCTCTCCATGACAGCGCTGTCCGCCTTGGGAGCCGCGCTCGTAATTCTCATCCCGCCAAGCGAGCCGAAGAGATTCGATACGTCAAAGCTTTCCTCGCCGACGCTGTTAAAGCTTTCGATGACGCTGAATATCTCGCTGTAATCGTTGATTGGCTGAGGGAGTATATTGGTGGGAGGCGACACCGGCGAAAAACTCGCAAGCATGCCCGCTAATGTAGCGATACAGACTACAACTAGGACGACGGTAATCGCTAGACCCTTTTTCCATGTGGGGATATATCGCGTGGATTCCGATGCGCCGTTTTTCGCCCTAACTCTAATTCTTTCCTTATCCGCGAGGTTTTTGCCCACGGATTTTTCAAATAATTCTTTTTCTTTCACAGCATGCCACCTTCCTTATAGATTTTTCTAATTTTGGCTATCGTCCTGTAAAGCTTGTGCTTTACGTCCGACTCGCCGAGGTTAAGCTCTTGCGCCACTTCCTTGATTGTCTTGTCAAAATAATAGTGAAGCACAAAGACCTTTTGAACGGCAATGGGCATGGACTTGATTATCGACCATATCTCATCAAGCAAACATTGATTGACTAACCGGTCTTCGACTTCGTAAGCCTCAGCTTGAATGATGTCGTATTCGGCGCCGTCGCCGTCCTCTTTGGTCAAGGATATATTTCTTTTCAGCCTTTCTTTTAGGGAATAATACTTATAAACCTTGAATTTCGCTATCCTAAAAATAAGCGCTTCACGGTTCTTTATGTATTTATGCCCTTTTCGCTCGAGTAGCTTGTAGAATTCTCCGAAAGTATCCTGCACGATGTCCTCGACATAATCGAGATTGCTACATTTTGTAACGACGTAAGCAAGTACTTTTTCGTACAACTCGTCATAGGCGGAATTGAAATAGGCATTGGTGAGCTCGTCCATTTGCCCTCCTATCTTATATGTGGCTCTGTAAAAGGTAAAAGTTCCAAATATTTTTCGATTATCGACTTATTGAAAAGCTGCCAAGGCATATGCCTTGGCAACCGCACTGTTTTCTAGCAAACTTATTTTTCCAGAATGGCTCCTACCGGACAACCCTCTTCGCACACGCCGCAGTCAATGCATGTATCGGCATCTATTACGTATATAGAATCACCCTCAGTAATTGCATCCACCGGACATACTGCCGCACAAGCACCGCAATTGATACACTCTTCGTTAATAACCCTTGCCATAATCTATTCTCCTTAATAATTTTATTGCTATAATATTATAGCATAACAACGGTTGTTATGCAATCAATTCTCAGAAATATCGTCGTCCGATGACATCTCCTCGGGCTTGTATTTATCCTTGGCGACAATATCTTCTAACTTATACTTTTTTATGAGCGTTAAGTCGTCATGCTGTAGCCTCACCGCACATTCTTTCTTTATAAGGTCGTTGTGCTCTACGACGCCCTCGCCCTCGGGCGTGACTACCTTGGAGCCGAGCTTGGGCATCTCTTTTATGACCTCGTTGTAGTAGTCGTTCTCGTACTTCAAACAACACATCAGCTTGCCGCAAATGCCGCTGATTTTGTTCGGAGCAAGCGAAAGTCCTTGGATTTTCGCCATCTTTATCGATACTTTTTCAAAATCCGCAAGATGCGCGAAGCAACAACACGGTCGCCCGCACATGCCGAGCGCGCCTCTGATTCGTATATCGTCCCTTTCGTATATCTGCCTCAGCTCAATACGCGCCCGCAACGCGGCAGCCAAGTCTTTGACAAGCTCTCTAAAGTCCACTCTGCCGTCCGCGGTGAAGTACAAAATAACTTTTTTACCGTCAAATGTGTACTCGCAATCCACAAGCTTCAAGATTAAATTGCGTCTTTTCACCTTATCGGCTGCAACTTTCAACGCTTCCTTGCGCATCGCGTCAAGCTTTACTATCTGTTTTTCGTCACTTTCGGTCGCCTTGCGAAGCACGGGCTTTAGCTCCCCTACGATTTTGTCGTCGGGAACCTCCTTTGCAGAAAACGCCACCAAGCCATGTTCCTGTCCGCGCGCCGTCTCAACAATCACGCAATCGCCCTCCGAATACTCCTTGTTTTTGGGGTCAAAAAAATATGTCTTTGGATTATTCTTGAATTTTATTCCTATTACACGCATTTGTTACGTACCTCCAATATGCTGATAAGCAGCGAGTCCACAATATTAGTCATTATACAATTCGCGCGAAGTTTTTGCCTCGAAACCGCTAAACAATTAAGGCATGCGGCGATTGTTCTTTCATTGAACTCTTCAGATAAAACACGAAGTTTCGTGCCGCAGTTCGCGAAGTTGGGCGGCGCTTTTGCAACATTAATATAAAGCAAATCTTCAAAAATCAATTCAAGTATCGATATTATATCCGCAAGTTCGTTCGCAAAGACGGGATGCATAATATATCTTACCGCGTCTTCGCTGCGCTTAAGCTCGAGCAGTATATCGATAAGCATGTCCGCTTTTTCAAAATACGAGGTGTCCGAAGCAAGCCGCGCGGCAATGGTAAGCGAGCCTTGCGCCGAGCGCGAAAACACCCTCGATAGCTCGTTGTCAACACCTTTTTGGGTCAAAACTTCGAACAACTCCTGTTCGCCGAACGCGCCAAGCGCAACCTGCTTGACGCGTGACGCAACGGTCGGAAGTATCCCTTGAACCGATGCGGCAGTAAGCAAAAAATGCACGTTTGACGAGGGCTCCTCAAGGGTCTTGAGCAGCTTATTTTGTGCCCTTTCGCTCGTGTTCTCAAGGTTGCGAAGCACATAGAGCTTCGGACATCTTTCAAAGGCGGTAAGATAGCTATCCGAGACAACCGAATCGATATCCTCGGTCTTGAGTGCTTCGCCGTCTTTGTTGGGCTCTTTTAGGTCGGGTTTTATGCCTTTAAGCACCTTTTGACAATCCGAACAGCTCCCGCAACCGTCTTTTTTACAGTATAGCGCAAGGCATATTTCGGTAAGCAATGCATCGGCGGCAAGCGAATCTTCGGTGACAATAAGATAGGCGTGACAAAAGTTGCCGTCGCGAATGTCCTTGATAATACGCTTGTAAGCGCCGCTTCCTTTTATAATTTGGGAATATTCAGTTCTCATCGTCTAATCCGTAAGCTCTATCCCGCGATGCAAGCACTATGCCGAGCTTCTTGGCGGTAATCACCTCGCCTTTAAGTATTATCGGAACGCATGGAGGGAACAAGCCTATATCCCGCTTCGCTATTCGTCCGATTAAATTGCAATCCGCTATAACGGAGGGAATCTTTCCCGCTACTGCGGAATGTGTGCTCCCCGCCGCAACGGAATGTGTGCTCCCCGCTACTGCGGACAAAGCCTTATCCGCCGATTGAAAGGCTGTATCGTGCAGAAGTTCTTGGACTTTCGGTAGATACTCTTTATTATAGGGGGTCACGATAAGCACAACGTTGTCCGTGTCGTGCATCTCGGGGAATATGCCTCCGCCCTCAAGCGCGGCAGATACCCTCTCGCCCCGCCCTTTCGTACCGATAACCACCCGCGAAAAGTCGTCGCTAACGATTCGCGAATAATCCTTGGGAAGCGTAAATCTCGCAACGCTTTCGGCAACGCCGCCGTATAAACTTTCGCCCTCTTTCTCAAAGAGCGCCCGTGCATAATCCATAGACGCCATGACAAGATAAGAGGGACTCGTGGTGTGTATCATGCGCCGTGTTGAACATATTGCTTTATCAAGCATCGCGCTATCGGTATGCAGCACCGCGCCGCCGGTATATACGGGAAGTGTCTTATGCATGCTGTTCATCACAATATCGGCATATCGCGCTGCGGATTGGGGCAGACGGCTGCAAAACGCATAATGCGCGCCGTGCGCCTCGTCAACAATCAACAGTCTTTCGCCAATAAGCTCCCGTATCGCCTTGATGTCTTGCACCTTGCCGTATACGTCGGGCGAGGTTGTAATAATCGCGTCAACCTCGCTTAAGCTGTCGGCATCCAGCCTATTCGAGCGAGCAAACGGGATACCGAAAAGCCTAAGCCCGTTGAATACCGAGGCATGGCAAGCGCCAAGAACAAGCGCGCCGCGACAGTTCTCGCGAATAGAGCACAGCGCGGTAAGTATTGCCGAAGTGCCGCCCGAGGTAAAAAACCGCGAATACTTCACCCGATATGCCGCCGCCGCAAGCTCTTCCGCCTCCCGTATTACTCCGTTTGCGAACAATAAATTATCCGAGAACGATAGCTCGGTGATATCGGCAAAAGCCGAAGCGTAAAGCGGCGAAAGTGGCAATCCGTTATGCGCAGGCATATGAAAGCGTATACCGCCATAAGCACAAACTTTTTGGTATAACGGAGCATTAAGAGTCATTTTTTACTCCCAAACCGCCCTAATGAATATCTGTCCTAACAATTCGGGAGTTATCTCGGTGAACGGGTCGGTCAACGCATGACGTTCGGTATGGTCGCTTTGCTTGACCCGCACCCAACGCGAAAAAACCAACGGACAGCCTTCCGCTACAATAGGCGGCTGAAGCGTTATCGTACCGTCGGTAACCTTGTGGATTAAAGGGTTGGGGTTGGTAATATACGCGCTATAATCTACGCCGCCGATTTCCGTCAAGTTAGTATAAATTATCGAATAAGGAATAGCCTCAACAATATAGGTAAGCTCAAGATTGCCAATGGTATCAACGCTTACTCCACCATAACCGATTAGCGTTTCGCTGTCATACCAATGCCCTTGATAATAACCTCTTGCCTTTTCGCTGTTCGGCGAAGGTATCGCCACGCCCACGCCCGCTTTATAGCTTGTCGGCAACGTATCAATATCGAACCAGCCCTCGGGCAAGTTCGTGTAAGCAATCGAAAAGACTAGCCCGTCCTCCCCGAGATACAATGTGATATCACTCTCTATCGGGGTATCAAAATCAAAAAGCTCGGTTTTGTCGATGTCCGCATACCAAGCGAAACGGTAGCCCTCTTGAGGGAGCAGCGAATCATGAAGCTCAGGCGCAGCCGCTCTCGCTCCCGAAGTAACGGTCATAACAGCAGGCACTTCGATATCGTAATCCTCTATGTCAAAAGTAACGGTAAAAGTGCGCGGCTTAATGTTATCCGCTTTGCGCGAACAGCCCAAAAAACCCACAGCGGTTGCAGCAACTACAAGAACAACGATTAATCCAGCGATAAAAACAGTCTTTTTCATAATTCTTGCTATTATTATACCATTTTAATATT
>CAYOYS010000079.1:3876-7236 GCA_964408255.1 uncultured Christensenellaceae bacterium | reverse complement strand
CTTTTCTTTGTCGACAGAGGAAAGCCCACTGAGTTTTTACGAAGTAGTGTTACCGCATTTTTGCACTTGCGTAATAGGTTTTGCTAATACAGTTGATATGTCTACCTCATTTTGCATTACTGCGCGTCCTTTTGATTGAGGCTGTAATTGCCGCATTTTTGTGCCATATTCTTTTCTTACGAGAACGCTCCCGATACAGTTGACGTTTTATTCGTTGTCATTGCCGTTCAACGAGGGTTTGTTCTTTTGCGGACGCGATTGCGTAATAGGCTTTGCTGATATAACTTTGTATCCGTTCGCTTCGTTGGCATATTGTGCTTGCTGATATGGTTGCTTATTCGCGCTTAAAGACAAGTAAATATGATATGTTGGTATTAGTGTTCCTTTGCGCTTTTATACGTTTTATTCGTTGTCGTTGTCGTTGCCGTTCAACGAGGGCTTGTTCTTTTTGCGGGAACGAACCATCTCGGTCAAAAGATATTCTATCTGACCATTGATAGAGCGAAAATCGTGCTCCGCCCACGCGGCAATCTCTCTCCAAAGGTCGGGAGAAAGTCTTAACAATAGGGATTTTTTATCCTTTTCGTTCTCTTTCATATCAATATAGTGTACCGCTGTTGACAATAGGTTGCGCGTCTTTGTTGCCGCATAGCACTACGAGCAGGTTACTTACCATTGCCGCCTTACGCTCATCATCGAGCTCAACTATCTTGTTTTGGCTGAGCTTATTAAGCGCCATTTCTACCATTCCTACCGCGCCTTCTACAATTTTAATACGCGCATCGATTATTGCCTTCGCTTGTTGGCGCTGAAGCATAGCCGCCGCTATCTCGGGAGCGTACGCAAGGTGCGCAATACGCGCTTCAAGTATCTCGATGCCCGCGATTTCTACCCGCTCTTGCAACTCGCGTCTAAGTACTTCGGCAATTTCGAGAGAACTGCCGCGCAAGGACTTTTCATCGCCCTCCTCGCTGATGTCGTAAGGGTATTGCCGCGCCACCTGTCTGATTGCCGCGTCGCTTTGCGTAGAAATATACTTTGAATAGTTATCCACATTAAAGACTGCCTTTGCTGTATCCTTGATTTTCCAAATAACTATCACTCCGATTTCAATCGGATTGCCCTCAAGGTCATTTACCTTTTGCTTGTCATTGAGTAGCGTCATCGCCTTTAGAGAGATTTTTTTCCTTGATGCGAGCGCCATTGCATTAGCCTGCAACTTCAAGGGCAGTTCCTCAATCTTGGATGCCGCTTCGGACGTAGCGCCCGGATTGAAGCCGCTGCAGAACGGATTAACCCAAAAGAATCCTTCTTGCGCGATAGTCCCGTAATATTTTCCGAAAAGGATAAGAACGAGTGCTTCGTTGGGCTTGATGACCTTGAAACCGTTGAACAAAAATATACAAACTGCAGTGATTATCAACACTCCGATGACAATTAAAGCCCCTTTGTCGATGGCGCCTCCCACAATCGATAGCGCGATGCCCAGCAAGATGCTCAATATGGTGACCGCGAACATTATCCAGCCGCTCATAGGCGTAAGAAGCTTTTCGTCATAATGTTTAGACAATTGTTTTTGTTCCATTTTTAGAATCTCCTTGTTAATATTGTTTTGATATCATATTCATATTATAATCAATGCCTATGCTTTGTCAATACCTTTTGCAAAAGCATCAAAAATATTTTTAAGTTGCCTAATGATGACGGTCTTACAAATTTTGCAAAAAAAAGCTTCTTTGACATGCGATAGACAAAAATAAATCTAAGTCAAAGCATAAAAGATTTAGAAAAAGTACAAACTTTACGGTGCGAGAGATAAAGATAATAAGAAACTCGCATAACGATGCAAGAGCAGAGAGTATCAAAAAATTAAAAATACAATAATATTTTACCTAGTATTCGAAAAGACGATGATTTTGTTGCCAATAAAAATTAATCCGTATATACTTAAGTCGTTATGAACGCGCTTACTTCAAGAAAAATGGCGGATATGCCGATGGGTAAACTCATTTTTAACATGAGTCTTCCCGCAATAGTATCAATGCTTGTACAGGCGCTGTACAATGTGGTAGACGCGCTTTTCATCGCAAATTACACGACCCCATATCTCGAAAGTATAGGTATGAGAGCGGCTCCATATGATGCGCTAGCGATTGCGTTTCCGATGCAGATGTTAGTCATTGCATTCGCACTTGGAATCGGAGTCGGCGCAAATGCTTACATCTCGAGAATGCTTGGCGAAAAGCGCCATGAGGATGCGAACAAGACCGCTCAGCACGGTATCTTCCTCGCGCTGCTTTTTGGGCTTATATTCGTTGTAATCGGACTGACTTGTAGCAGGCCTTTTGTTAAAATGTATGCCGATAACGATATCGTGGTGGGCTTTGGCACGGATTATCTTACTATTGTCGTAAGCGTAAGTATGTTCGCTTTTCTCGAAATTGCGTTAACCAAAATGCTCCAAGCGACAGGCAGCATGCGCGTTCCAATGTTCGCGCAGCTAATTGGCGCTCTGACCAATATCATCCTTGACCCTTTGCTTATATTCGGAATATGGATTTTTCCCGAGCTCGGCATCAAGGGAGCGGCAATCGCAACCGTTATCGGTCAGGGCGCGGCGCTCTGTTTCACCACATCCGCATTTCTCTTTAAGAAGCACGATATCAGCATATCCATGCGAGGTTTTCGCATCGATAAGAGATACATTGCGGCGATTATTAGAATCGGGCTGCCTACTACGATTATCAATTCGCTGAATTCGGTATCGCTCACTTTGATTAATCTTATAATCAAAAAATACACCTATGCGATAACAGTGCTCGCAACGTATTTTAGAACGCAATCCTTTATCTTTATGCCGGTGTTCGGGCTAATGCAGGGCGCATTGCCGATTATGAGTTATAACTTCGGCAAAAATGACCGTGTCCGTTTCAAAAAAGCTTACTCCATAGCCTTACTTATAGCATGTGGCATTTTGAGCGCGGGAATGCTGCTGTTTCTCACCGTTCCCGAACACATTCTCGCACTTTTTAAGCTTGAACCACAAGCGTATTCGCTTGGTACTCGTGCATTCAGAGCAATATCATTGTCTTTTATTCCGGCGGCGTTCGGCATAGTTACGATAAGCGCCTATCAAGCGCTCGGAAAGGGAGTTGCCGCGCTTGCGATGTCGTTGACGCGTCAGCTCGTATTCTTAGTTCCCACGGTGGCGCTGCTTTCCTTCCTTACGGGAGAGAAGGGCATTTGGTTTGCTCAGCTTATCGCCGACCTCGGCGCGGCGCTGATATTTGTGCCGATTGCCGTTAAAATATACAAAAAAGAATTCGATAAGCGCAGTAAGCTATCGAATCCTTCTGATTC
>CAYOYS010000079.1:0-3776 GCA_964408255.1 uncultured Christensenellaceae bacterium | reverse complement strand
GAATATCCCAATATTACGATTCTTTTGTTCATGGCTTTTATTACCGACTTATAACGCTTATCCATCTCCTCAGGTACATTATCGCCGCGCGTTAAGTATCTCGATAGCTCAAGCGCTAACTTTTTACGTTCCTGTTCCAGCAACCGATATTTTTCATCAGAGTTGAGCGCGCTGCGTATTTCAGCGATGCGGTATTCGTCGTCAAGCGTTATGCCGGTTTTGCTCTCCGCTTTTCTCTCTGAGGGCGTACCTTCTTCCTTCCATTTGGACAGCACTTTGTTGATATAAGTGAACGCGTAAGGGCGTCCCTCGGCAATCCGTGCCGCATTAAGTATCGCTTCGTCGCTAAAGCCCCATGCAACACTCCATGCAGCGTAGAATTTGCGGTCATTATCGGTAACATTGCGACCACTTCCCGTCACCGCTATCACCTCGGCGATAAAGCTGTCGTTCTTCATCAGCCCCGCAAGATGCGCGCTTATAGCGCTTTCGGTGACTAGCCCGTTCTCATAAAATTCCTCTACTGCTTTGTTCATGCCCTCAAGCCTGCGTATGCTGTTGACAAAGCAGTATTTCGCGATTTGAATCAAGCCCTCGCGCTCAAACCCTTTTTGTAGCCAATCGGCGATGTATGTCTCAACGATATAGTCCAAACTTTGATAGTATAATCCGAGTATTTTATTGATTTCGATTGCCGTTTCAAACATGTAATCCTTACGCGAGGCGTATTCCTTAATATCCCTTGCGGTAAAAATGCCCTGTTTGAAAAAGTCGTCAAGCACACTGTCCAACCTTTGCATGCCGCCACGTCTTACCGTCTTCGCTGCCGTTATAATTGCCTCATCGTCATAACCCCAACTGCTTCGCCACTTAAGATACAGCTGTCTGTCCTCTATGTCGGGCTTAGCGGTCTTTTTGAGCGCTTTGAATACGGCGCGTATACTCTCTTGAGCCGCTTCGCTCTCTTTCAAGCGCTCCTCAACGTCCGCGACTGTGCGGCAGCCCTCCTCAATCCAATTCTTTGCGACCGTGACAATATAGGGGTATCTTATGGACGGTCCTTTCAAATCTACGCAATATTTGGTAATCAAAAGAACCGCGTCCGCTTCGATATTATTGTCCTCAATTAACGCGAGATATTGGTACAATTCGTTAGATGAAAGCGTTCTTGAGGGAAAAAGCAGTTGCAAGTTTTCGATAAAATCCGAATATTTATCCTTGTTGAACTTCCTGTTGGGTGAAAATGCCGAGCGCGGCGAATTGAAGCGAACCGCAAGCGGAGAACGTGAAACGATGTTGACAAGCCCCCTCGACTCCCAATATTCAAAGGCGCGAATCACTTCTTCTGCAGTCATGTCGAGTGAAACACACATGTTGTCGAGGCTGTTATCCTGATTCAACGGGCTTTCGCAAAGATTGACGCCCAAGAGATAGACTTTGAGCGCATTTTCCCCCGCGTACGGCATATAGTGGTTGATAAATGCGTTATCAACCATGGTGAAGCCCTCGTTATTATAGTCGAGAGAAAAAGAACAAAGCGCCATTATTCACCGTATGAATCGACTATTTCGGATATGTAAAGATTGTGATAATCGTTGTCGGTCGGATACCAGCGCAAGTCCGCTTCGGGGATATTCTCCTGCCCAAGCGGCAACTTAACGAGCACTTTACATTCAAAGTAATGCTTGCAACCCTCGACAATGTAGGCGTTAATTTTTTTTGCCTTGACTTTTTTGGCGCCGCAACCCTCCCACTTGTCCATGTCGCGCCCGCTTTTGGTTCCGACATAGGCAAGCTCGCCGGCGAATGAGCCCGCCGCGGGTACCGAAAGGGCAAATTCCTTATTATCTTGCACCAAGCCGTCCGTGTAACGCGAGGGTCTTATTGCCGCAACAAAGACTTTCTTGCCCCACATTACGCCGAAGTATCCCCAACCTACCGTCATTATATTATTGCCCGAGGTGAGAAAGACCCCTCCTGAGGCAAGTTTTTCTACAGATTCTCCAATGCGAATATCCATACTCCCTCCCAAAAACGATGTAGCTTGATTATACAACCATAAAATCTTTTAGTCAATATCATTGTTTGGAGTGTATAAAAAATCATGTCCCAAGCTTCGAATATGATAGCTAAAATGTTGCTTTAACTCGCGAGCACCAATTTTAGCAACAAAATGGCAGCATAATCATTCATTCAAAGCGCGTTCGCCGTATTTTTTTGTGGTTCGGTTTTTGGGAAAGTTAGACGATGTACGAAACATAAGATAATACAGCACCATATTTTGCTTTGAAAACTTCAACTTTTATTTTTCATAATAACTTCAGATTTTGCGAATAAAATGATGCCCGTTAGAGTTTTAGATTATCAGAGCAGCTTTTGTGTTAAAATAGTATTATAAGTCGAAGCGACTTCTTTTGCTAAAATAGTTTATGCTGAAGCGGCTTCTGTGTTACAATGAATACTATAAATTAGAGCGGATAACGAAGAAATGAAAATAATCGAGGAAATTTCAAACGCTTACGGGTTGGGACGCTTAATCGGAAAGCCTTATAAAATAGAAATCGGGCATATCGCCGACACATACGATATAACGCTCGAGACTTTGGGGCGCGCGAAGCGTTATATTTTGCAGCGCATGAACAAGAATGTGTTCAAGGATATTGAGGGTCTTATCAAAAATATCGTATATGTCACCGAGCATTTGAGGAAAAAGATATCGGCGGCGGGCGGGGACACTTCAAGAGAAGCTATGCACATATTGCGAACGAACAATGGGGAATATTTTTATGAGGCTTCGGACAAAGGCGCATATCGATTATACGATTATGTCGAACGTTCGGTATGCCATATATATGCCGAAAACACGGAGCAATTTAAGGAAGCGGGGAGAATGTATGCGAAATTTCAAAAGATGTTGAGCGACATCGACGCCAGCCGAATTATCGATACCATTCCCGACTTTCACGACACAAGAAAGCGATACGAGCGCTTTGTTGAGTCCGTCGAAAAAGACGCGGCGGCAAGGGCGGCAAACGCCGCCGAGCTTATAGCGTTCGTCAAGGAACGCGAAGTGTATGCGGACATTATCGTAAGTCAGCTGAAAGCAAAGGCGCTGCCTATTCGCGTAACGCACAACGATACAAAAATTAATAATGTATTGTTCGACGAAAACACGGACAAGGGATTATGCGTAATCGACCTCGACACGATTATGAAAGGCTCGCTGTTATACGATTTTGGCGATGCAATCCGCTACGGCTGCAACAATGCTGCGGAAGATGAAAAAGACCTTGCAAAAGTAACCTTCGATATTCATAAATATGAAGCGTACGAGTCGGCATACAACGCCGAACTCAAGGGTATAATGACAGAACAAGAACGCGCGCTGCTCCCCGTCGCGCCTCATGTCATGACATACGAGCTTACAATTAGATTTTTGACTGATTATCTTGACGGAGACATATATTTCAAAACGCGTTATCCCGACCACAATTATTATCGCGCAAGGTGTCAAGCAAAGCTTTTGACAGAGTTGGAAAAGTGGAGAAGCGGTGTAATATAATTATTATGTTCGCTATTACTTTCCGTGGCATTTAAGGAACAAATACATTGCTTCCTTAATAATTTGCTGAAGTTTATTCGCTTTAATTTAGTTTTTAAGCTAGATAAAAAAACACCTTGAAGCGTTCTTCAAGGCGCTTGGTGGGAGCAACAGGGCTCGAACCTGTGACCCTATGCTTGTAAGGCATATGCTCTCCCAGCTGAGCTATGCTCCC
>CAYOYS010000078.1:1201-7493 GCA_964408255.1 uncultured Christensenellaceae bacterium | reverse complement strand
AATAAAATAAACGCAATAGGCGGGGATTTTTGATGGAGTTTTGGCGTTCTTGGGGCAGGTGGACGCAAGGGATGTACTTAGTGTACATGACTAAGGACACATGCCCCAAAACGCCAAAAATCCGCAAAAAGACCCGCCTATTCGTGGATGGAGATTTTAGAAATTACAACCCCCTTAACCGGCACATTCTCGTACCAGCCGACGTTATGCGTAGGCACTTGTGATATCTCGATTGCTCTTTGCATGCTTTCGTCGTCCAAAACGCGCCCGAACGCGGCGTACTGCCCGTTCAAAAAATGGCAATCCTTAACGCAGATAAAAAATTGCGACGACGCGCTATCCATAACGTTGGTTCTTGCCATTGACACGGTGCCGAGCGTATGGGTAACGGGGTTATTGATTCCGTTATCTTTGAACTCGCCTTTAATCGTTTTCGCGCCCGCTTTCGCCTCCATATCGGGGGTCATGCCGCCGCCTTGAACCATAAATCCGGGGATAACGCGGTGAAAGATAAGTCCGTTATAGAATCCGCTTTCGGCAAGACTGATAAAATTCTCCACGCTTATCGGAGCGAACTCCGGAAAAAGCTCGATATGGATTTGACTTTTGTCCTCTAATGTAATTGTTGCGATGTTTTTCATACTTCTCATATAATGATGCTGCGTTGAATTTAACCGAATCTTGAGCGGTTAGCAACATCTTTTCATTTTACATTCTTTCGCTTGACTATTTAGTTGTTGCTTTGGGGTTGCTTGCGATATCTTCGACCGTAGCGGCGCCCATATTCTCTTGCGACGTTATTTTTGTGTCGGTATCGTTGTCCTCTTGTGGCGCTGTGCTTTCGTCAGTGCCGATACTATCTATCAGCGCTGTCTTTTTACCTTTGCCGAACGCTGCGCTCGCGTTAAAATACTTCGTTCCGCGCGATACGAACTCGCGCCGTCTTTCGGGCTCAATCAACAATTCGTCCACAGCCGCCGCCGTCTCGCTCGGGTTCTTTACGGGCAGGACAAGCGCCCGCTTTACAAGGTACTTACGGATATCGCGCTCCTTAACTGTTAGATACGGCGTAAGCACGACGGCAGCGCCGTTCTTGAACGCCGAAAACACCGCGCCCGAATCGGGAACGGTAATAAGAATATCCGCGATTACCGCCATATCCTCTTCGAATTTTTCGCCGAACCCTACGCCCGCAGAAAAGCTCGGCGCGTTCGTAAAACGTCTTTTAACCTTATTGTTGCCTGCGATTATTAGCATATTATACTTTTCACGCGTTTCCATAAGATACAAGATATCCTCTCTTATGGTATCCGTCTCGTAATCGCCGCCGTTGACTACGACTATCGGCAAATTATCGGCGAATCCGTATTTGGCTTTGATTTCGACTCTATCGGGGGCATTATCATCACGCATGACGGGAATACCCGAAACAAAAATCCTATCTTTTGCGACGCCGTATTTCTCAAGTGCCGAGGCGCATGCCTCGTTCTCCACAAAATAGCCGTCAGTCTCGAACCTTACGAACGAGGCATCCAGCGCGAAGTCCAAAACAGAGGCGAATATTTTTATATCCTTTTGTGAAATGTTGCGGGCGTAGATACTCAGCTTAAGGCTCTCGGGCGTCGTGCAAATGATTAACAACGGCTCGAATCGGTTAATTATGTTGATTATCCTTGTAACCGCCGGATTATTTGCGATTATCCAAGAAGCGTCCTTTTGCTTATCGTGTCTTTTTTCCTCGCGGAGCCGCTTTTTTTGAGCTCTTTCGGAGTTAATGGACTTCCAACGCAAAAACCACCTCGCGCGCCGCAAACAAAACCGATAAAATATTTCGCGTGTTTTCGCGCTTATAACGGGGGTATAGCCCGAGCTGTCCACATCAATCACATCGCAGGGCGCGAATTCATTTTCGATATAAGCCTTGAGCGCCGCCACCGCGCCGCCGTCCTTTTTGCCGTCGTATAATATAACCGCATGCTTATTCCATTTGACGTCCATTACTTTTTCCTCCTGAGAATGTCGTACTCTCTCAGCGCTTTATCTGTCCCGATATACAATTTTTGCTGAACAAGTTTTGCGTCCTCTACGCGCTCACCGTCCTCCGAAAACATATCGGTTACAGTTATTATATCATTAAAATAATTATCCGCGGACAAAATTTCAAGTTTTTCTCCCGTCCGAAAGCGGTTGCGTTGCTCGACAAGCAGCCCTTTTTTGGGGTTATACCCCAAAACCATGGCGACAAAGTCATAGTCGCCCTCGGATTGAGAACCCGCGCTTGACACTTCCGCGTCCGTTTTCCCAAAATAAAAACCCGTCGTATAGCCTCTGTTTCCGCTTTTATAAAGCTCCGCCGCAAGCGCCGACAACTCGATACCCTTGGAAGGCGCGCAATAAGCGTCGAGAGCGCGGCGGTAAGCGTTGACCGTGTTGGCGACATAGTACGCGGTCTTCATTCTACCCTCAATCTTGAACGAGTATACGCCCGCATCGATTAATTTATCGAGGTGCGCAAGCATGTTCAAGTCACGACTGTTCAGGATATATGAGCCGCGCAGGTCCTCAACAAGCTCAAGCGGCTCGCCAACGCTCCCCGTCTCCACGAACTTATAGCTCCATCTGCAAGCTTGAACGCAGTCGCCTCGGTTGCCATCCCGTCCCGAAAGGTAATTGCTTAACAGGCATCTCCCGCTGTAGCTTACGCACATTGCGCCGTGTACAAAACATTCGAGTTCGACCGATTGCGGAAGCATGGCGCGTATCTCGGCGATTTCGTCAATCGTAACTTCGCGAGCAAGCACAATCCGATTGACTCCCATATCCGCATACGCCTTAGCGGCGTAGCCGTTGGTAACGTTCGCTTGAGTGCTTACATGGATTGGCAGTAGCGGAACGGTCTTTTTCGCCAAAGCAAGCGCCCCGAGGTCGGTCACGATTGCCGCGTCGGCTTTTGCCCACGCGAGAAACTCAAAATATTCTTTTAACGCGCCGAAGTCCCGATTGGACGCGAAGATATTCGTCGCGACAAAGAGCTTTTTATTCAAGCTGTGCGCGTATTCAATAGCGGAAAAAAGCCCGTCGGAGTCAAAACCTTCGGCTGAAGCGCGTAGCGAAAAGCCGCTGCCGCCGACATACGCGGCGTCCGCTCCGAAGTGAAACGCAGTATTAAGTTTTTCGCGGTTACCCGCAGGCGCAAGCAGTTCCATTAATCCCTTATATTCGAGCATTCACGCCCTTTCCCGCCTCAACGGGTCGGCGCAATGCTATACGTTCTGCCGATACTTCGGCGATATCACCTCGCTTATTATTCGAACGATGCCGTTATGTTAGCTTTCGATAATAATCGTTACAATCATCGGGTTGGTCTTGAGTACGCGATAAGTCTTTTCGCGCGCATAACGGGTTATCGCTTTCTTGAGTACGCCTCTATCGTCCGCGCTCCGATAACCCGACTTTTCAACTATTTTCGCAGTCTCCGTCTTAAGCTCGGCAATTAACTCCTCGTTGACGACTACGCCCCGAAGCATTATCTCGGGTCCCGAAAGTATTGCGCCGTCCTCAAGGCGGATATCTACCCAAATTATCATAACCCCTTCTACGGACAGGCTTTTGCGGTCCCTTAATACCATAGCCATATTGTCCTCAACGACCGCGCCGTCCACATAGGTATTGCCCGCGGGTATATTGTCAAGCCGCCTTAATCCTCGCGCGCTTACGTCGATGCAACTGCCAATCTCGGGAATAAAAATATTCGAGGGTCTTACTCCCATCTCCTCGGCGAGTACCGCATGGCGTTTTTGGTGACGGTATTCTCCGTGAACGGGCATAAAATATTTGGGACGGATAAGCGAAAGCATCAGCTTTAGCTCTTCCTTGTGCGCGTGACCCGAAACATGTACGTCTTTTAGCGTGTGGTAAATCACTCGCGCGCCGAGCTTATAAAGATTGTTGATAGTGCTGTACACCGCCCTTTCGTTGCCGGGAATGGGGCTTGCCGAAAGCACTACGGTATCGTTTGCGCCGATTGATATTTGGTTGGACTTGCCCGATGCCATGCGCGAAAGCGCGCTCATCGGTTCGCCTTGCGAGCCGGTCGAGAGTATCACGAGCTTTTCCTCGGGGAACTTTTTGCCACGCCGCTCAAGGTCTATGACCTTGCTCTCATCTATTTTGATTATTCCGAGTTCTTTGCCGATTTCGTACACGTTATGCATACCGCGACCACTGAATGCAACGAATCTATCGTATTTTAACGCAATCTCGATTATCTGCTGCAAGCGGTGTATGTTCGAAGAAAAGGTCGCAACGATAATTCGCCTGCCCTCGTTCGCGCTGAAAATATTATCGATTGTATCCCCTACCGTGCGCTCGGATACGGTGTGTCCTTCACGCTCGATGTTGGTGCTCTCTCCGAGCATAAGGAGAACTCCTTTGTCGCCCAATGCGCCGAGCCCTCCAAAATCCATTGCCTCTTTATCTGCCGGAGTATAGTCAATTTTGAAGTCGCCGGTCACAAAGATTACGCCTTTAGGCGTCTTGACGGCGATTGCGAACGCGCCGGCTATCGAGTGGCATACGTGGAAGAACTGTATCTCAAACGCCCCCGCTTTAATTATATCGCCGCTTTTCACCGCACAATACCTTGAATCTTTGCCGCAGCGCTCGATTATCTTGTTCGCGGCAAGCCTTAACGTCAGTTCGCTGCCGTAAAGCGGCGCATTGACCTCTTCCATTAAAAAGGGCACTGCCCCGATGTGGTCCTCGTGTCCGTGAGTCAAGATTATTCCCTTGACTCTCGTCTTATTGTCTTTAATGTATTGGAGCGAGGGTATCACGATATCTATTCCGGGCATCTCCTCGGTAGGAAAGGTAAGCCCCGCATCGATTATCAACATATCCTCGCCGTACTCTATAACGGTCATATTCTTGCCTATCTCGCCGACTCCGCCGAGGAAGCCTACCTTGAGCGAAACGCTCTGCGCTTTGCCGTTATTGCCGCCGCACTTGTTTTTTGCCATAAAGTCTCCGATTGCGATATTGTTTTCGATTATATTATTATATATTATACGGCTTTTTATCATAATTAACAAGGAAAAGCGCGCCAATACAGCGCGTTTTACAAAAAAAACAATACTCGGTTTTTACAGTTGTTTTCAAAACAAAGGAAAGAACCGCAAAGCGCAAGCGGCTCACTTTGCTCACGCCTTAACGCAAGCAAAGGGGCGCGTTATACCACAACACAATTTTATGCCCGCCCCAAGCAAAGCGATATGTTATATACTCGCAAGTCCGCCCGAGCAAGCAAAGCAATGCCCCCGTCCTAACGCAAGCAAAATAGCGCGTTGCCCGCCCGAAGCCAAATAAGACGCGTTATGCTCAACCTTTATACCATTGCGTAGCGTTCAAGATTATTCGCGACAAAGTAATTGGTAGCGTAATAGCTTGACAAAGTGCCGATATCAGACCAAAAACAGTCGCATTTTTTAGTATAGATTCCCCCGAGCAAATTCGGAAATATATTCTTAGAAAAGTCTTGAAATCCCTCGGGAATAGCAGTTAATATCGTTTTGTCCATGACGTAGATTCCCATATTGACAAGACGGCTTAACGGATGCGCCGGCTTTTCTTGAAAAATCGTCACAAGCCCATGGTTGTCGGATACTATTACTCCGAATTCGGACGGATTGTCCACCTCTTTGGACGCTATCGTTATCAGTCCGCTATGCGAGTAATGAAAATCAACAAGACTCCCTAAATCAATGTCGGTAAAAGCGTCCCCGCTGATTACGACAAAATCCTCGTCAAGGAACCGTTCGGCGTTTTTTACTCCTCCTGCCGTTCCAAGCGGCTCGCTCTCGATATAATAGCGTATATCCATACCAAGCTCTGCGCCGTTGCCGAAGTATTCTCTTATCCTATCGGATAAATATCCAAGCGTAATGCCAACTTGTGTAATATTATACTTATATAGTAGCTTTAGAATATAATATAGAATCGGTTTATTGAGTATGGGCATAAGAGGCTTGGGCATGTCGCTTGTCAGCGGCATAAGCCTACTGCCGCGCCCGCCCGCCATAATTATCGCTTTCATATTATCACCTCTTTAATTATGTATAATGCTGAATTAATTTTCGCGCATAATCGAGTGTCTGAAATGTCCGCCTACCGTGGATTGCGCGGAGCTGGTAAATATTGCATGTTTTTAGTATGTGTTATAAATTTCTTGTTATTCGTCAATAATTGTTATTTAGTCAAAATTGGGAAAAGAGCCTATTGACGCACCTCACACTAA
>CAYOYS010000078.1:0-1101 GCA_964408255.1 uncultured Christensenellaceae bacterium | reverse complement strand
AATCAGCTTTATTTTATGTAAAGTCAGCTTGTCTTATGTAGAATCAGCTTTATCTTATGTAAATTTAGCTTTGTAAGGCGCACTTCATATAAATATAAGCAACGATTCATACAGTCAAGATTGCTTTCGGACAGCTTATTTCGCTTCTTTATTTTGCTTGTCCTTTTTATATTTTACGACAGTGAGAATGATTGTCACAATGCCGAGAAGCACAAGAAAGCCGCCGAACAAGCGTCCGAGCAGTTCCGAGGGCGCGTCAACCGCAAGAAACGATGCTCCCGCCGCGGAAAACAAAGCGGGGATAAGGATTATCAATATGAATTTTTTATCCACAAGGCGATTCTTTATATGAATTATCAATGCAACGATTGACATCGGGATAAAAGTGACAAGATTAATCCATTGCGCCGTGTGCTGCTCCACTTTAAGAAAGATTGTCAAGATAGGAATCAACAACGTTCCGCCGCCCATTCCCATACCTCCGATAATCCCTCCGACTATGCCCGCTAATATTAGCCAAAATATTTTCATCCGATTATCATCCTAACGCCCGCCGCAATCATTAGAATATAAAAAATGATACTAATCGTGATATTGTTCAGCTTATTGAGAAGAAACGCGCCGAGTACTCCTCCCGCAATCACTCCGCCGCCCGCGATAAGCCCCGCATTAAGGTTGCCCGTGCCTTTTATGGTATAAATTACCGCGGTAAGCACGGAAAGCGGCAGGATTATGGCAATCGCCGTTGCGTGACTCTTTTTCTCCTCGAGCTTTGCGGCAAAGGTAAGAAGCGGAACGAGCAACATTCCGCCACCCCCGCCAAAAAAGCCGTTGGCGAAGCCTATGGCAAGACCCGAAACACCCAACAGCGTCATATTCAAAATTTTGCGTTTTTTCAAAGATTGCGGCATAGCTTTAGTCTTTGTACCTTACTTAAAAATATCCGAAATTTACGGACAGTATACAAGAAAATAACGAATATATACAAAAAGCATATGTTCGGCGGTAAAACTCACGGCTGTATTTGATAACAATGAAAATATGACAGAGTGATTTGCATAATAAGTGTACGCCCATTGAAAAAACCAATGATTAAATAAG
>CAYOYS010000077.1:0-7556 GCA_964408255.1 uncultured Christensenellaceae bacterium | reverse complement strand
GAAACCGAACGGATATAACCGTTGTCCCAAACCTCTAATGTCATATTGTATACGACATAATCCAAATCGTCGCTTGTAGAAGCCTCTCTTAGCCCCGCTCTTGCAAAGTTTACCACATCGTCGTATGCCTGAGTGCCCTTCTTGCCGGTATCGAGAGCAAAAGATATTGTGTAAAATTCTTCATCGTCGTCATAGGAAATCTCGGCGTCCTTAATCGCGTCGGCTTTGAAATCGAAGTTGCTTAGCTCGCCTACTTGATTAAGTACTCTCGCCTCAACTTTCCAATCTTCAAGGTTGTATTCGTTTTTGGTACAGCCGCTGAAATCCACCTTTACATATGGAAAATCATCACCGTATGCAGTAACATCGGGCTTTTTCGCCTTGCTGCCCTTCGCGGCTTTTTCGCGGGTAAAGGTCTGCATGTCTGCCGTATAGGTGCGGCTTAATTGGTCAAGCATATTTCTAGCGGGACCTATAGCGTTGACTGCTCCCACGTTGGCACTTGTCACCTCGCCTGCGCTTTGAGAATAATAGCCACTTCCGTTGCGGAAGTAGAATCCGCGTACCGTCATATAGCCCTCCGCGCCCGTCTTGGCATAGCCTCCTCCGTCAGATATGGTGAACAGTAGCTCCGCTTCGCGCTGTATCCTGTCCGCCGCGTCGAACAATGCAAGCACTGCCGTCTTTATCTCCGCTTCCGTAGCGCCCGATTCAAGTCCCGCATTGATTAAAGTCAACTCGTCGGGAAGTATCTTATTCACAAAGTTTGGCTTAGAGCCTTCTTCGACATTGAGCTTATCCGGGATAAAGGGGTCTTTTTTGCAACCGATTGTACATGTCGCAATGACTGCGGCAATCATAATCACTGACAAAACGATTAAAAACTTCTTCATAAAATCCTCCATTTATTTTGTAGCAGATTCCCGTTAAGAAACCGTATAACCTAATCTATCTGCGCCCTGCTTAGCACAAAGCTTCGCACAAAGCTTGCGGGCTCGTAGTTATCGAGGTGGATTGCGATTTTGACATATGCCGTGCCCGAATCGGAATCGGGAGCAAAATCGTATCCGTCGACAAAGTCTGAATAATCGTCAATATTAATTGACTCGGGCGTTTCTTCACTACCATAATACACCGAATAATTTTCGGTTGTCAATACAATTCCCCCGACGCGTACCGAAATCGCAGGCGGGACGACCGTCGTGCCGTCACCTACGCTGATTTCCGAATTGGAGCCGGTAATCGTCGCCGCTGTAATTTCGAATACACCGTTGAAATTAATCGAATAATTGGAGTCGGACGAGACCAAATCATAATTGTATATGCCGACGTTTTTCGGGTTGCCCGTGAAGCCGTCGTATTCTATCGTCAAAACGGGCGGAATCCCGTCTGCTACCGCGACACCTAACTCTACGGCGTTGCCGTTATAGACCATACTTGAATAATCAAGACTTATCGCAATACCGTCGAGCGTCACGTTAAAATCCGTGCTTTGTATCTCTATAGGATTAATGTTAATCGTAAGACTAAGACTTCCGCCGTACTTGCGGTGCCCTATGACGGTGATAACATAATAATACTCGCTAGCGGACAGCTCTTCATCCTCTTGCATCTCGTAGTCGTCTAAGGAGCGCACAAGAGTTACCACAATCTGTTCGGGTGTAAAATGTTCGCTTGCAAGCGGATGAGCATCTAGGAACTCGCCCACAGTTTTGCCCTCATATGTTTCACTGTATCCGTCCTCGGGCAGAATCAGCGTAGGGTCAAACAGATTGTGTCTAACCTCCACATAGTTTATAAGTCCGGTTTCGATTATCTGGTTGTTGCCGAGCCTATCCCCGTATAAAGGATTGTTATTCCACAGTTCGAGATACAACTCTCCCTCCGAAGTCCTCTTCCATTCATATACAAGCCCTTCGGTTATGCCGTCATTCTCGCTTACTAAGCGCGTATTGGTAATATCCGAAGGCGTGCCGAATTTGATTGTCAGCCGGTTAGGCGTCTCGCCGTCTCCAAAAATCGCCGTAAGCTCATCAGAGTCAAGCGCCTTGAACCATTCCTCGAATGTACCGCCATTATCGGTGACCTTATAAATCTCACCGATTGGGTCGTTTGCGCCCTCCGCCACCGCGTCCGTTTCAACGCTCACAACAAGGCTTTGCTTTACATAGACATTGTATCCCGATATTGCTTGATACCCGCCTGCCTCGTTGCCCACGCGAACAGTTACATTATAATCTGCTATGCCGCCCGTATACGAAACATTAATCCCCGAGATATTGTATTCCATTACCATAACATAGGTATTATCATCGCCAAAGAACTTAACTGCAACGGTCTTATAGGCATAATCGCCCTCTACGTTCTCACCGAAAGGCTGCAAGGAATACGGGTCAATATATATTGCTCCGGCACTGCTACCGTCCACCCAAATCTTCTCAATTACACGCTCTTTTATAACGAGCTGAACGGGTACTTCAATCATATGCTCCATGCCCACATCTATTTGCGCTACGACCTCGTATACACCGCCTAGATGCAAATTCGTAGCGGGTACTGCGCTAAGCTCCCAAGAATCGATATTGAGCCGACGGATTGCGTCGCCGTTGAGCACGAATACGAGCTCCGTTGGATAGCAAGCTATCGAACGTGGATTGGCAACATAGGGGTCAACGGTAAGCCGTAATGTCTCGCCGTCAACCGAATAAATCATAGAGTTCTGCGATAATCCCCCTCCCGTTATCGAGGAGTTGACAAGCGGAATACCGCTTAAAGTCTTATCGGTCATAACGCTTGCGTTTATCGCAACCTCGACGAGAATATCGATATAACCGGTCAATTCGGAACCAAAACGCGCCTTGACCGCAATGCCGTCGCTCGAGATGTTTTCAAGAGCCGTCCCCGTAGCAAGCGCGCTTTTATAGAATTCCTCGATTATATTGCGTCCCGCAGCGTCTGTCAACACCCATTCGGAGACCTCGAACCAACCACTTTGTATTATCTCGTAGCTAAGGTATAACTGTTTAGGGAAGTTGAGCGCGTCCGTAGGGTCTATTGTGATAAGCTCGCTATCTTGAACAGACAGTATACTCAAATTGATTTTTTTATCGGTTACTAAGCCGCCGTCCGAATAGACGACGAATACCTCGTCCGGAACGCTCGCCGCAACCGAAACATATACATTGCCGATTGACTGACCGTACGCAATCGTCGCTCCGATACTGCCCGAATATCCGTATTGCATCACCTCATTAGGGGAAGAATACGCATCAATGTTCCAATTAATTTGCATCTCGTGCCACTCTTCCTCTTGGTCGTTAAGGAATTGCACAAAAGCCTTTTGAGGATAGTTGGCGATATCCCTGTAATCGAGAATGGATTCGTTATCTTGGTCAAAAGGACCGTAAGAAACAAAAATCAAACGCTTTTGATTGTCAAGCATCTTATACTCAAGATACACATTCTCTTGAGCCTCTCCGACCGTAATTGCGCGGATAAATATTGAGTCTTGCGCTTGCGGGTTCTCCACAAACTTGTATGCCTTTACAATCCTTGACTTAAAGGACATCTCGAGGTTGACTTTAAGCGAAGTCTTCGCGAATTGCGAACTGTACTTGAAGGACTCGCCTCTATTCCAAAGTCGATTCTCCTCCCAATCGAATGCCCAATCGGCGTCAAACACGCGCTCGCCGTCTTGATAGTAGAATATTACTTTAGCGGGGTATGTATAGTCGTAAGGGTCCAAGCCCAAAAGACTGAACGATACCGATACCGCCGCGTCTGCGACCTCCAATCGCTGCTCCGCTCCGTCCAAAACGAGAATATTGCCGTCTTCGTCCGCAAGCGCCACTTCGGTTACTTCGATTGCGCGGAATGCATAAAGCACCTTAAAGGTCTGGAAACCCCCCGCTTCCGTGCCGATAACAAGACTCATTTCGCCCTCGAGTCCGGCAAACAAATCAATGCTTGCAACGGGAGCAAACTCCCATTTGAGAGAGCTGAGCGTAAATTCACCGCCGTTGCATAAGGCGATACGAGCGTACACAGAGGAAGCGGAAAGCGAGGTTACAGTCATCGGGTCAAAAGTGAAACTGCCTATAATTCTGTCCGAACCGACTGCCCTGCCCTCAAAGCTTACGCCGTCCGAATAAATACCGAATTCAACAGAGGTAATTACTCTCGGCAAAACGGTTATTTTGACGGGGAACCTCGTCTCTCGTCCCATACAATCGGCGACAACGGCATCTATTAAATATGTGCCCTCCGCCTTATAAAAATCACCCGCGAGATACTCAAGGTTATTAATAACATCCGCGCGAATCGAGGATATGTCGAACCGCAACGCCTCAATGGACAAAGAAGTCGAATCGGCAAGCATTGCTTCCGCGCCCGCATATGTACTTTCGTCGTATGGGTCACTGCCGTCATAGGCGGTTATGGTCTTGTAGGCGTCGCTGTTATTGATGCCCGTCGCTTTTGCGCCCAAAACAACAACCGAATAGGTGCCCGACGGATAAAGACCGATATCGGTGCCGAAAAAACTCTTAACAACAGGAACTATATTAAACGTCGAATTCTCAAGGGAATTCAAGCCGTGCGTTCTGATATCGTCGCCGTTGCACTGCCACCTTACCTCTTTATTGGTTATGCTAAGAAGACTAGTGCTGATTGTCGCTCTATTGAACGCGGTAATTATGTCGATAGGGTTATCGTTGCAGTTATACCGCGAAAAGCTAAACTGCTTATCGTCCGAATCAAAGTATGCCGAATTAACCTCGTTGATAGATGTATCAATTGGTATAAAGGACGAGGTATCGACTTGTATATTTTTCTTGAATGTCCTACCAAGAAGAGTCACGGAAGCGTCCACGCTGACAGTACCCGAGCCCACCGTCGGAATCGAACTGTATCTCCACAGACTTTGCCCCGATTGGTCTAGCATCGATAATGCCGCCGAAGTGCCGTCGCCAAAGGCAACGGCTGCGTTGCTCTCCATATTGTTATTTTGATAAATGCTTACTTTGCGGGAGTTAACATCGAGATATATTATGCCTACGTCAAAATAATCTAAGGAAACGCTGTCAATATTGATATCGATATAGGAATTGCCGGCAAAATTTACGCGGGTTGAAATACCGTCCGACGCAAAATCGGCTTGCATACTCAAAATCGCAAAATCGCTCGGAATACTCGGGAAACTGCTGCCGGAAAACACTCTTGCGACCGCGCCGAGAAGATTGTTGAGCGCGCCGCGGGAAGCGGCAAGCTTCCAATTGGATTCTCCGTTATCTAAAGCGAAAAAGCTTTCGCCGTACTCCGCGACCGCGTTGCCGTTGATTGCCTGCATAAACAGCGAATAGCGCTCGGACGATTTTATCGTAAAGGTTCGGACGGGATTGATTCCGTCAGTCAACGGGTAAATTACATAAAATTTATCGGGAGCTTCGTCGGTGTATACAAAAGTGCAAATATCGCTGTATGTACTTGTTTTGAAATCCACTTTTAGCGCAATAATCGCGCCGGCATTGTCGATGTTCGCAGCGGCGGTATAGATTATATTCCTTCGCGAAGCAACGTCAAACTCGATACTTTCGCCCGTTAAGCTCTCAACAAACTTCTCAAGAAGCGCAACGTCGTCACCCGCTAAGGTGTTGGAGCTTATAGTACCCGTTATCACGGGGGTAAAACGCTCCGCGATAGTTATGTCCACACAGCTTGATGTCCAACTCGGGCGAGCGATATTAACCGCGTTCCCGATTTTGGGCGAAGCGGCAGAAAGGGTCGCGGTAATGCCGAATGCCTCGACTTTTGCCGTAATGTTCTGAAGTCTATTGTTGGCAGTGTTTACAGAAAGAGCAACGGCATCGTATTCGAATATCGAATCGTAACCCAAGGCAGAAAGAAGCATTTGGACACAATCTTTACCTAATGTATATGTAGTCGTACTTCCCGAAACATCCCTGCCGCCCAACAGCTCCGCAAAAAGCATAATCTTATCGTTAAGCGACAGCGCCTCTTTATCGGTCAAAAGATTGAAGCCGTGAAGCGTGTCTTCTATCCAATCGGCGCTTGTCAAAAGTGTGCCGAGCCCGATATCGGACAAGTCCATATAAAGAATACCGCCCGCAAAGTAGAACTCCAACGTTCTTTCCTCGTCAATATCAAGCTCGAAATAAGCGGTAACTTCTCCCTCCGCCGTGACATTGCTCTTCAAACGGTAATGATAGGTATATTGCGCGGTTGAAAGCTCCGCCTTTAGTACGTCGGATACCCCGAATACCGTCGTCGTTGCGGAGTTGACAGTATCGATAACTATGCTGCCGGCAAAATCGAGGTTGCCCAAGCTGTAATAGCTGTACGCGCTTGCAAGGTTGGTCGGCATAGCAATAGAGGAAGCGCCGTTTTTCAAGACAAAATTCTTAAGTGCGAATCCGTGTCTTTCGTTGACAGCCCCTACGGTATACGCAGAACTCAATTCCGCCTTGTCAAATACCGCGACACCGCCTGTTGCGACCGTAGTAATCTTAACGTTGCCAATGCCGCCGTTTTGCAAAGCGTAAATGTCCGCCGCGGTAAGCCCTAGCACTTGGATAAGCTCACTCTCTCCAACCCCTATATCGGCAAGCCGCATAATCGTCGCAATCGAATTGAAAAAAGATTGGAAAGAGACGGTGAAGTTGTATAGCGCGACATTGTTATCCCTTGAATACACGCAATCGGAAAATATGTAGTTGCCTATTGTCGGGATAAGGTCCGCAAGCGTATTTATCTTGCCGCCGGGGACATTGGCATCATAGAAACTTTTCGCTATCGGCGCAAGACTCGTCCCCGAAAATTTGCCCTTTTCGATAAGCGGAGGATAGTCGATGTAAAGATAACCCGCCTTATAAAAAATCCCGAGTATGTCTCCCGCCTCTTCGGATAAAATAAAGGACAATTCGCTTGCGGTATCTTGAGATAAATTCGCGGCGCCTATATCAAAATTCGCCGCAAATCGATATGTAAAGCTCTTTTCGCCCGAATACTCTCCGTCAAAGCCGAGCGTAAACTCGGTGACGCCTTGAGCGTGATTGGACGCCGTTATCGCTTGATATACCTCGGTCATCGCAACACTAACTTGCTTGGTGGTCGGCTTGACAACGGAGGGCACAGTAGGCACATTCCCCTTGCATGCGGCAAACACGGTAAAGCATGCCGAAAGCAGCAAAACAAGCAACAGAATCCCGAATATTCTCGAACGGCTTTTCATTTATACCTCCGATGGGCAAAGCCCTACGCATACAAAACAAAATAATATGTATAACATATAACATATAATACAATATGCGCGCGCACTGTGTCAAGAGGAAATAATTAACGGGAAACAGTCGGCGTGACGCGCTTCCGTCAATATAACAATCAATTCTTTAAGAGCAATTTACTGTGGATAGGTTAATATGATTAAGCAATAACGGATAATATTGTTATATGGTAAGGACTTTGCGAGCGTTGTAAACATCTTATCTCCGCAAATATGTATCCATTCTGTCAAGCATACAAGCACATGTTTCAATATA
>CAYOYS010000076.1:0-7685 GCA_964408255.1 uncultured Christensenellaceae bacterium | reverse complement strand
GGCAGTCAAGAATCGACTGTCTTTTTATTGTCCCGAACCAAGCGCGTTGCGCGCGAAAAGTGCTAATAACGACTGCTACTTAAGGATAATAAATATCCTTGTGACAGCAATATCAAAACATATACTATCTTTTTTCATCTTGATAATAAAAAAATTGTAAAAAACTATTGACAAAACCTTTTTTATGGTATATTATACATTTAGCAGTCAAGCGCGCTGATTGCCAAATAAGATAAATATTACTGTTTATAAGGAGGTGTTTGATATGGCAGGACTTATACCATTCAACAATAGAAAAAGTATTTTTAGCAACAGATTCGACGGTTTTAGCAATATGCTCGATGATTTTTTCAGCGATATGCTGCCCGCAAGATTCTTTGGCGCCGACACGTTCAAAATCGATGTCAGCGAGGATGACAAATCTTATCTTGTCGAAGCAGAGCTTCCCGGTGTCAAAAAGAGCGAAATAAAGCTTGTATTGCGTGAAGGACATCTAAATATTGCAATCGAGAGAGAGGAAAACAAAGAGGATAAACGCGGCAACTATATCCATAAGGAAAGACGCTCAAGCTCGATGTCGCGCTCGGTTTACCTTGCGGACATAGACGAAAAAGCTGTTGATGCAAGCTTTGAAGAGGGCATTTTGAAAGTGACTCTTGCAAAAGCGCCGCACGAGGAAGGCTGCAAGCGTATTGATATTAAATAATTCCAATATAAATCCTATCTTGGATTCTCTATCTCAAAGCTGCCGATGGTTTTGTCGGCAGCTTTGCGTATATATCTTTAAGTTACAACAACCTTTAATTTCCAAATAATCTTTGAGTTTAGAATAAGGGCTTGTTCTTTTGAATTGCAACGGAGTGGACAATTTCGAGGTGTTATGGGAGTGGCAAGGGGCGCGGTTCAGACGGGCAACAGGGGGCAAGTCGGCGACAGGAGTGTATTGAATATACTCGACTTAGCCGCCTTTGCCGCACGTAGCCCGTATCAACCGTGCCTTATTGTCCACTCCCGAATTGCAAATAGACGGCGCACTTTATGGGATTATGTGCTACAATCAATTAAATGGTTAAGCAATTAATCGAAGCTAACTATTATATGGTCGATTAAATAGAATATGTAATGTTAAAAAATGTTGCTAACCGCAATGCTCGGTTAAATCCAAAGCAACGTTATTATGCGAGCTAAAATGAAATTCGGAATATGTACGGGTTCAATCGAGCGGCACAAACTCGAGTATATAAAAAAAATCGGTTACGATTACTTTGAAACCAATTTCAAAAAGATTTGTTCCCTTAGCGACTCTCTCTTTGAAACTGCGCTTAGCGTCGTCAAGGAATCCGGTCTGCCCTGCTATGCTGCAAACCGCATGCTACCGTCCTCTTTCAAAATCGCTAAAAGGGAGTTAAATTACGATATTATCGGGGAGTATCTTGAGAAAGGGTTCTCGCGCTCGGCGGCGCTCGGCGTCAAAAAGGTCGTATTCGGCAGCGGCGGCGCGCGCTCGACCCCGAAGGGAACGAGCAAAGGTGACAATTATAGTAAAGTAGCCGAATTCCTAAAATTCGCGGCGGATATTGCCGCAAGATACGATATTACCATAGTCATCGAGCCGTTAAGCCCTTTTGAATGTAATCTTATCAACACAATAGAGCAAAGCGTCGCCCTCGCAGAGACTGTCGGCGCGGCGAACATCATGGCGCATGCCGACTTCTTCCACATGATGCGCTCGGGCGACGATATACCCGACGTTTACGCGGCGAAAGGCAAGATAGGACACAGCCACATATCCAATCCACGAACGAGAGCGTTCCCAAAAAGCCGCTGCGATTCGTACTACGGAGCCTATGTCGAGGCGCTTGCGCTGTCGGGGTGCGAGAGTTGCTCAATAGAGGGCATCGCGCTGTTCTTCAACTCCGCCGCCAAAAAATCTATCGCGTTGTGCAAGCAGGTCACCGGTGAAATACCGCAATATTCCTAATCCGTCAAGACCGGTTTTCCGTAGCCGATACGATATAAGAGGTATATAACTTGACTATATCTATATCGGTGTACTTATAGAGCGTACGCGCCCCCGCTATGTCCTCGATTTCGTTGAACACGGGGCGGTCACCGTCAAAGACAAAGTCTATTCCCACCATGCCGAAGTCGAAAAGCGCGATTATTCTCTGCGCCATTTTTCTCTCGTATTCGTTAAGAACATACAACATAGCGTCCCCGCCCAAGCAAAAGTTGCTTCTAAAGTCGCAATCGTTGTATCTTAGCATAGCGGCGATAATTGCTTTACCGACAACATATATGCGAATATCCCGCCCGAGGGTGCTTACGGGCTTTTGCAATATGAACTTTTGACCCTTGATTAGCGGCAGTCGCGCATCAAGTTCTTTCTCGTTAGCTATCCAAAAGACCTCCGTTCCCCCGTGCCCGTCCAACGACTTCAAAACCGCGGGAAAGCTTGCTTGGATTTTCGCTTTGTAATAATCGGATTTTTTATACAACTTTGTTGAGGGGACTTCGATGCCCACGGCGCTTACCGCCTCATACGTCTTGTACTTGTCGTTGCATATTGCAGCGACGTGCGAATTGTTGAATACCTTTACTCCCTCTTGCTCGAGCGCAAGCGTCAAGTCAAGATTATAAGTCCGCATTACCGCAATATCGGGAGGTTGAGTCACTGCGCCGTTATCAAAAAACAAGCCGTCTTTAACGGCAATATCTTCCGCAAAAACAAGTTTAGTCCGATATCCGACTCTCAAAAAACAATCAATATAACGCTCGTAATATCCGCCCGCTTTAGCGAACCGCTTGCGGTCGTATACTAACCAAACGGATTTATTTTGTTTCATAATACGATTGCACATACAACGCTATATGCTCCGCCGCGTTTATGCCCGTACATTCGAATAAGTTTTTGAAGTGCGCGTTGGAGTTGATTTCGCAAAAAATAGGCTCGTCAAGCTCGCCGAACAGGATATCCACACCGCCAAAGTCAAGACCTATGGCGCGGCAAGCCGACAACGCCATCTCGCGCTGCGCTCGTGTCGCGTCATAATTATACATCGCGCCGCCGTGAGTGACATTCGCGATAAAATCTTTCTCGTTTACCCGCATTACGCTCGCTATGACCTTGTCTCCTACCACTTGAAGGCGCACGTCGCGACCGTAACTTGTGACGATGTATTCTTGAAATAAAAGGGGCTTTGATTTTGTGTCTACTACGATATCGAGTAGCTCGCCGTAATCTCGCGCCAGATATACTCCCGAGCCGAACGAGCCGTAACGTTCCTTGACAACTATGGGATAGCCCAAAGATTTTTCCACCTCTTTCAAAAAGCCGAGGCTTGCGTACCTATCAAAAAAACTAAATGGCGCAAGAACCGTTCGCGGCATCTTGACAATGCCGTCGAGCGCGATAGCGGTAAGCCCCTTATCGTCGCATATCTCAATCGCTTTCGCGTTGTTAAAAGTCTTTATGCCCTTGCCCTCAAGGTATTGGCACAGCCTTACATCCTTATCCCAAAAGAGAGCAAAATCAGGCGGCTCGTCCCATCTTGCACCCGTGTTGACCAAAATATCGGCATTGGTCTTTAGCACAAGCGCAATGCCATGCTTGGCAAAAGCCGACTGCAGCATGCCATAAATCGCCGCGAACTTTTCGCTATTCAAAAACGCGTTGACGATAAGCAATCCGTACATGTGTCTTAACTCCCCGAACTCTCGCAAAAATAATTCGCAAAGGTTCTCGTTTGCCTTGCGGGCTACCGCGACTTCGTCAACCGCAATATGCGGGATATATGCGATTATTTGGACGCGAGATATCCGTCGATTATATCGTAGACTAGCTCCTTAGAAAACTTGTCGTACTGCTGTGCAACGTCGTAATGGTCGGCATTTTCTATAATATGTATTCTGTTGACGGGCGCGCCCTCGGTCGAGCCGAATACGAGCACGACACCGTCGCCGTGCGGAGTAGTGACCGTCCCGGTATACTTAAGAGAACCGTCCTCTTGCTCGTCGAACAACACCGAACATGTGGTCTGATAGTCATTACCCGCGATATAATGTGTGTTGACAAGACTCATCGAATGTACACTGCGCCCGTCGGGCAGAGTGACATAACCCGCGTTGGCATAATCTATCCAACTCGCCAAAGGCGGACGAATTTCGCCGTTGCTCATATACGCCCATTCACGCGAAAGATAGAATTCATAAATCTCTTGAAGCGAATCAAAATCCACATAGTGGTAATCCTCATCGTCGTAGTCTTTGACCATAATAAAGCTACTTTTCTCGTTGATGCCGCCCTCGCCGTCAAGATTCATCGCGTATTGCGGAGAAAGCAGCAAGTTGTATGTAGGAAGCAACTGATACACCGTATACATATTGACAAGCGGCTTGAACTGCTTCTCGAATGCCTGTTCGACAATATCCCGAAGAACCGCTAAAGTATCCGGAATAACCGCTAGCACACCGCTGACCATTTTGTTCACATTCTCAAGTGTAGTAAGCGCGGTAAGCGAGCCGGTCAAGGGCGAATCAAAGGTGCAGACAAGGCTTACTTTGTCGCGATTGGCTTGACTTGACGCAAGGTATATGCTTGCTACATGCCCGCCGTTGCTGTGGACGATAAGAATAACTTCGCTGTAATTTTTGCGGTTAATGAATTCTTCGAGCTTCGCCGCCCCCTGCCTGTTGTCAAGACGGAAGTCGTAATTGAAGACGCTGACCTCGTAGTCGTCCCCATAACGCTCCTCCATTGCGTTGTACATATCGGTATATGCGTTGATTGCGCCATAGCGCAAGCGCTCAGGATTATCAAAGCTCATATCAGCGGCGATAACCGAGGGAACTTTGGGCGTTCCGTCCTCGTTGACGGCAAGCTTGTTGAATATGCTGTTCTCATTGCCCGCATAATCGTTGGCTGAAATGTTGGCAAGTGCCACATTGACCGAGTCATTGAGGAAAAGCAGCGGTAAGACCGCAGAAAAGTTGATTTTACCGCCCGAAACAAGGTCTTTGAACCATAACTCGCCCTCGAACGGGTCCCAGACCGCCTCGCCCGTTGCCGAATCGTAAAGTCCGCTTGCCATAAGCCCCGGCAGAATGATTATCGCTTTGCCGCCGTCTTGGATATCGTCGCCGCCTTGTGCTCTGTCATCGTCCGGTACATTGCGGCATCCCGCAAAAGCAAATGTTGCGGAAAAAAGAAACGCAACGCACAGGATTAACGGCAAAATTATTCTAATAACTTTTTTAACCATGTCAACAACTCCCTAATAAAATTAAAATAATTATAACACAACATTTCGCGCATTACAATATAGATGTCGTAAAATTTGACTACAGTTTAATAATATCAATAAGAAACTTATAGGCGGTCTGCCACATGAAATTATCTACTTCGATATAAATATAAGCATTGTCAAATACCATTAATTCGGTGTATAATATTAAGTATCATGGAGCTAAAAACCATTGTCAGCAACTCGTATTGCCCGCACCTCAATCTTGCCGTCGAAAGCGTCTTAATCGAAACGGCAAATTGTCCCGTGCTATACCTTTGGAAAAACGAGAATACCGTAGTAATCGGCGCCAATCAAAACCCCTACTCCGAATGTGCGGTAGAATCGCTGCTTGGCGACGGAGGAACGCTCGCAAGGCGGAGAACGGGGGGCGGCGCGGTCTACCATGACCTTGGCAACCTCAATTTTTCATTCATTGCAAACAAGGCGCAATACGATGTCTGCAAGCAACTTTCGGTGATACAAAAAGCACTGCTATTGTTCGGCATTAAGGCGGAGTTCTCGGGCAGGAACGACCTTACCGCCGAGGGCAAAAAGTTCTCGGGCAACGCATTTTTCAAAACGGGCGCAAACTGTCTGCACCACGGCACCATTCTGATAAAGACAGACGGCGCAAAGCTTTCAAAATACCTTACGGTCAACCCTGCAAAACTACAAAAAAAAGGCGTTGCTTCCGTCAAAAGCCGTGTTATTAACCTTAGCGAACTTAATCCTCGACTCGATTCGCAGAACATAATCGGAGAACTTATAAATAGCTTTGAGAAGGTTTACGAAGCGCAATCCGTGCCGTTGACCTTTGACACCTTGACTACTTTGCCGCGCGCAAAAATACTGTTTGAAAAATACGCTTCCAAGGAATATCTGTACGGGAAATGGGCGGACTTTCGCGCCGATATCGTCCTTAACGCCGATTGGGGGCTTACCGAGTTCGCGTTCCGCTTCGAAGATAATCGGATTGTTTCGGTCAAAATCTCTTCGGATTGCCTATTCCCCGCGGTCATCGAACTCGCCGAAACGCTATTAATGGGATACAAGCCGATAGAGCCGCTTGTAAACTTAACGCAAGAGCTATCCGATGCCGAAAAGGCGATACTTGACGAGATATTCGCTTTCGTCAACCGTGAATACCGCGTGTGTCGAGTTTGACGGTAAGCGAATACAAATCACCAAAGACAACGGCTTAGCATGAGAAAGCAAGGCGAGCAGTCTATACGAAATCCGCATTGTATAGCTTGATTGTACACGAAATGTCAAAATGACAAAAGCGGCTCAAAGCGTTGCAAGATAACCGACAATGTTGAGGATACGGAAGGCTTTAAGGTATCCGCACTCAAGCGAGTGGACTTATTCGGTATCCGCTTAAAAAGAGGCGTGAACAAACTATTTACTGTGAAAAACTATAAAATAATAAGGAGATAAATATGTTCGACGTAGCAATAATCGGAGGAGGGCCGGCGGGGTATAACGGCGCGATACGCGCATCCGAACTCGGGCTTAAGACGGCGCTTATAGAAAAGGCAGAGCTTGGCGGCACATGCTTGAATCGGGGCTGCATACCCACCAAAAGTCTTTTGAAATCGGCGGAGCTTATAGAGGACGCAAAGTCCGCCGCGTACTTCGGAGTCGATATCCAAAACGTTTCCTTTTCTTTGGATAGGATTTATAGCCGCAAAGACGAGATAATCGAAAAACTTCGCAACGGAATAGCTATGCTTATGAAGAAGAATTCGGTGACCGTGATTGCCGGCGAGGCAAGTTTTATCGATAAGCATACCCTTCGAGTTGTAAGCCCCGAGGGCGAACAAGAAGTGTCGGCAAAAAGTTTTGTTATCGCTACCGGCTCGAAGCCCGCAGAGCTGAATATACCCGGCGCTCGCTTCGCGCTTAATTCGGAGGCGGTATTAAAGACTCCGCTTACCGCAAAATCAATCACGATAATCGGCGGCGGAGTAATCGGCGTGGAATACGCGAGCTTTTTTTCCGCCGTAGGCGCGGCGGTAACCGTTATCGAAGCGGAGCAACGCATATTACCCACGCTTGATAGGGATATTTCCGCTCATCTTACGCTGCAATTAAAAAAGCGCGGTGTCAAGCTGATAACGGGCGCAATGGTCAAGGAAATCACAGATTCGGGCAAAACGGTCATACTCGAGAAAAACGGCGCAATGAATACGGTAGAGGCGGAAGCGACTATCGTCAGCATTGGCAGAAAAGCGGACATTGCATCGCTAAAGCTTGAGAACGCGGGCGTCGAATACGACAGACGCATAATTATCGACGCCGAGTTCCGAACGACCGCGCCGCATATCTACGCGGTAGGCGATGCAGCGTCCCCGATACAGCTTGCGCATTACGCCGAAGCCTCGGCGCTTAACGCTGTAG
>CAYOYS010000075.1:0-7739 GCA_964408255.1 uncultured Christensenellaceae bacterium | reverse complement strand
AGTATCAAAATGACAAAGTGTTAACATAGCTATTAATTAAAGGAAATCAAAAAAGTATCAAAATGGCAAAGTTATCGTGAAGTATCAAAATGACAAAGTGTTAACATAGCTATTAATTAAAGGAAATCAAAAAAGCATCAAGACAGCAAAGTTATCGTAAATTAAGTCAAAGTAGCAAAGGACAAATCGTTAACATGGGGTAATCAAATTACCGAATTAAGGCAAGCAGCAAAAAGGCACACGGGGAACGTCAGCCGTTGTAATAGTCGTCATAGTCATCGTAATAGTCGTCATCGTATCTTCTTCTTGGCGCTTCGTCCATGTAGCGAGCGCTGTATCTCTTGCGCTTTCGCGGCTTGAATAATAGAAATACAATAATGACTGCGGGAATGACAATGCCAATTATCAAAAGTATCTTTACAGCATCGCCTTGCGGTGCTTCGGCAGGTTGAGTGTCCTCATTCTCGGGTTCGGATTGCGGAGTGTATACTTCGCTTTCCTTGACAAAATATATATGGTCTACACTGTCGCTACGCTTGACAGCGTACCATACCGCCCCCGTTCCGCTTATGATTTTGCCGATATACATCAATGTATCGCCGCTTGGTAAAAGAAAATTATCAGCGCTATTGATTTCGTCCCGATAAACTTTCGCCGATGAATTGAGCGTAATGGCAGTATTCGAATAAGGTTGGGCAATGTCGGTGTACAATGTGTCGGCAATCTCAGTTTTTTTGACGTAGCCGTGAATACCGTTATAGCTGACTTCATAGTGATTAGTGCGGGAACTGTCCAACCGCTTCGCGTAAGTGTCTAAGGGCAGATAAAACTGCAAAATCATCTGATACGAATCCGCGCTTTCGTTATAAACGCTAAAATAAAAGCCCACCGATTCGCTTTCGATTTTGAGAAAATCGCCTTGCTCGGCGGATGCGGTAATCGGCGATAGGGCAAAGCAAGCCGCAACAACCAATAGAATCAATAATACAAAGAATCTTTTCATACTACCCCTGAACAATTATATTAAGATTATACACCAAATAATACAAAAAATAAAGCATAAAAGCGAGGAACAGCACGAATATGACAAGTCATAGCGAGCAAGCGAGAATTATCGACACAATTAGAGAAATAGACGCGATTCTTGCGCGGCGCAAAGGCTTTAACAAATTAGCCATGTACAACAAAGGTAAGAAAAAGCATCTCAAGCAGCTTGCCTTTCACCGTTCAAATAAGCGCAACAGGTGGGTTTTTGGAGGCAATAGAAGCGGCAAGACCGAGTGCGGAGCGGTAGAGACAGTCTGGCGTTTGCGGGGGATTCACCCTTTCCGCAAGAACAAAACCGATGTAATCGGGTGGGTTGTGTCGCCGACATACGAGGTGCAACGCGAGGTCGCGCAGGCAAAAATTTTGTCCTATCTATGTCCCGACTATATCGAGGATGTAGTGATGCTTTCCGGACGCAAGGGCGCTCCCGAATACGGCATTATAGATTATTTGATTGTCAAAAATCATCTTGGCGGAGCGTCCAAGCTCGTATTCAAGAGCTCGGACCAAGGACGCGAAAAGTTTCAAGGCGCATCGCTTGATTTTGTCTGGTTCGATGAGGAGCCGCCGCGCGACATTTATGAGGAATGTTTGATGCGCATATTGGACCGCAAAGGGGATATTTGGGGCACGATGACCCCGCTCAAAGGAAGGACTTGGGTATACGACGAAATATACCTCAACTCAAGGAACAACAAGGAGATTTGGTGTATCACTATGGAATGGGGAGACAATCCGTACCTTGACAAAGCGGAAATAGCATTGCTCTCAAGCGGACTTTCCGAGGAGTCAATCGAGAGCCGCCGATACGGCAGATTTGGCGTTTCTGGCGGGTTTGTGTATTCCGAATTCCAACCCGATGTGCATGTTATCGACCCGTTTTGCGTACCTTTTGAATGGTACGACAATATCTCGATTGACCCGGGGCTTAAGAATCCTCTTTCGTGTCACTTTTATGCCGTGGACTATGATAACGTAATTTATGTGATTGCCGAGCACTATGAAAAGGAAAAGGATATCGACTACCACGCCGAAAAAATCAACGCACTTGCCGACAGTCTTAATTGGCATCGCTCGTCGGGCAAGCTGTCCGCGCTTATCGACAGCGCCGCAAGCCAGCGGACGCTGTCCTCTTTGCGCTCCGTCGCGGAGCTATTTTATGAGCGCGGAATCTTAACCGATACCCGCGTGAATAAGGGCTTGTGGAGCGGTATTGCGCGGCTTAAGGCATTGTTTAAGGCGCGCCCGCCGAGAATCTTTATCTTTAAGAATTGCGTCAACCTAATCCGAGAACTCAAAAGATATACGTGGGGAGAGGGGGATGTTCCGAAAAAAATCGACGACCACGCGCTTGACGAGCTACGATATTATGTCATGACTAAGCCGCTCAACCTTGAGCGCGGCGATACCGTTACCGAGATTAGCCGAGATAAGTTAAGACTTGCAAAAAAGCTATCAATGGATAGGCGGCGGCGTTGATTTCTTGACAGTTTTGCGCCTTTTGTAGCACAGCGCTTAATATAATCCGATTTGACGGGGGTAATATGGACGGACAACTGATAGACGCCTTGTATAAAAAAGCAACGGGTTATGAAGCGGATGAGGAGATTGTCGAGTATTCGGGCGACGGAGAGATATTGAAGCGCAAGATAACAACCAAGCATTATCCTCCCGATATTTCCGCACTCAAAGCGTATGTCGAACTTGCGGAAAATAAATTGGAACGATTGTCGGAGGAAGAATTATTGAAGGAAAAGCAACGTTTAATAGGTTTGCTTAAGGAGGATAAGAATGGAGTTGATTAAAATCAAAGCGCTAATCCGCTGCGATATGCCTATGTGTTCAAGCAGAGCGTCTTACGCGATAAGCGCAAAAAACGGCTTCAAAAGCCGTCAAATCAATATCTGTCCGACGTGCTTAGCCGAGCTTTATCGCGCAATCGCTTCCGAGTTAGTGCCGAAAAGCCCGCTCAATTTAATCGTCAAAGCCGTCAAAAGGAGGGAAGAGGATGCAAAATAAGTATTACGAAGAGCTTGTTGCCGAGGTCAAAGCCGATTTTGCAAAGAGGCGGGAGGACAGGAAATCCTTGGAGCTGCAATGGCGGTTGAATATCAACTATCTTATCGGCAACCAATTCGCCGAAATTACTTCGAAAGGCGATATCGAGGATTATGGCAAGCAATACTTTTGGCAAGAGCGAGAGGTATATAACCATATTTCTATTATTATCGATACGCGCTTATCCAAGCTCAACAACCTTAAGAGCGGTATGAGCGTACGCCCACTGACTACGGACGAATCGGACAAACAAGCGGCGCTTTTTGCGACGAGGATTTTCGGCGCGGTAATCTCGGAATGTGACTTAAAATCCGCGATAGCCACAGCGAATATGTGGAGCGAGACAACGGGAACGGCGTTTTATAAAATAGTTTGGAACGACAAGGCGGGCAAGCGGCTCGGAACGGATAAAAAGGGGAGGGATTTGTTCGAGGGCGACGTTGAAGTCCGCGTATGCCCGCCCTTTGAAATTTATCCCGACTCCCTTGCCAACGCGAATATTGAGGACTGCCGCAGCATTATACAAGCAAGAGCATATTCGGTAGAGGAAGTGAAAGATATCTGGGGCGTCGATATCGAGGGTGAAAGCATTGATGTATTTTCTCTTGACGCCGCGGCGACGCTCGGTGGCTTAGGATACAGCGCGTCCGCTCGGAGGTTGACGAATTCGGTCAAGGAGAACCATACCGTCGTCATCGAGCGCTACGAGAAGCCTTCCGGCGAACTGCCAGAGGGCAGATTGGTGATTGTCGCGGGTGACAAGCTTCTTTATTCGGGGGAACTGCCGTACGCGAACGGCGCGGCGGAAGCGCGCACATATCCTTTTATCAAACAATGCTCTATAGTTACTCCCGGCAGCTTTTTTGGCACAAGCGTAATCGAGCGACTGATTCCGATACAGCGCGCGTACAACATTGTCAAGAACCGCAAGCACGAATACATGAACCGAATCGCAATGGGAGTACTTGCCGTAGAGGACGGAAGTATTGACATTGACAACCTCGAGGAAGAAGGACTTTCGCCCGGCAAAATACTTGTGTTCAGACAAGGCAGTACTCCGCCGGTAGCATTGGAGCTAGGCAGAGTGCCTCCCGACTTTCATAAGGAGGAAAACGCTCTGCTTCAGGAATTCGCAAGCATTAGTGGCATAAGCGATTTGATGAAGTATTCTGATATACCGGACGGCGTGACAAGCGGCGCCGCACTTTCGCTGTTGATAGACCAAGACGACTCAAGACTCAACGCGACCGCTATCGAGATACGCGCCGCGCTGCTCAATGCGGCACGTCAAATAATAAGACTGTATAAGCAATTCGCAATTGCGCCGCGCTTAAGAAGGCTTGCGGGCGATAGCGGAGATATCGAAATGAGATATTTTTCCGCGAACGATTTTACAAGCGATGATGTGGTGTTTGATTCGGAATCCGAGCTTATTGAGTCTCCGCTCAGTCGAAAGAACAAAATTATAGATATACTCAGGCTTGGATTGTTGAATGACGAAAACGGTACGCTTAACGAGCAAAAAAAGAACAAGGTGCTTGAGATACTAGGCTTTGGCAATTGGGAAAGCGGAAGGGATTTTGAGGAACTTCATGTTAAGAAAGCAAAACGCGAAAACGAAACCATGAAAAAGGAAGACGCACAACCTTCGGACCTTGACAATCATGAACTGCACATTGCAGAACACATTCGCGCCTATCTTGTCGGTGAAAGACGAATGAAAAAGGAGATGAAAGAAAGATTTTTGACGCACGTCGCTACGCATCGGAGAATGCTTAAAATAGAGCGGCGGTTGTCGGACAACGAGAATATTAAAAGCGTAAAGCGAGATTAATTAGGAGGTAAGTATGCAGGATATAGAACAAGCGGCAAATACTACGGCGCCCGAAAAGGATAACGCTAGCAATGCCGCCTCTATCGGAAAGTTTGAAAGTAGCGAAGCGTTGCTTAAAGCGTATAACAATTTGGAGGCCGAATTTACACGAAAAAGCCAACAGCTTAAGGAACTTAATAAGCCGCGCGGAAAAACGTCGGATACAAACGACTCTCCCGAGCCACAAAAGACGGAATCCGCTTTGGTGGAGGAAGGGGCAGTAAGTGCGCCTACCGAAGTGCCGCTGTATGAAAGAGCGGAGTGGAGCGAAAGGCTTGATGAGTTTCTCAATGCTAACCCCGCGGGTAAACAATACGCTCGCGAGATTGCTTCGGTCTTAATCAAGGATACCGCCCTTGCAAAAGATAAGCGGTGTCTAGAGCTTGCCTTATCGCGTGTGCTGCAAGAAAAGCTCGCCAATCCTGTCGATATATTAAAGGACGACAAAATTCGCGGATATGTATTATCCGATGAGGGAATAAAAAGCGAAATCATCAAGGAATACATAGAGAGTTTGTCTTCCTTTGTCCCGCCAAGACCTATTACACGCGGAGGAGAGATTGCCGCCGCGCCTTTGCGTAAGATTACAACTCTTGAGGAAGCGGGCAAAATGACGGCGGAACTAATAAAGAACAGGAGGAATTGAAATGGTCACTTTATCTAGCGCGGAAAAAGCGCTGAAAACATTATATCTCGGCGTAGTCGCCGAACAACTCAATACGGGCATCAATCCGTTTTTTGCCAAAATCAAACAGACTAGCTCGGACGTTTGGGGCAAAGATATTGTAAAACTCGCGCCTTTCGGGCTTAACGGCGGAGTCGGCTCGGGTACTGAGGACGGCGCGCTTCCGAGTGCGGCGGGCAATAATTACGCGCAATTCAAGTTGGAGCTAAAAAACCTTTTCGGAACTATAGAATTATCCGATAAGGCGATACGGGCTTCGGAAAACAATGTCGGCGCGTTCGTCAACTTGCTCAATGCCGAAATGGACGGGTTGTTGAAGGCAAGTAAATTCAACTTCGGTAGAATGTTGTACGGCAACGGCACGGGGATACTTACAGCGAGTGTCGCCAATGCGGATAATACCGATGTTAAGGTTCTAAAGGTCGCGTCAACAAGACCGCTTATGGACGGAATGGTAATCGATATATACAACACGAGTTCGGGCGCGAAAACTGTCGCCGCGACGCGCATCGTTTCGATTGACCGCGCGGCAAGCACGATAACTTTATCAAAGGGGCACAGCGCGGTACTAGGAACAGGTTACCATATAACGGTGCAAGGCTCGCTTAATAACGAACTCACCGGACTCGGCGCGATATTCGCTTCAACGGGTAGTCTTTATGGACTGTCCAAGGCGGCATATAGTTGGCTTAATCCTTACTTGGACAGCACAAACACATGCATATCCTCGAGCGTCATTCAACAGGCTATCGACCATATCGACGAAGTTGCCGGCGGCGCGGTGGACTTTATCGTCACCGCTTACAATGTTAGACGCTTCTACCTCGATTATCTCAGCCTATCTAGAATGAACGTAGACTACATGAATCTTGACGGCGGCTACAAGGCACTTTCTTTCAACGGTATTCCCGTCGTTGCGGACAGGTTCGTGGACAACGGTGCGATGTATCTTTTGAACAGCTCTGATTTCAAGCTGCATCAGCTTTGCGATTGGAGATGGCTCGAGGGAGAGAACGGCAGCGTGTTAAGACAAAAGGCGGGAACGGCAACGTACACTGCGACGCTTGTCAAATATGCAGACCTTATTTGTGACAAGCCCATGGGGCAAGCACTGATAAGCGGCATTACGACAGGCACTGCGGAATAGGCTTATGGATTACCTCGTCAGAATCAAAACGGACCTTTACGATATCGCTTCGCGCGTAAAAGAACTCGATGCGGACTATTATGTCGAGTACAACGTGACAAGACGTCGCTACGAGATACATCATAAGCGTTGCCGTCCCACGTTATCCATAGTGGCAGGCGATAGGCTGGACCAGCGCGTCATAACTCAACTCCAAAAGACCCGCATTACTAGATTGAACAAGATTATTGAGGAGATTGATAAGACGAACAAGCAAATAGAGAGGGCTAAGGAAGAATTGCTTCTTGACGAGGCGAAATACAAGGCAAAACAAATATCGAATTATCTCGGTAACGGGGGAGGCGAGCTTCCCCCTTACAGGGATATATAGGAGGGAATATGAACGTTTCAGAGGTGTTGGACCTTGCCGTCGGATATCTTGGATTAGAGGATTTGTGTTTTGCAAACGCCAAGGCTTTGGTACACAGCGACAGCCGCGCAATCAAGCTGCTTCGCGCTAGCAACCTTGTCAACAGCGAAATCGCAAGCGAATATTTTCCGCTGTTGCATGAAGAAATCATAGAGAGCAAAGACGGAATAATCGAGTATAGCAGCCTTTCGGAAAGACTTCTCGATGTGATATCGGTGAGAACGCAAGAGGGTACAAGCGTAAGATACAAGCTTTTTCCTTCCTATCTAAAGACAAAGGAGGGTGGCATCTATACTGTGACATATCAATACATGCCCGCAAAACTTGAGTTCTCGAGCGCTTTGCCCTACGATGTAAAAATCAGTCCGCGGCTGTTTGCGCTTGGTGTATCTAGTGAATATTGTCTTCTTAACGGAATGTACGATGAAGGCGTGATGTTCGACAAAAAGTACCGAGAAGCGTTAAGAATGGCGCTTTTGACCAAGGGAGAGCGCACAGTTAGAGCGAGGAGGTGGTAGCG
>CAYOYS010000074.1:0-7952 GCA_964408255.1 uncultured Christensenellaceae bacterium | reverse complement strand
TATTACCGTTCTAATACAAATTATTTCAATCGGATTTTAATATTAATAGAAAATTGGTCGGTAAAACTTGTTATTCGTTGGAGAAAAAAGCATTTCTTAAACAAGTTCAAAACTCTAATATGGATAAAGAAAGCTATTAAACGCACTCCAACATTCGCCCACGAAACCCACCCTTAGCCAAGCCACCCCAAAATCCAAGGATTTCGGGGACCCCGGGGGGGGCTCGATTGCCGCGTAGCGGGAATGGGGGTTTTGACAAGAGATTGCTACGGAAAAACTCACCCATAAAATCGGGTGAGTTTTGGGTAGTTATGAAGTGTTTTTATACTTTGACTCGTGAAAAAGCTAAGATTACCTTTGTGAATTTGAAGCCGGTATATCTCTTGCTTAACCGAGTATTCTTACCTTAAGCGCATGTTCTGCGATAGTAGCTAAGACGTCCCTTTCGGGCTTGCGGTCTACATCAACGATATAGTAATCGTAGCCGCTACGCGAGCCGCTAACCGTGCCTTTGATTGTGTATTGCGCGAGCAAGGACACGACATTCTGAAGAATATTTTCTTTGGAAATAACGGTTATACGGAATTCGCCCGTCTTTTCCATGCTCAAGTTGGGGTAATTGACGCTGTTGACAATGTTGCCGCGCTCGATAAAGTCTTTCAGTTGCTTCGCCGCCATTATCGCGCAATTGTCCTCCGCCTCGGGTGTAGACGCGCCAAGGTGCGGAATAGCGATTATATTTTTATGCATGCCTATGGTCTCTATGTTCGGGAAGTCTGTCACATACTTTGCGACCATGCCTTGGTCAAGTGCGCGAATAAGAGCGGCATTGTCCACCAATTCGCTACGCGCCGCGTTGATAATCCTAACGTGCGGTTTCATCTTCGCTATCGAATCGGCGTTAATCATCTTGCGTGTGGCATCCGTTAGCGGAACGTGCAGCGTTATATAGTCCGATACAGAATAGAGGTAATCAAGACTTGGGGTAAGTTCGACGGTTTTGCATATATTGTTCTTAATCTGTTCGCCCACATACGGGTCGTATGCGACCGCTTTCATTCCAAGCTGCGATACCGCTCCGGCAACGAGTATTCCGATTGCGCCAATGCCTATAATACCGATAGTTTTGCCGAACAATTCGGGTCCTACGAATTTCTTTTTGCCCGATTCTACAAGCTTTGCGGCGTCGGGATTGCCTTTTAAGGTAAGCGTCCAATTGACACCGTCTACGATATTGCGGTTGGATAAAAGAAGGCTTGTAAGAATGAGTTCTTTGACGGCGTTTGCGTTCGCGCCCGGGGTATTGAATACCGCGACACCCGCCTCACTCATTCTTTCAAGCGGTATGTTATTGACTCCCGCGCCCGCTCTTGCGACAGCTACCAAATCACCGCCAATCGCATAATCATGCATAACCGCGCTTCTGACAAGCACTGCATCGGGATTGCCGATATCCTTGCCGACCGTATATTTATCGTCAAAAATATCGAATATAAGAGGGCTTATTTCGTTAAGTTTTTGAATTTTAATCATAATTCCTCCGTCTTAGGAATAAGGACAACTATATTCCCTCAATTCCTCTCCACAAAGCACTAATTCCTAGCTTTGAAGCTTTTAGTTATCCATTTTGGATTTTCAATTTGCTGCTTTTTACTGCTTATCTATTCGCTGAAGTCTATTCTGTGCTTTGAGTCCTTTTTCTTGGTAAAGTCCTCGGTTTTGCTTTGAACTCTTTAATTCTTCGCTCTGAAGTTCTTGATTTTCGCCTTCAAGTCCTTAATTCTTTGCTTTGAAGTCCTTCATGAACTCTATCAACGCTTCCACTCCAAAAACGGGCATCGCGTTGTATATCGAGGCGCGCATTCCGCCTACAAGCCTGTGACCTTTAAGTGTCTTTAAGCCCGCCGCCGCCGCTTCCTTGACGAATTTTTCGTTAAGCTTCTCGGACTCGATAACGAACGGCACGTTCATAATGGAGCGGTCTGCTTTCTCGACATAGTTGAAGTAATAATCGCTCGAATCGATATAATCGTACAATAATTTTGCTTTATACTCGTTCTGCGCGTTAATCGTATCTATGCCTCCGATTGCCTTTAGGTAGCGGAATGTAAGCATAGCTATATATATTGAATAGCATGGACAGGTATTGAAAAGGCTGTTTGCGTCCGCTTGAACCTTATAGTCGAGCATGGTGGGACAAATCTTCATAGCGTTGCCGATAAAATCCTTTCTGACAATGACAATGGTAAGTCCTGCGCAACTTATATTCTTTTGCGCGCCGGCATATATTAAGCCGAACTTGCTGACATCGATTTTGCGGCTTAGTATCTCCGAGCTCATATCCGCGACAAGGGGTGCGGCGGTCTCGGGGATTTCGTTGTAGCGCGTACCGAATATGGTATTATTAGTAGTAATATGTATATAATCTATATCCTCTCTAAAAGAAGTAGGGGAGAGTTCGGGAATATAGGTATAATTCTTGTCCTTGGAGGACGCCGCAATCGCAATGTCGCCGAACCGCTGCGCCGCCTTGTAAGCGTTGTTCGCAAAATTACCGCTAATTACATAATCCGCTTTGCCCTTGACCAACAAGTTGAGCGGTATCGCGTCGAACTGCATGCTTGCGCCGCCTTGAAGCAGTAGCACTTCATAGTTCTTTGGTATCTCCATAAGCTCACGGAGAAGGGCAATACATTCGTTGTGGATATCCTCGTAGCTTTTGCTGCGGTGGCTCATCTCCATAACGCTCATTCCCGTGTTGTTATAGTCGAGCATCTCACTCTGCGCTTGCTCCAATACGGAGTCGAACAGCATCGAGGGACCGGCGGAAAAATTATATATTCTCATTATTCTCTCCTTTGTACACTGTCTTACTTTTGACAAAGTAATTATAATCTCGTACGAATTAATATGCAACATATTTTACCGCTTTAGTAAAAAAACATAGTGGACAACTTCAAGTTACCGAAACATAGTAACAAAATAAGCGAATTTTGTCAATTTGAAGCTCGGTTGCCGCTTTACAACGCAATAAAATAATGCTAAAATCTATGTGGTGTCAAAACATCAAGGAGGACAGGCTTTTGGGCTTTACTTTTAGACGGGGCATTCACCCCGAGGACAGAAAGCATATAAGCGCGGAATTGCCGCTTACGGAGTTCAAAACCCCCGAATCCGTTTATATTTCGCTTTCGCAGCATATCGGCGCGCCCGCTATCGCAATCGTTGCGGTGGGCGACAAGGTCAAAGCGGGCTCGCTTATCGCAAAGGCGAAAGGCTATGTGTCCGCCAACATCTTTTCTTCGGTATCGGGAACAATCAAGGCGATAGTCAAGCGTCCTACGGCATCGTGCGGCACAGCGGAGCATATCGAGATACAAAACGACGGCTTGTTCGAGCGCGAATATCTTGAGCCGCTCAAGACATTCGATAGCGCTTCGATAATTGCGAGAATACAAGAGGCGGGCATAATCGGCATGGGCGGCGCAGGTTTTCCGACGCATGTTAAGCTCTTGCCTAAGACTCCCGTGGATTCACTTATTATCAACGCCGCAGAATGTGAACCGTATATCACATGCGACTATCGGCTTTGTTTGGAAAAAAGCAAGGAGATAATTCGTGGAACCGAACTTTTGATGACGGCGCTTGACGTTGCGACGGCATATATCGGGATAGAGGACAACAAACCTCAAGCGATTGCCGCGCTTCAAGATGCCGCTAGCGACAACATCAAGATAATCCCGCTTAAGACGAAGTATCCGCAGGGAGCGGAAAAGCAGCTGATATACTCGATACTCCGCCGCAAGGTACCTACGGGCGGCCTGCCCGCCGATATCGGGGTGATAGTTGATAACGTGCATACCGCTTATGCCGTATATGATGCGGTAGATAATAATACTCCACTTTACAAAAGGGCGATGACCGTTTCGGGTCTTGCCGCCCGCCCCGCGAACTTTTGGATTGACACGGGAGTCGCCTATAAGGATATATTCGAGGCTCAAGACGGCTCACCCGATACCGCGAAAGTTATAAGCGGAGGTCCGATGATGGGTATTGCGCAACCTAATTTGTTACCCACGGTCGCAAAGGGAACTTCCGCGCTTCTTTTCCTAAAGGACAGCGAGTTCAACGAAGAGCCGATAACCCCTTGCATCAACTGTTCGAGGTGCGCCGCGGCTTGCCCGATGCGCTTAATGCCTATGCTGATTGACCAAGCGGCGTTAGCAGACGACTCCGAGGAATTAAAGAAGTTATTCGTAATGTGCTGTATCGAGTGCGGCAGTTGCAGCTATTCTTGCCCCGCGAACAGACCTTTGGTTATGAGTATCAAAAGGGCAAAGAACCTTTTGAGAAAAGAGGAGGGGAAGCAGTAATGGACAAATATTATGTATCGGTTTCCCCGCATATTACCGCAGAGCCCACCACCAAAAGCATTATGCTCGAGGTGTGTATCGCCTTAATCCCCGCGCTTGCGGCGGGAGTGTATTTTTTCGGATTTTATTCGCTTTTTGTAATCGGCGTATCGATTGCCTCGGCAATGTTTGGCGAATACATATACAACATAATTCGCAAAAAACCGCATACAGTCGGAGATTGCTCCGCTATTGTAACGGGACTTTTGCTCGGGCTTAATCTCCCTGTTAGCGTACCGTTTTATATTCCTCTTGTCGGAGGTCTTTTTTCGATTATTGTAGTCAAAATGCTCTTCGGCGGAATAGGCAAAAACTTCGCCAATCCAGCGATTACCGGACGAATTTTCTTAGTGCTTGCGTGGGCTTCGGCGATGACCAAGTTTGTTGCGCCCATTGATTGGTCGTTAGGCTTTTCGGAAGGCTTCAGATATTTTAGCTGTATAGTCAGCGGCGGCAAAGGCGCGGTGGACGCGCTTACTACCGCCACTCCCTTAGGCGTAATTAAGGGCGCGGAGAATGTCGCGGTAAGCGGTCTTTTAAGTAGCGGCAATATTACTCTGCTCGATATGTTCTTAGGCAATATTGGCGGCACGATAGGGGAGACAAGCGCGCTTGCCTTGCTTATTGGGGGCGTTTATCTCGGTGTGCGCCGAATAATCGATTGGAAGATACCCGTAATTTATATTGCAACTACCGCGCTGTTCTCACTTATATTCGGAGGCACGGGATATATTTTGCCTTCTGTGCTCGGCGGCGGACTTATGCTCGGCGCAATCTTTATGGCAACCGACTATTCGACAACCCCGAACACCCCACTCGGACGGATTATATTCGCGTTTGGCTGTGGGGCGATAACCGCGCTTGTCAGATTCTTCGGTAGTTATCCCGAGGGCGTGTCTTTTGCAATCCTGCTTATGAATATCGTGACTCCGCTAATCAACAAATATATAAGACCCCGCCCCTTCGGTTTTGTTAAGCCATCAAAGCGGGTAAGGAGGGCAAATGATTAAGGATATTATGAGGACGGTTATAGTGCTTTCCATAATCGCGCTGATATCGGGCGGTCTGTTGGGGATTGTAGACAGCTTTACACAAATCGACGAGAACGAGATGTTAGCGCGCAAAATCGCAAGCACAGGAATCTACACCGGCGAGGATGACTTGATTAAGCTTTCACTATCGGACGGCGGAATATCTCAAGGCTATCCCGACGGCGAACTGCGCAATGTGTTCAAGGGCGGAGAGCAATATATTATACATGCCGCGGGCATGGGCGGGTACGGCGGCGCAGTAGAACTGCTCATCAATATCGAGAACAACACGATAAAAAAGATAGTCAAATATTCTGCAGAGGAGACGCCCGGACTTGGCACAAAAGCATTCGAGAACAGCTATCTTACTCAATTCTATAACAAAGATTTGGCGGAAGTTGAAGCCTTTGTGCGAGTGACAACGCCTCCCGCCGACGCGAACGAAATCGACGCGGTATCAGGTGCAACCAAAAGCTCGGGCGCGGTAATCAACGCCGTCAACGTAGCGGTTGTTTGGTATCGTTCCAATGCCGAGTCGTACGATGCTTCGGACGAGATTATCGGCTCGGGAAACGCACAAGCACCTTTGAGTGTGACTTTGAGGGCAAATGGCTCGGGAAACCCAACGAACATATATTTGAATACGGCTAACGACTCGTCAAACCCAACAAACATATATTTGAATGCGGACGTTTATGCTGTTACGCAATATGTGAGTTATTTTGGGGAGGTGATACGATGAAAAAACTCGAGATAGTAAAAAGCGGAGTTATTTCAAGTAACCCCGTGTTCCGTCTTTTGCTCGGAACTTGCCCGACACTCGCCGTGACTACCTCGGCAATCAACGGACTCGGAATGGGCGCGGCAGTAATATTCGTTCTAGTTTGCTCCAATGCGCTTGTGTCCTTGTTGCGGCACATAATTCCGGACAAAGTGCGAATCCCCGCATTTGTCCTAATTATCGCGACTTTTGTAACGATTGTTCAGATGGTCATGCGCAAATTCCTTCCCGACCTCTATGACGCGCTCGGCATCTTTCTGCCGCTTATCGTCGTCAACTGTATAATTTTGGCGCGCGCGGAGGCGTTCGCCGCGCTCAATCCCGTCTTGGACTCCGCGCTTGACGGCTTAAGTATGGGAATAGGCTTTACTTTGAGCCTTACGATTATGGGAATGGTACGCGAATTCTTGGGCGCCGGCACATTCTTCGGCATGCAAATCCCCGTCGTCAAGGATGTCGCAATGACGGTATTCATCCTTCCCGCGGGCGGCTTTATCGTCTATGGCATGTTGCTTGCGCTTGTCAATTTTGCAACGACAAAATTGGAGGCGAAAGCCGCGGCAAGTAAAGAGTTGCAAGCTACTGCTACGGCAAACAATGAGGTTGAGGAGGGCGCACAATGAGTACCTTTTTCGTAATACTTGTAGGCTCTATTTTTGTCAATAACTTCGTGTTGAGCCAAATACTTGGAATATGTCCCTTTATCGGCGTGTCCAGAAAGACCGAAACCGCGCTTGGAATGGGCTTGGCGGTAATCTTTGTAATGAGTGTTGCATCAGTCTTTACATATATTATGAATCAATATGTCTTGATTCCGCTCGGACTCGGCTATATGCAGACAATAGCTTTTATTCTGATAATTGCCGCGTTCGTGCAGTCGGTAGAGATTTTGATTAAAAAGTTCAGCCCCTCGCTGTATAGCGCGCTCGGCGTATATCTGCCGCTCATTACAACCAACTGCGCGGTTTTGGGTGTTGCGCTCCTCAATATCGTGAAGTCCTACAACCTTTGGCAAGCCTTTCTCAACGGCATGTTCGGAGGAATGGGGTTTACGCTTGCAATCGTACTCATGGCGGGAATAAGAGAGGGCATGAAAAGGTCGGATATTCCCGACAACTTCAAAGGCTTTCCGATTGCGTTAATTACCGCCGCGATAATGAGCATGGCATTCGGCGCATTCAGCGGAATGTTCGGGATATAGGAGAAAGATATGCTTAATGTAACCGTTGCGGCGCTGCCGCTTTACGCAAAGATTTTGATTCCCGCGGGCATAATGTTCGTGCTAGGCGCGGTATTTGCGGCAATGCTTGCTTTCCTTGGCAAAAAGTTCTCGGTTGAGCGCGACCCGCGCATAGACGAGATTAATGACTTACTGTTAGGCGCCAACTGCGGCGGCTGCGGCTTTGCGGGCTGCAGCGCTTTTGCCGAGGCGCTCGCCGAGGGCAATGCGGATTTGAGCGCTTGCGCCGCGACCTCAAAGGAGAATAAGGACAAAATCGCAGCTTTGCTCGGCACTACCAACTGTTGCGAGGAATTTATATATGTAGTCGCTTGCAACGGCGGCAATAAGTGCAGCGATAAATATACCTATCAGGGCTACGGCGATTGTCGTTCAATGGAGCTTTTGGCATCGGGCAGCAAGGCTTGTCCCGTGGGGTGTATGGGCAAAGGCAGTTGCGTAGATGCGTGTGCCCGCCATGCCGCGATTATAGACAACAATACGGGTCA
>CAYOYS010000073.1:0-7988 GCA_964408255.1 uncultured Christensenellaceae bacterium | reverse complement strand
AAAGATACCGCCGCAAGCAGCATTGACGATGGGTTGGCAGGCAATGTGGGATTTTTAATCTGTTCGATTCAAACCGCGGGAATTGTAATGATTGTTATGGCAATCTTAATCGCGGGCGGCGTAATCGCTATGAGTTCGGTATTTTTGACCAAGGCAATTAAAAGAGCAAAACAAATCGGAATGGACAAGAAGGTAATTGTCGGCGCAATCCGCAACAGCGCGATTTTTTCGATAGTGCCCTCTATACCTATTGTCATAGGTGTAGCAGTCATGAGCGCGATGGTGCTTAACATTATCGGGATTCCTTGGATTAGGCTTACGGTTATTGGCGCGCTGCAATACGAAATCACCGTGGTAGGCATTATCGGCGGGGACGCGCAAGTGTTGAGCGAGGCGGCGATTGCAACCGCTTTCCTCATTATGACGATAGCGATTATGAGCGGACCGCTGTTCAACATACTTTTTTTCAAAAAGTTTCAAGGCAAGCTTGCATCTGTTCGCGAAAAGAACAAAAAGCTGTTGGATACTATAACGGGTTCATTGCTCGGAGGATTGCTCGCGGGAATAGTATCGTATATGGTGGTTAGCGGCTTCAATTCTCTAATTACCGGAGTTAATCCAATCAACTCGGACGGCTCAGTCACAATCGGCGCGGTTACGCTGTTGACTCTTGGTAGCAGCATAGTAATAATGACGCTTTGCGGCGCATCTATGAAAGTATTCAAGTGGAAATGGATGGAGAATTACGCGCTTCCGATTACCATGCTCGGCTCGCTCGCGTTAGCGCTCGTATTCCAATCGGTCTTTTCCGCGAACATGGAGCTTTCGGATATTGTAGCAAGAATCACAGCGGGGACAGTATTATGAGAAAAGAAAGAATTGAAATAACAGACTTTAATAGTTATAATGCATCAATGCATCGCTTGGGGCGACTGTCCACCCTTATTATATTCGCCGTGCTTATGCTCACTCCACTTATATTTTGCCTCGCGCTCGGCTCCGCTCCCGATTGGTCGAGGCTATTCGAGGCGGATGCCATAGGTCTTATACTTACCTATGTTGCTATCGGCATAATCGAGGCGATTAGCTATGCCCCTCTTCTTGGTACGGGCGGACAGTATCTAGGCTTTATCACGGGCAATATAAGCAATCTCAAGCTCCCGTGCGCTATCAACACTCAGCAGATTGCGAAAGTCGAAAAGGGCAGTGAGGAGGAGGAAATAATAACCACAATCGCGATTGCGGTCTCCTCGATAGTCACGACGGTTATAATCGCGATAGGCGTGTGTTTATTGCTTATACCCGGTATCGGCGAAAGTATAACCGCTGCATTGCGTCCCGCGACTCCATATGTTCTGCCTGCGATATTCGGCGGCTTGATTATTGCGTTGCTTGCGATTTATCTCAAACAGACCGCGATACCCTTTATCGCGATGCTAATTATCAATACTCTGATGTTTCTTATAGGCAAAGACCTTGGGCAAAGCGTAATGATTATGGTCGGAATGTTCGTATCCGTAGGGAGCGCCGCACTTATTTATAATAAAGACAAAATTTTCAAAAAAGCGGTTAAAACGGGCGCGACACCGTACGAGGACGCAGAACAGAGCGAGGAAATCGCTCCACAAAAGGAGAATAACGGCGAGTAATGAGCGGACGAATACGATACGGCAAAATTAAAACTTTTATGTTATGGTTGCTCGTTATGAAACGCTTAGCGCCCTCTTTTCCGGCATGGGCGATATCGGACAAAGATGCTCTTTCAAGGCGCACCGCGAGAAAGATTGTTGACGGCGGCGCGGTACGTTGGCACGTTAAGGATGAAGCTTTGCCGTTGTTCGACCATATCGAGTTAAGCGGACTAAAGAGTAGCCATATAATAAGCTATCGTATCAAAACGGACGGGAAAACAGAGATTTTTAAGCATTGCGCCTATCCTTCGCTAAGGCTTAATCCGAATGTTACAAGCGGCACGTTTAGCCATAATTACGACAACGTCAATCCGACACTATTGCTCGATGGCGCGCCTATTGAGGAAAGAACAGAATACATCGATATAAAGGGGAAACTTGTATTCCATAATGCGGCGGGCGAGACGCTTCGTGTCAAACGGAGCTTCTATCCTTGCGTCTACACCGCGGGGCTTATCGAAAATATTCTTATTATCAATATGGGCGATGTCGAGAAAACAGTCGAATTAAAGGTTCCCGAATACTCGGTGCTTGAGCCAAGAAAGAATTGTTTTCACGCACAATTTGTGTCCGAGATAGGTGTAGCAGGCGAGGACGGTAGGTTTTTATCCGGACTTGATGCAGAATGTATAAGAACCGTTATGCCCGGCAAGACAGAGGAATTCAACATAATTTATTATTCCAAGGAAGCAGGTACCGACAATATGGTCGATTGTGGACTCGAGATAAGGAAGCGGGAGACGTTCATTGCGGATATGTTCAATCTGTTACGAATCGAAACCCCCGAGCCGCTTTTCGATTACGCGTTTTCGCATATGGTCTTAAGGGGAAGCGAAAGCATTTTCGACACCAAATCGGGCTATATGCATTCTCCGGGTGGGGGAGTTTATTATGCCGCGGTATGGACTAACGACCAAGTGGAATACAGCACTCCGTTTTTCGCGTATTCGGGGTACGGTCCCGCGCTGAAGCAGGCAATTAACGTTATACGACTTTTCGCAAGCGAACTTGACCAGCGAAATATCCCGATGCAAAAGCGCAAGCCTGTTCCTTGCTCGATAGCCTCGGAGGGGGATTCGGTATGGGAGCTTGCCGGTGACCGCGGTGATACCGAGATGTTCGGCTACGGTGCGGCGCGGTTCGCTTTGACCTCGGGTAATAAAGAGCTTGCAAAGGAGCTTTTTGTCTATGTCGCTTACGCTATCGAATTCGCGCTGTCGCGCCAAAACAAGCACGGTGTCATCAAAAGCGACAAGGACGAGCTTGAGGGACGGTTTGCAGCGGGCAAAGCGAATCTTTATACAAGCTGTCTTACTTATGATTTGCTTTTGTCGGGCGCGATGCTCGCAAGAGACCTCGGCGCGGAGCGTGAGGCGGCAGAATACAGCCGACATGCGTCTAGGCTTAAGGACAGCATATTATCGTATTTTGGGCACGAGGTCGAGGGCTATGACACTTACAGATACTTCAAAAGTAACCGCAAGCTAAGGTCATGGATGTGTATGCCTATGTGCGTCGGGATTTTTGAGCGTTCGGACAAGACAGTCAAGGCGCTGTTCTCAAACAAGTTGTACAACAACGGATATTTGCGAACGGGCAGTCACCGAAAGACCTGTTGGGATAGGTCGCTATTATTTGCGTTAAAAGGCGCGTTTTATGCCGGTTATGCGGACAAGGGCTACGAGATACTCAAGGAGTACACCAAGGCAAGATTGCTCGGCGCTCACGCTCCCTACGCGATTGAGGCATATCCCGAGGGCAACGGACGACAGCTTGCCGCGGAAAGCATACTTTACGCAAGGATTTTTACCGAGGGGATTCTTGGATACCGCCCCGAGGGACTCAATTGCTTTTCGATTACTCCCAACCTGCCCGCGCATTGGCAGTTTTTCAATGTAAAGAATTTTTACACGCTCGGCAACGTCTTTGACATATGCATCAACGAGAATTTGTTGAAAATAACGGACGTATACGGAACCGTTGTCAAGGAATGTGCCGTCGTCAACGGCATGAAAATAACGGTAAGTATCGCGAAAGGAGAATAGTTATGGTAGAAACAAAGTCTACGCCGGTATCGAGAAAAATGTGGTTTATTTTAATCATGTTCGGTATTTTTGGTCAAATCGCTTGGGCGGTCGAGAATATGTACTTCAATGTATTCGTCTACGAGACCATTGCGCCCCGAACGAGCGCCGTAACGCTTATGGTGCAAGTGAGCGGTATTGTTGCGACAATAACTACCTTGCTTGCGGGCGCTCTTTCGGACAAAGCGGGCAACAGACGGCATTTTATATCAATCGGGTATATTATTTGGGGTATAATCACGCTTAGTTTCGCTTTCATTACCAAGGATAACACAGCTAAGCTTTTCAATATAACAGAACCCGAAAAAATCATCGCAACAACAATAATGATAGTCGTCGTAATGGATTGCGTTATGACCTTTTTCGGCTCGAGCGCAAATGATGCGGCGTTCAACGCTTGGGTGACGGACAACACAGACCGTACCAATCGGGGCAAGGTCGAAGGAGTGCTTTCCGCGCTGCCGCTGCTTGCGCTGCTTGTCGTCGCGGGCGGCTTTGGTCTTATCAAAGAAGCCATAGGTTACGGCGGAATGTTCGTAGTGCTCGGCGGTATGGTGACGCTTGCGGGCATAATTGGGTTGTTTACGATTAAGGACGCGCGGGTACTTGCGCGCAGTAGCGAGGGCAGCTATTTTAAGGATATAATATACGGTTTCCGTCCCACTGTCGTAATGCGCAACAAGATGCTCTACATAGTCCTTATCACCATGGGGCTTTTCAGTATCTCGTCCCAAATTTACATGCCGTATCTGCTTATTTATATGACCGAATACCTTAAGTTCTCGGTGCTCGAGTATAGCGCAGTACTCGGCGGAGTGGTGCTGCTTGCGGCAATCGGCGCGGCATTTCTTGGAAGCCTCAGCGACAAAATCGGCAAAGCAAAGCTTTTGTATATCGGAATTGCAATTTATATTGCGGGGCTTGTCGCGTTGTTTTTTATTGATTCGTCCATGCCGAAAGGGGCAGTGCTTAGCATGATGGGAATATTCGGGCTAATTATGCTCATCGGCAGTATTTTGCTGACGATTCTGCTTAACGCGACGATAAGGGATTATACGCCCGAGGAGCAAGCGGGGAAGTTCCAAGGTATAAGAATGATATTCTTTGTGCTTATACCGATGTTTATTGGTCCCGCAATCGGCGATGTGTTCAACCAAAGAGCGGCGGCGACTGACCCCGCGACCTATACCTATTACGATACCGTAGCAAAGGTTACCGCGAATGTTCCTACTCCCGTTTTGTTCATAGTCGCCGCGGCGATTGCGCTTTTAGTTCTCATACCGCTTTTCTATATTACTCCGCGCCTTGACGAAAAAGGCTCTAAGAGCGAAAGACTTTTGACAAAATGGGGAGAAAACCTTGATAAGAACAAGCCGCTTCAAGAGTATCCGCGTCCGCAGCTTGCGCGTGACAGCTACCTCAATTTGAACGGAATATGGGAATACGCGATTATAAAAAAATCCGAACCTTTTAGCGGATACCAAGGCGAAATTGTCGTGCCGTTCGCGCCCGAATCTATACTTTCGGGCGTGGAAAAGACGGTAATGCCCGACGATATACTGTATTATAAGCGGGATTTTGAGCTTCCCGAGAGCTTTATAAAGGACAGAGTACTGCTTAACTTCGGCGCGGTGGACTACGAATGTACGATTAAGGTTAACGGCATCGAAGTTGGCGGTCATAGAGGCGGGTATCTGCCGTTCACGCTTGATATAACCGCGGCGGCGAAAGCGGGTGTTAACACAATCGAGGCGGAAGTAACCGACCCTAGCGATACGGGCGTACAGTCAAGGGGCAAGCAGCGTATCGGCGGCGGCGGAATTTGGTATACTCCCTCATCGGGCATTTGGCAGACGGTATGGCTCGAGAGCGTAAACAGCGTGTATGTCAAATCGGTCAAAATTACTCCCGATATCGACGCATCAACAGTCACTGTGATTCCTTATCTTTCAGAGGAGCGCGACGCGGTAGTTAAGGTTATTGAGGGCGATAAGGTGATAGCGGAAGCCAATATATCAAGCGGCGAGCCCGCGGTAATTGCGCTACCCTCGGCTATGCTTTGGTCACCCGAAGAGCCGTTTTTGTACGATGTGGAGATTACCGCGGATAATGACATTGTAAAAAGCTACTTCGGAATGCGCAAATTCGGGGTGGGCAAGGATTCGAATGGGGTAAGTAGGCTAATGCTCAATAACAAGCCGTATTTCCATAACGGCTTGCTCGACCAAGGATATTGGTCGGACGGACTATACACTGCGGCAAGCGATGATGCGCTTATCTTTGATGTCTTGCGCTGCAAAGAGTTGGGCTTTAACACCTTAAGAAAACATATCAAAATCGAGCCGTTAAGATGGTATTATCATTGCGACCGTTTGGGAATACTCGTATGGCAAGACTTCGTGTCGGGCGGCGGGACATACAATCCCTTGACAATCGCACTGTTTCCGTTCTTGGGGCTTGTGTCGCTTAACAAAAAGTTCGGCAGGCTAAAGGACGGCGCAAAGAATTATAATATATTCGCGCGCAAAAACGCGGCGGGAAGACAAGAATTCTTGGACGAGATATATCCTACTATCGACCTTCTTTATAATTCGACGTCCCTTGCGTTGTGGGTTCCATTCAATGAGGGTTGGGGGCAGTTCGACAGCGTTGAGGTTGCCGACATAGTGAGAGCATACGATTCGACTCGCATAATCGACCACGCAAGCGGTTGGCACGACCAGGGCGGATTCGACCTCAATAGTTTCCATATATATTTCTCAAAATACGCTTTTCCTAAGAATAAGGAGATGCTAGGCGGCGACGACAGACCGATTGCGCTCACCGAATTCGGAGGGTTCGGCTACGTTTCCCCCGAGCATACATGGAACAAAAAGCGTATATTCGGATATCGAATCTATAAGGACATCGATGAGTTGACCGCTAATTATAAAAAACTGTTTGAAAAAAACATCATTCCCAATATCGAACAAGGACTTTCGGCGGCGATTTATACTCAAGTCAGCGATGTAGAAATGGAGGTCAACGGTCTTTTCACATACGACCGCAAGGAATTAAAGGTAGATGAGGCGACAGTTCGCGACCTTAACGCGCGAATTAAGCTAATTGACTGAATAATATCCAATATTGACTTATGATTAAGGGTTAGTCGCATTTGCGGCTAATTCTCGGAGCTAATACAAAGGGCGCGGCAATATTGCCGCGCCTTTGTATTTTCATTATTTTCATTATTTGTATTGCTTTCATTGCTTCTATTGTTGGTTTTGCTTGCATTGTTTGCATAGTTCGTGTCGTTTGTGTTATCGGGTTGCTTGCATTGTTAGTTTTGTTTGCGCTGTTTACTACTACGCCCTCTTTGTTTGTGTTGTTTGTTGCTTTAATGTGCCTATTTTGTTGTTTGCTATTACGCGCCTATTTGTTTACGGTCGGAATATTACTTGCAAATACAGGAATTGAGCATACGCAGCAAAGGCAATCTTTTGTCATTCGTTTGCGCATTATATATTTGGATAACATTATAGTATATATAGTTATATTAAATACGTGCGCGTGTGCGAGAAGTGATTTACTGCATACTATGTATATTCGGTAATGGCTATATACTCGAATAGGTTTTGGCAACATGCGCAATAAGAATATTAATTGCATATACGGGAATTGAGTTATTCGCAATGATAATCTGAGGTGTATGCGCATAAAGTAACGGAGTACGCATAAAAACATGTGCTGTGTGCAAGAAGTAATATATCTAATGCGTGTACATTTAGTAATAGCTATATGCTCGAATAGGGTTTTGGTTCCTTACACAATCATGATACTACTTGTATATGAATCTATTGCGGTATAGAATCGAAAGCATATGCAGATATGCAAAGTGGCTATGCGCGCGAATAAAAAAGGAAAAGATTGGTATCAAAGAACATCGCAAAACGCTTGCCGAAAAAGCTTTAATGTATTATCATAAAGAACGCCGAGAAAAACGTTGAATCGGCGGCTGTGATTTCTGCCATAATAACAGTGTTGGTCGATACAAAAATTCACTTTTTAAGCATTGATTATTTTGTATAAAAAGATAAAAAAACTGCCGAAAATATGTTGACATTAAAAATTCGGTATGGTAGCATAGTAGGAGTTCACCCCTAAATTAGGGTTGGATATTTGAAGCTTGAAAAAAGAACAGAAAGGTTAAAGCGAGTGTGTCCTTGTCGAGTAT
>CAYOYS010000072.1:0-8060 GCA_964408255.1 uncultured Christensenellaceae bacterium | reverse complement strand
ACACCACAGAGCTGCTATAAAGTAAAAAAAATGACGAATCTAAACTCAAAATCCATTCAAAATATTTTAGTAACTTTCATTTGTTTACTTTTATATTAGATAACGACAAGCAAAGCTTGCACTTTATAAAAAACCCCGCGAAAACGCGGGATTTTAATTGATTAGCCTATTTATTCGAGGATTAACCTATCGGTTATTTTGTTCCCTTGGGAAGGGGAGCGGGTAAGCCCTCTTTATCGTAGAGCTGTACCGTCTCAAGCGCCACATCAAGCGTGATGCCGAGCGTCTCGGGGTCAAGGTTATCGTAGGTGTCAAGTCTGGTATGGTAGTAGGGTTTTAGGTTATGGTCCATAGCTCCGATGCATGCGGACTTAAAGCCTCCTTGCACGAACGCGGCGGCATCGGTAGAGCCTAACTCGACTACTCCGATTTTAATGTCAGTACCAACGTTATGAGCCGCTTTTTTGACAAGGGCAAGAATCTGGCGGTCACATGCTACGGTCATATTCAAATCACGTTCAAAAATGCTCAAATGCTCTTTTTCACGTATTGTCTCAAAAGGAATTACAATCGTTTCGACATCGCTGAGCTCCTCTTTGTGCTTCGCGGCGAAGCGTTTTGCGCCGCGTAGCCCCGCTTCCTCCGAGCCGCTGAGAACTACCATGAATTCGGTATTCTCAAGCTCAATATTTTCTTCGCTGAGCACTTTTGCAACCGTTATCGGGATATAACAGCCGGTTAAGTTGTCGTTCGCTCCGTCAACTATCGTCTTTTCGTCGGAGAACCATATTAGAATAACCCAAAACGGGACAAAAACTCCGCTTAACGCGCCGAGTATCAGTATTGCCTGATTGGAGGGCAGCACGATGTCAAAGGGGTTTGTAATGACAATCATTCCCGCAATGGCGACGCCGAGAAGATAAAAAACGCCAATTATGGAAGTTAGAAAAACCGCCTTGAATGCGCCGAAGCCGAATTTATGAAGTATAGTCCATTCCCAAGTCGCGTCCGCATGACCATTGAGAATTATCCGCCTTTTGACCTCGCCCTTAGGCTTCTTGACCGAAACAACGTTGACAGAGGTCTCTTTTTTGAATAACGGGTCGAGCGCTTCTTTATATAAAATAAGTTGGGTAACCATGGGGATTATTGCAAGCACGATGAATATTATTGTGAGGATTCGGCTTAGCCAAAACGATGTGAACGCAAGCAGTAAGCAAGCAACCGTAATATAAATCCAGCCCATGAACGCGCCCGGATGTAAGGTAAAATCCTCTGTCCAAACTTTATCCATATACTTGTTGAGCTCGGACGCCATATATTCTTGCGCGTCGCGCTCGCCTCGGCTTCCCGGTGGACGCTTCTCAAATGTCTTGATTATATGCGTGATGCCGTCGGTCATATACTTGGTGTTTTCGTTTTTCTGATTTTCATTAAGCCTCATACTGTTTGCTCCTTATGTATTTTTATTCATTCCACTCATTTTAACATCTTAACGCGCATAATTCAAGATATTTGATAAAATAATGTCGCTCTTTTCTTATTTGTACATTTTTTTTACAACTATTGACTGTTTATCTCGCGCAATGGTATAATTCACATAATAAATATGCATAGCGAGGGGTTATGAGAAAAGTTAAAGCGGTCAAAGAGGTCACCTACATAAAGGGAAGAATCTTGCCAATAGTGCTTATTGTACTCTGTCTTGCGTTTGTCGGCACTTATTTTGGAACTTATATCGCGGGACCCGGGGGGTTCTCGGTTACGGGCTGGGACGCGCTTAGCGCGGTCTTTAATTATCCGCTGATACAAAAACTCGGTATAAAAACGGATTCGCTATATTACGCGACCTTTGTCTTGCCCTCTGATATTTTGGCGCGAAAATGGGCGGGGATAGGGGATTTGCTCGAGTTTATGTCTAGGTATTTGATGATTCTTGCCTTGTTTATATCGCTTATCAATATCGCGGCGAACCTCGTAAGCTTTACAAAAGCCGCCGTCAAAGGTAGGCTTACTACCAAAATGCACACGAATAGCGGCTCGCTTATCGTCAACAGTATGTTGGGCGCGCTTGCCATACCCGCATTTCAACCTGACGCGCCGCTGCCCTTTATTCAGGGCAATATCGACTTTATATTATTCCGTACGCATTACACTATGGGGTTATTTTTTGTTGCCGCGCTCTTGCTCGGAATAGTAATGTTCGTTCTGCCGTATATTGTAAAAGCAATCTTGAAAGCGGCAGGCAAGACCGAACTTCTTATGACCGTTAAGGCGGATAGCAAAAGAAAGAAAGCATAGCAAGCTACCGCAAAGGCTTCCAATAAGCCCATATCACAGCGAAGTCTTGCCGAGCATGGCATTGTCAAAATAGCCGTCGCCGCCGCGAAGTTATGCCGATTATTGCAAGTATAAAAATCAGTCGTTATTACTGCGAAGTTTTGTCTATTTGCGGGCAATTATAAAGGTGTTATGGCATACAAGTAAAATTTGCTCAAACTATTGCTATTTTCTCGATATATATGGTATTATTAGCGCAGATGTGGGAGGCTGATTATGATTGAGCTACGTGATGTAGGGAAAGTTTATGGCAAGGGAGATGCCGCCGTACAAGCATTAAAGAATGTCAATATGAAAATCGAAGATGGAAAGTTCACCGCTATTATCGGTAAGAGCGGCTCGGGCAAATCTACCTTGATGAACATAATCGGGGGGCTCGATTCGCCTACCGAGGGCAGTGTTTATTCTGAGGGATTGGAATTGACGGCGCTTTCGAACAACGAGCTTGCGGATTACCGCAACCATACTACGGGCTTCATATTTCAATCCTTTTATCTTGAGCCTACCTTTACCGTCCTTGAGAATGTCGCCATGCCCTTGACAATAAGAGGGGTGGGCAAAAAAGAGCGCGAGGCAGCGGCAAGAAAGATTATCTCAAAGCTCGGCTTGAGCGACAAAACCAACAAAAAAGCGAACGAACTTTCGGGAGGACAGAAGCAAAGAGTATCGATTGCGAGGGCATTGGTGCACGAACCTTCGATAGTGTTGGCGGATGAGCCTACCGGTAACCTTGACAGTGTGAACGGGGCGGAGGTTATCAATATTCTGCGTCAGATATGTTCGGAGGGCAAGAGCGTAGTCCTTGTCACGCATAACATCGAGGATGCGAAACAAGCGGATGTGGTTTTTATTATCAAAGACGGCTTGCTTGACAAGGAGCTTAGACGCAAATGAGATTTTTTGATTCTTTGAAGATTGCGTTGCATAGCGTTATCCATAACAAAATTAGGACGCTGATTACTGTGGTGATAGTGCTTGTCGTCAGTTTTTTGATTATGGTAATATCCGTTATGACCTTGAGCTTTTATAAGAGCGCGGACAACTCTTTCGTCGCGCTTTTTGATAAAGAGGGCGCGAACTTTAACTTGCAGAGCCACTTTATTTCAACGGACGGCACTCAAGGTGTCAACCGTGGCATTACGTACGAGGAATACAGCTTTGTCATGGAGCAGTTCGCCGATTATCCCGAATTGGTAGATAACGTCGTGGTCAACGGACAAGCCGATATATTCTATCTCTACGACATTGACCAAAAGCTCTCCGATGCCACGCTGCTCGAGTTGATAGAAAACAATCAGTTTTATCAAAAATATAATTCAAATCGCAGGCAAGCCCAATTCTTTTCCGCAAAGGGCGACCTCGATGTGTTTTCCAAGGGCGTCAGCTACCTTAAGACCGGAAGGCTATGGAGCGAAGACGACGAAGGGAGCAGAAACGTCTGGGTCAGCGAAAGCTTTATTGCGGAGGCGTACAGCTGCGGAATCAACCTCAAGGTGGATAGCGATATTGTATTGGCGGCCTTATCATATGTAACGGAGGACGGCATCGATTACAGCATAATTTGCCGTTCGGAGCGGTTCAAGATACGCGGAATACTGCAAGACGACGCGCTTAAGGAACTGAACTATGCAAGTAATATTTTCCTCGATGTCGTTACGATGTATGAAATTATGGGTGACAACTTAAACATCAATTCGTTGCGCGTGATAAGCGAGCCGAAATACGGCTATATTTTTAACGAAGAATACAAAAAAATGGCATCGATTGTCAAGGCGGTCAATGACAAAATCGAGCCGAACGTATATAAGGGTAAAAAATCCATACGCTTTAGATGCAGGATAGTTGACAGTATCCAAAACGTAAGAATAATGGGAGCGGCGATAATAGGGTCGGGCGTATTCATGGGGTTGGTAATACTTTTGATTTCGATAGGTAGCGTAGCGAATTCCGTTATGATTTCGGTTGATAAGAACAAGAAGTTTTTCGGGGTTATGATGGCGGTCGGACTTAACCGCGGCGGGATAAAACGCATCGTTCAGCTCGAGATTCTGTTCGTGATTATCTTTGCGACGGGTGTAGCGTACGGTATGCTGTATTTTCTGCAGAAGTATTTTGTGCCCCTTGTCGACGCGCTTATGGCAATATCCGGCGTGATTGGCGCAAGCGTTGTGCTTATGCCATTTTATCTGCCTCTTATCGTGATGGGCGCCTTTGGCTTGATGTCCGTCTTGTTCGCGCGGCGTAGTCTTGCGCGGGTCGTCAATATGGATGTCATATCGGTAATCAGCGAGGTGGCGTAATGAAACTTAAAAAAAGTAAAATGAAGTTATCGGATTACGTGCGCCTTGGCAAACTCAGCGTCAAAGCGAGAAAAAAGTCTACAAAAAACACGATATTCGGAATGTGCTTCGGTCTTATCCTTTTGATACCGATGTTGTTCTTTGCCGTTGCCTTTTATACCGACGTTTCGGATAAGGTCAATGAAGTGAGGCTTGCCGCGTCGGCTAGCCTGCCGCTCAAAAATGTCAACGACCTTTCGCCCGCTACCATGTACAGTGAGCGGACATCTGATAACAATCAGCGTGAGGGTGTATCGGCATTCTCTGCATACGATAGTCTATCAACGCTTGACAAGTTGGAGGACTATCAGCTTTCGGAATACCGTCAGTTATCCTTCCTTGTCAGTAGCAACACCGATGTAACGCTTGAGATTCTAGATAACAATTACAACACGGATTCTGCAACCGTTATCTCCAAACGCTCAGAGAGCGGCGGCAATTGGTCCGATTCGGGCACCCGCGCTCTTAGCGACATTAAGATAATCTTTTCGGAGTTGTCTACTACCTCGCTTTTTACAAAAGGCGAGCTTGCCGACTATAAGGCACTGACCAAAAAAACCAATCCATTGATAGCCTTATGCTCCGACGGTTTTACCGAGGCGACAAAGGGCAAAGGCGAAATTGTTATTTCGGAGATTATGCTCAAGCAGTGGAAAATCGACAAAGAGGATATCGCGGACAAATATATCTCTATTGCGTATCCCGAATTCAAGATGGGCGGCAACATCAACAATAGGATAAACGTCGATAACGATAATAACCCGAATAACGCTTGGCAGCATTCGGACTTAGGGGATGAGCAGCAGACCTATCTGTGCTACCGATACAAGGTCGTAGGGATAATCAGTGAAAAATATTATGACCTTCCGGGGAAAAGCAGCGAGGCACACATTTGGGTAACCGCCGCCTCTGTTTACTACGAGGAGGGCAGGAACGATTATAAGCCTATCGCATATACTATCAACGATTCCGATAACGGTATTACACTCACCTTTGAGGATGATATCGAAGATGTGATTGACAAAAACACCAATCAAGGTTATATGCTGTTCTTGCAATCGCTCGCCAATGCGTATGACGAAATATACGAGAATAATCAACAGGTTTATGATTTTTTTGATATGCGGTTTGTCATGCAATTCGAGAGCTTCGAGGCGCTTAAGTTGCAATTGCCCGAGATTAAGTCGCTGCTTTTCGACGCGTATTCCAACATGAGTTTGTCGCGCTTCATCGAGGCGTACGCCAACGAGGTTTTTGTACAGTTCAGAATGATAGACCAAATGGGCATGATTTTGATAATCGTGTTCATGGCGATAGGAGGGATTATCCTTTTCACCAATATCCTTAATTTGCTCAACACCGTGCGGTATTCGGTAGAAAGTAGGAAAAATTATATTGGGGTCATGCGCGCAATCGGTGCAAAAAGCCGCGTGATTCCGCGGCTATATACCTTCGAAGTCTTCATAATATTCTTCAGAACGTTTATCATTACCGCGATATTCAGTACGGGAGTGAGCGTGGGGATAAAATACGGGCTTGATTATGCGTTCTCCTATCTCGGCGATATTTTCAGCTTTACAATTAACTTTATTTATTTTCCGATTGTGTTCGGGGCGACGTTTTTGCTGACTGCGCTTATCGGGGTGCTGTTCGCGCTGACGGCGTCGCGAGTCGTTGCGTATCAGCCCATACTCAAGACGCTGTACGACGAGAAATAAGGGAGGGCGATAATGAAAAAAATAATTATGTTCGTAATATTAGTTGCGTTGTTCGCCCTTGTTTTCGCCGCTTGCGAAAGCGATATCGTTACGTATGATGAAAGCGGCACGGTTATCCTAACTATCGCGAATGAGGACTTATCCGCTTCCGATATTAAGGTAGTAAGCTCGGACGGGGAGGACGATATTGTCAGGTCGGGCAAAACTATTACAATTACCAAAGCCAAAATGCTACGCACCGTCTACACCTTGACGACAGACGGTTATATAGCACATACCATAGTCGTAAAAAGTACCGATTTTGATGCCGATAGGACATATAAAGCGGATGTCGAATTCACGAAAAATTATGTTTATATGACGCTTGAGGTCATTACCGATTCAAATACGGTAAGCATAACAGGTTCGGATATTTTGTCGTATACCGAGACGCGGAGCATTTTCGACGTCAAGGTAAAAGCGGAGCAAGGCGCAACGGTCACTGTTTGTGGCGACACGGCATACAGAGACCAGATAATCACCCTTACCGAGACAGATGTTCTTGGCGGAAGTATTTACAAGACTGTAATGCTGATACCAAAAACTCAGACGTTAGTAGAGATTTCTCTCCCCGCCTCGATGCAAGTGCTATATCAATCTTCGCCGCAGAACTCCATTCGCACTTATAACAAAAACGGCAAACATTTCTTTGTGGTAGCAGAGAATTCTGATGTAACATTTTATTATTCCGCTCCCGAGAACGGCATTTATATTTACTACGGGCAAAGGTTGGTAAAAGCCGCCGAGCTTGCAGAGAATCATTATTTGTATCTTGACACGACGGATATACAGAGAAGTATACGTATTACGGCAATGCCCTATATGAGCGATACCGCCATTCGGGTAATGGTTGTCGGCGAAGAAAGCGACGACGGCGAGTATATCCCGTTCGCATACAATAACAATTACTACGGACAGCTTAGTGTAGAGTCGCTGTTCGACCTAAACCGTTCTTACAGGGTATGTACCTTGGGCGGCGATGGCAAGATACGATATAAAGACATCGATGTTGCGTCTATCCCTTTTGGCGATTGGAGATACGAACTTGCGATTGAGTTCGACGACTCCTCTCCCGTTGTGAAACTTACCACAGTGAGAATGACCGATATTTTCGAATTGCTTACCGATTTTGCGGGAGTTTTGATATATTCTCAACAGCATTACGGAGGCGAACCGCAGCTTCTCGGACGAATTGACTCGGGCAACGAACTTGTATTGACCGAGGGAATAAGTTTTGAACAACTCATCTTTAGCGGTCTCCCCGAAGGGTATTATTCTTATGAGCCAACGGAGGGTTCAGCATTTTATTCCGAGCTTATGCTTACCGGAATTTATAATATTTATTGCGCACCCAAAATAGACCTTCATGTGCATTTCGATTATTCGGGCTCTCTTGAAGGAATACGCGTTGATGGTTACAGCTCCGACAATTACTATTATGAATTCTTTATCGATTCCAACAACAATGTTATAATAGAGGGTTTTAGCTTCGCCGTTTCGTATATTGTGCATACCGAGGCTTTGTCTTGGGATTCGCTGTGGCTGAATAGTCTTATAGGAGATTTTTCTAATATTCGTTACGAGAACGGTATATATTCGATAACGCTGCGACTCACGCGATAGC
>CAYOYS010000071.1:0-8072 GCA_964408255.1 uncultured Christensenellaceae bacterium | reverse complement strand
TCGATTATTTTTATACTTATCCCTATATGCTTGAGTTGTTTGGCAAGATAAAAAGCTATGCGCCCGCCGCCGAGAATAATCACATTCTTGCACCGTTTTTTGAAAGCGCCAATGTTCCTAAAAAATGAATAGATATCCTTAGGAGAGGCGGTAATATTGATTTTGTCGCCCGCTTTTAACACAAAATCACCGTTAGGAATGAATATATCTTCCTCCCTACTGATTGCACATATCAGTATCTTGCTTTGGAATTTTTCTCCCAAATCCCTTAAAGCAACATCGGCAAGCGGGCTGTTCTCCGCGATTTTGTATTCGATAAGCTCTACCTTGCCATCGGCGAAAGGCTCGATTTTGATAGCGGATGGGAACCGTAGCACCCGCGCTATCTCCATTGCCGCTTCGTATTCGGGATTGACCATCATGCTAAGCCCCAAATCGTTGTCCAAAAAAAGATTAAAATATTCGTTGTTCCTAACCCGCGCTATGATTTCTTTTGCGCCGAGTTTCTTCGCGACCATACAGCACAGGATATTCAATTCGTCTAAGGGAGTGCAAGCAACGAGCAAGTCGCAAGCGGAAACATCCGCTTCCTTTTGTACATCGGGATTCGCGCCGTTGCCACAGATACCTTTGATGTCGAAGTCATCAATCAGTTTTTTGACAAGGGCGGAGTTGCTGTCTATCACTATTATATCGTGACCCTCTTTTGTCAGCTGCTCTACAAGCGCCTCTCCGACCTTGCCGCAACCCACTATAACAATTTTCATCTTTCTCCTAAAAGGTTATAAAATATAAATGCTTAAAAATAGTATATCACAAATTCGGTCAAAAACAAATAATCCTATGTTATTCCTCGAACTTATATCATGCCCACGCCAAATAATCCTGTGTTATTCCTCGAACTTGTATCCCAGCCCGCGCAAAGTAATTATATGGTCGCGATAGCCTCCGAGATTGCTTCTCAACATCTTAATATGTGTGTCTACTGTGCGGTCTTCCCCGAAAAAGTCGTATCCCCAAACATCCGACAGCAACTTTTCGCGGCTCATTGCTATCCCCTTATTGCGAACAAGATAGAACAAGAGCTCGTATTCCTTGGGTGTAAGCTCTGCTTTTTTGCCGTCCACCGTAACGGTGCGTCCCGCAAGGTCGATTTCGAGTCCGCCGAAAACAAGTTTTTCATGAGCGTTTTTGACGGGGGTCTTGCGCTTTAGAATCGCCGCGGCGCGCGCTAAAATCTCTTTGGGCGAGAAAGGCTTGGTTACATAGTCGTCCACTCCGAGTTCGAAGCCAAAAAGCTTATCATATTCTTCGCCGCGGGCGGAAAGCATGATTGTCGGAATATCTTTGTGTTTTTTGATTTCTTTAATAGCGCTGAAGCCGTCAAGACCGGGCATCATTATATCCATTATTATAAGGTCTATATCCACACTTTTTATAACTTTTATCGCTTCAAAGCCGTCTGAGGCTTCGAATACCGCGTATCCGTTAAATTCCGCGTATTCTTTGAGTACGTTGCGAATCTCTTTTTCATCATCGACAATTAAAATTTTGTTCATAAAATCCCTCGGTCTTTATTATATTAAAATATAAGTCCGATGTCAACGTAAGAGACACACGCGCGACTTGTTTTCACCAATTTATCACCTGCTCTATACAAAGTTGCTCTTTTATTAAAGAAAAAAATTAATTCTAGCAACATCTTATCTCCCAAAATGACATATTAAGGAAGCAAAGCATTGTTTGAATATATTTTTTAATTATTGTGCTGCAACGGCTCAATATATATCGACGAATGCGTTCACATTGCAATTTGGATTATTTGTTTGTGCGCAGCACTCTGTCTTGTTTGTGCGTAGCACTCTATCTTTGCTTGCGCGCCGTTTTGCTTATTCAAGTAAGGCTGCAATTGAGAAAAATTGCATTGCAAAGCGCGATTTCTCGTGTTATACTAAGTGTATGAAAAAGTTGCCCGATATACGCGGAATACGCTTTCTAACTTGGCTACAGTACATGCTGTTTTCGCTATTTATCATCGTATTTTTATGGATTACGCAGGTATGGTTTTTGCAGCTTTTTTATCCCGAATACCGCACAGCCGAATTTGACGCGTCCACGCTTAATACAATCAAGGTGCAACTTTGGATAACGACTTTCAGCATAATTGCGATAGGAGTGGGTGTTTCGACGATTGTCGCATCACTGACTAGTCACAGCATCACAGAGCTTTCCAAAAGTGCGGAAAAACTTGCAAAAGGCGATTATGAGGTGCATTTTGAGCCCAAGGGCTACACCGAGGTCAAAGAGCTTGCGAATATCCTAAACTATGCGACTACGGAAATGAAAAAGACCGAGGCGCTTCGCAGGGAGCTGATTGCAAACGTATCGCACGATTTGCGCACGCCTTTGACGATAATTAAGGGCTATGCCGAGCTTATGAGAGATATATCCGGCAAGGATTGCGAAAAGCGTGAGGAGCAGCTCAATATAATTATCCGCGAGGCGGACCGCCTTACGGTGCTGGTGCGGGATATGCTCAATCTTTCGCAGGTAGAGTCAGGCGCGGCAGAGGTTCACAAAGAGCGCATATGCCTTTCAGATACTGTGCAAAAAGTGGTGGACAGTTTTAAGATATATGCAGAAAAAGAGAACTATGTGTTCGTCAACAGTATTGAACCGGAGTTATATGTTGTGGCGGACGGCATGAGATTGGAGCTTGTTATCTACAATCTCATCAGCAACGCTGTCAACTATACCGGCGAGGATAAAACAATCTTTGTAAGACTTGCAAGCCTTGATAATGAGATAAAGTTCGAGGTCGAGGATACGGGGTGCGGACTGAGCCCCGAGGCGCAAAAGATAATATGGCAACGGTATTATCGAGCAAAAGAGCACAAGCGCAATTATCCCGGCTCGGGGTTGGGGCTTTCGATTGTAAAATCCATATTGGACAACCACAATGCGCGCTACGGAGTAGTGAGCGAGGAGAACAAGGGGAGCATATTTTTCTTTAGCATTTTGCAAGCGGAATAATGGCAAAGAATCGTTAACGAGCCTGTGAACTCCCGTGCCTTTTGTCCACACCCTGGCAATAAATGATATTATTAAGGGGAAATAAATCAGTTTAATATTTTTGTATTGTAAAGAGAAAACATAAGGTGAATTATCGGGTGTCTTTTGGAGATGTTAAATCAGATTGGATTAATCTATAACAAAATAAATATTTTAAACATAACAAAAAAATCACTCTCTTGACAAAGTGAACCATTTTCCGACAGGGATTACTATTGAAAAATTTGAATATATGAGCTATAATTAATTTGAATAGTGGGAGTAATAAAATCCATTGTCTGCGGTTTTAAAAACCACGACACTTTTTTTAATAGAATATAATGACGAAAACGGCAACAAAGGCTAGGTAATTATCACGCTAAAAAAGCAAGGAATAAGCAAGTAATGATGCAGTTAAGCATTTTAAGACGCTTGATTTTGTTGATAGTGCTGAAAACAAGGAGATAAAGCCACAAAAAAGGAAGGTTTCTTATGGCTAAAAAGTTATTAATTTTGATATTAACGGTGGCTATGATGCTCGGAGTTTTCGGGCTTGCGGCTTGCGAATCTATCAATCGCGTTACGGTTGAGCATGAAAGCATTACAGAATTACAAACATCTCTCCCTGACTTATATTACTTTGACTTTGAAACAGAAGAGATTGAAGTTATGCAGCATACTTCATATGCAATATTAAACCAAAGTCCTTGGGGGAAAAAATATGAGCATTTTGGTTATAGAATTACTTATAATATAAGGTTAAATACGGAAGTCGTGGTTCTTTCAATAGTTGGATATAAGCACAACAATAGAGATTTTGTTGTAAATAATTTAAGGATTAGTTCCGAATATCAAAATGCAACGCAGAGAGAAGATTTTATCGAGGAACGAACAATAGATGAAATTCAGTGTATGATTTACGGAAATACGACAATGTTTTTCTGGACAAACCAACAGCAGTATACAATCACAATTCATAAAAGCATAGAACAAGACTCATTCACAATCGATAATTTTATTGAAATCGTCGAACCGGCTATAACAAATAAATACAAAATTTAAAGGAGTTTATCATGAAAACAAAGAGAAAAGATGTAAAACTATTGCTAATTGCAACAATCTTTGTTTGCTTAGCGACTATGATTTTGTTTGGACAGGTATTTGGCAAGACAATGGCTTGTGCTGCAGAGGCCTTCGAAGAACTCTCGTTAGATGAAGTCGAATATTCAACAGAACTTGAGACCAATGACCCTAATGTAGGTTTAGTATATGAACCAATGGACTTAACCGGTTCAATGCCAATATCTACATACGCAACAGGTAATTCAAATAGCACGAGTGGGAAAAGAATAGCAAATCATGAAAAAATAACGAATATGACGATGTTCCCTGAGAATGAAGGAGATAATGGGTGTGGGTTGGTTGCTATGGGTATTTTACTCAAGTTTTATAATGAACTTGATAATGGTTACCAAAACGAGTTTATACCAAATTTTAACTGGGATTACAATTCGAATTATTCATATGCTACAAATCCTTTTCCGTCAGATTATACGGCTCATCAAAATCGTGCCAATGCATTACGGGATGAAATAGACAATAGAACTCCAAAAACATTTGGTGGGCTTTTTGGTTCGGATAAAATGACTGTTCCAAGCAATCATTATACAGGGTTTACAAATTATTTTAACCTACATAGTCCGCAAATACAAAAAGATATTTATTATAGTCAAGGACTTCTTGCCTCTTTTGATATCACCTCATTTTTGGATAACGATATGCCCGTGGCATTAACCTTAATGAACTATCACTTTGTAGACGACGCCAATAATGTTACAAGCACAGAGAAAGAAAAATTTCATGTGGTGATAGCATACGGATATAGGATCATAAATGGGCAAACGCAATATCTTGTTCACGCAGGATGGTGGTCTGGATGGGACGATTGGACAGCAAGATGGGTGAAACCTACAGACGGATATTTTGATCAATTTATTTATGGATATTGTCGTATAGTTGTCAACAATAGATATAATATAATGCCTGTTTCAGGCGGTATAAGCATTGATGGTATGACATATGACCATAATGGTGAACTTGTTATACCTAATACAATTAATGGAACTAGCATTACAGATATTGGAAACAGCGCCTTTGTCAACCAAACTCAAATATCACAAGTTTCAATACCTTCTAGTGTGACAAAGATTGGATGGGAGGCTTTTAGTTCGTCAACTGTGCTTACAAGCTATGGTGGAAGTCGAGCGGATATAGACCTCGTTGTTGTGGCTGGTACAAAGGATGCCTATCTTAATAATGGTTGGACAGGATTTAATATTGTAGAGCTAAGTGCTTCAGGAGCCTTGGCGGTGACCAGTGGTCAATTGCGGGGAGTAGTTGAAGTTCCTATGACATTTAATAACCGTGATGTTGCATCAATAAAATCGAGTGGTTTTGCAAATCAAACGCAAATTACTGGAATATCAATTTTGTCAGCTACTACAATTGGTTCAAATGCATTTGCTAACTGTACTAATCTAGAAGGTGTAGTGTACATAAGTCAAACAGGATTAGCCAGTACTCCTAATCACTCGACTTCATATAATAATTATTATTACACCGAGCGTTCTTTGGATATTTTCTTAATGGCAGGTGTGACATTTACATTATCATTTGATTATAGTAATTTAACTTCTTCTACAAGCATTTCTAATGTATTTACAAGTCTTGGGGTGGGGGAAAACACATTTGCGGTTGACTTACCAGTACAAAAAGTTTTTTCATCAACTTCTGGTACGCAAATTATTGTTTTTACACCCACAGAATCACAAATTGCCACAAATAATAAACTATGGTGTAGGTTTATACGCACTTCTACACCGCAGAGTGTTTCTGTCGATATAAGCAATGTAAATATAGAAGTAGGTGTGAAAGAAATAAATATTAATTCCTTTAACGGTTGTGAAAAGCTAGCGACGCCGGATTTGGACTATCGCTTATTACCTAATAACACATATGCAGTTGCTGGAATAAAAAATGATGGTATATTGGATGGTCTATTTTTTTATCTAAGCAGAACTTTATTTGTCCCTTCTTTTTATGATGGCAAGGCTGTAACGCAGATCGACGCCGATGCTTTTGCCGATGAAGACACGGTTAAATGGGCTTTTATACAATCCGGCATATCGACTATAGGCAACAGAGCATTTCAGTTTTGTTACGATTTAGAAACCGTTAATTTATCTGCGACAGCGATAACAAGAATAGAAGCTTATACTTTTGATACCTGTGCATTGGGGAATTTCCGTTTCCCCAGTAGTTTGACATACATAGGCGAAGGTGCGTTTATCAGAACAGGCAATGTAGGAGCAATGCCGGACAGCGTAACAACAATCGGTAATTATGCTTTTGCTTATAGACCGAATGCGTCAACTGCTTATCTTCCCGATAATTTGAGTTCTATTGGTTCGTATGCTTTCGCATATTGTGACAGTTTCGAACTGACAAATGTAAGCAATACAAATTTGACAAACATTGGAACATATGCATTCTATAATACGATACTACCTTCAAATGAGACAATTCCTGTTTCTGTTACAACTATAGGTAATTCGGCATTTAGGAATTCGGGGTTCTCCGAAAATTTTGCACTATCATCAGGAAGTCAATTGGTTTCCATTGGAACCGATGCATTTAACAATTGTGGAATAAGTAGAATCGTCCTGCCAACAACCATTACAACCATAGGCGCCGGTGCTTTTTCTGGCAACGCAAATCTGACGATCTATGCAGAACGTAGTAGCAGACCAACAGGTTGGAGCAGTACTTGGAATAGCTTGAATCGCCCTGTTATATGGGGATGCACATTATCATCCAACAAGCAATATGTGTTATCATTCACAAAATCATCTTCTAATCCATCTAATCCAAATGCGACGAATGGAATTACACAACCATATCGTTCAAGCTATAGTTTTGGCGGATGGTACACAGCATCAGATTATTCTGGAACCCAATATATGGATGTAACAACCGCTCCTAATGGAACATTATATGCAAAATGGAATAAAAATTCTTGTGTGGCAGAGGATACCTTGATAACTCTTGCCGACGGCAGTCAATTAGCAGTTGAGGATTTGACCGGAAACGAGTCATTGCTCGTATGGAATATGGCAACGGGGACTTTTGATTCTGCTCCCATACTTTTTATAGACAGCGACCCGTATGCCGAATACGAGATAATACATTTATATTTTTCCGACGGTACCGAAGTTAAGGTAATATATGAACACGGTTTTTGGGATATAGATTTAAACGAATATGTTTTCTTGCGAAATGATGCGGAACAATATGTAGGAGATTGGTTTAACAAACAAACAGATGATGGAAACGAAAACATGTCATGGACTGCGGTACAGCTTGTAGACATTGATATTTATATGGAATATACAACCGCATGGAGTCCCGTAACATTTGGATATCTTTGTTATTATGTCAACGGTATGCTATCGATGCCAGGCGCAACAGAAGGGCTGATAAATATATTTGAAGTGGATGCCGTTACGATGCAATATAATATGGCTTTATTTACCGCTGATATCTCAATTTATGGTCTCTTTACTTACGAAGAGTTTGCGGAAATTATCACGATACCCGAAGTTATTTTTGAGGCATTCAATGGGCAATATTTGAAAGTATCCATTGGTAAAGGTCTCATTGACATGGAAGGAATTATTGCATTAATAGAGCGTTATGCTGATTTCTTCACGGAGGAAGATACTAATATGAACGGTAACCAAAACAGTCATCAAAACAGTAATGGCAATGGCCACCATAATAATGGTAATCAAAATGGTAATGGAAACCATAATAATCATGGTAACGGAAGCCAAAACAGACATCGTGGCAAAGGTAGGCAAGACCGATGATAGGCATAATTAACCTAAATCCTAAATGAAAAATTTTCATTTACTTGATTCATAGTGTTTCTCCTTAGTAGTTTTGTTTTCTCTTAAATCCAT
>CAYOYS010000070.1:0-8211 GCA_964408255.1 uncultured Christensenellaceae bacterium | reverse complement strand
AAGGGGGCGTAGTGCTTGCAATCGCCGCCGAATACGATATTCCCGTACTGTATGTCGGAGTGGGCGAGAGTAAAGACGACTTGTTGCCTTTTGACGCGGAGGACTTTATCAAGGCGATAATTTAAGCCGTCGTCTTAGCGTATTACTAGAATAAATACAAATTTATTTCGATAGAAACGAAAAACATCGAAAAATGCGCAATAAACAATAACCCGCAGAATAAGTACCGATACTCTCGAACATCAACCCTCAATTGTCTTTTTGTGATATAATTTTTTGAATCAACTATTATAACAAATATCGAATAAATATAAATTTATTTTTACTAAATTAATTATTTTTGTTGACAATATTTTGCGTTCTGTTTAGAATGGGTGTAAAGGGATAACACTTTACATGTAACTCCTTAAGAGGCGGAACGCGATGCGGATTGAGGACAGAGTCAGAATAGGCGAGCTGTTCGAAGAATATGGCGGCTTGCTAACAGAGAAGCAAAGGACGATGCTTAACGAATATTGCGGCTTAGACTTGTCCTTATGCGAGATTGCCAAGCAGTACAATGTTACGCGGCAGGCGGTGCGCGATGCGATAAGGCGCGCAATTTTTCAACTCGAGGAATATGAACGCGTCCTTAAGACGGTTGAGCTTAAAGCAAAGCTTAAGAACCGTCTAGAGAAGCTTAAGGTCGCGGCGGAAAGCGGCGGCGAACTTGCCGCGATAATAGAATTGTTGGAGGAGTGATATGGGGGCTTTCGAGGGTTTAAGCGAAAAACTTAATCATATTTTTTCAAAGCTCAAGAACAAGGGCGCATTGACAGAGCTTGAGATAAAACAAGCTATGCGAGAGGTGCGTATCGCGCTGCTTGAGGCGGACGTTAATTTTGCCGTTGTCAAGGCTTTTATCGCCAAGGTCGGCGAAAAGGCGGTAGGTGAGGAGATATTGAGAAGCCTAACCCCCGTTCAGCAAGTCGTTAAGATTGTCAATGAGGAACTGACCGCCCTTATGGGCAGCACTCACAGCAAGCTCGAGGTCGCCGCCCGTCCACCGACAATAATTTTAATGTGCGGACTTCAAGGAAGCGGCAAGACCACGATGTGCGGCAAACTCGGCATGATGCTCAAAAAGCAGGGCAAGAACCCCTTGCTTGTCGCTTGCGATATCTACCGTCCCGCGGCAATTCTTCAGCTTAAGAAAGTGGGCGAAAAAGCGGGCGTTGCCGTCTTTGAAAAAGGACAGATTGCGCCGCTTAAGATACTCAAAGAGGCGCTTCAAGTTGCCGATTCCAAGGGACACGACACGGTAATTATCGATACCGCGGGCAGACTCCATATCGACGATGCTCTAATGAACGAGCTTAGCGAGCTTAAGGCGAGGGGCAAGCCCACCGAGATACTGCTTGTCGTAGATTCGATGACGGGGCAAGACGCGGTCAACGTTGCGGCGGAGTTCAACCGTAGGCTAGACATTACGGGCGTAATTATTACCAAGCTTGACGGCGATACGCGGGGCGGCGCGGCGCTTTCGATAAAAGCGGTGACAGGCAAGCCGATAAAGTTCTCGGGAACGGGCGAGAAAATGGACGATATAGAGCCGTTTCACCCCGAGCGCATGGCGTCGAGGATTCTCGGAATGGGCGACATGCTTACCCTTATCGAGAAAGCGCAAAGCGCGTATACCGAGGACGAAGCGCGCAAGTTTCAAGAAAAGATGCGCAAGCAAAGCTTTACTTTATCCGATTACCTCGACCAATTCGACAAATTGAAAAAGATGGGCAACCTAACCGAGATGCTCGGAATGGTTCCCGGTCTTTCAAGTAAGCTTAAAGGCAACGACCTTAGCGTAGACGAGGACAGAATGAAGCGTATGAAAGCGATAATTCTTTCCATGACGCAAGCGGAGCGCGACAATCCGGACATGCTTAAGGGCAGTCGTAAGAAACGCATCGCCTTAGGAAGCGGCACAACGATACAAGAGGTCAATCAGCTTATCAAGCAATACGAGACGAGCAAAGAAATGATGAAACGCATGACGCGAGGCGGCAAGCGGATACCGAATTTGTTTTAGGAAGCAATAGAATATTTATATATTAAGAATGGAGGTACAATATGGTAAAAATCAGACTGACAAGAATGGGCGCAAAAAAGAATCCCTTCTATCGCATCGTCGCAATCGACTCAAGAAAGGCGCGTGACGGCGAATATCTCGAGCAAATAGGGTACTATAACCCCAAGACTCAGCCTGTCGATGTCAAAATCGATGCCGAGATAGCTAAGAAATGGCTGTCTACGGGCGCTCAACCCACCGATACGGTAAGAAGCCTGTTTCGCAAAGAAGGGATACTGTAAGCTATGGGAGAATTAGTAAAATACTTGGTAGCCTCGCTTATCGGCGAGGATAAGGAATTCGACGTCGAGGTCAACGAAAGCGACCGCGCCATTTATATCGGGGTAAACAAGGACGATATCGGCAAGGTTATCGGCAAGTCGGGCAAGATTGCGAAAGCGATTCGTGTTATTGTCAAAGCCGCCGCGACCAAGGTTAATAAGCGGTACAACGTCGAGATTTTGGAACGTCAGTGAAGCGCATTTTAGCGGGCAAAATCGTCAAGCCGCAAGGCATCAAGGGCGAAGTTAAGTTGCTCTCTTATGTCGATACCCCTGAGGGCTTCGCAAGCATAAAGACGGTTACAGCGGGCGGAAAAAGCTACGCGGTGACAAAGGCGCGCGCCAATCGCGAGAGCGTTTTTTTGGCGCTTGAGGGTGTCACTGACCGCAACGCGGCGGAGGAACTTAGGGGCGCGGACGTCTACGTTGACGCCGCCTTTGCCGCTCCGCTGAAAAAGGGCGAATTTTTTGTGGACGAGCTGATTGGACTCGACGCTTTTGCGGGGGAGCGCTATATTGGCAGCGTTAAGGAGATTATTCCCAACCGAAGCGCGGATATAATCGTTATCGGCGGTGCAAAAACAGTTATGCTACCCTTTCTCAAAAAAGCGGTGAACAAAATAGATATCGAGGACGGCAAGATAGTGTTTTTTGCCGAGGTATTCAAGGAAATAGCGTATGAGGATTGAAGTATTGACGTTGTTCCCCGAGATGTATCAGGCGCTTGCCTTGGGCGTAATTGGCAGGGCATTAGCGGCGGAAGCATTCAGCCTTGCGGTTACTAATATCCGCGATTACACGCTTGACAAGCACGGCAAGACGGACGATTATCCGTTCGGCGGCGGCGCGGGAATGGTGATGACGCCGCAACCGATACATTCGGCGATTAACGCAATAGACCCCAAGCGCGAATATAAGAGAATTTATCTTTCCCCCAAGGGTAAAAGGCTCGACCAAAGCATGGTTCAAGCGCTTGCTAGGGAGCAAAAGCTTTTGCTGTTGTGCGGCAGCTATGAGGGGATTGACGAGCGAGTGATTGAGCTTGACATCGATGAGGAGCTTTCTATCGGGGACTATGTGTTGACGAGCGGCGACCTTGCGGCAATGGTAGTTATCAACGCCGTTGCACGGCATATCAGCGGAGTGCTAGGCAGCGAGGAAAGCGCGGAGGAAGAAAGCTTTTCGGACAACTTGCTCGAATATCCGCATTATACACGCCCGCAAATATTCGAAGGGCTTGCCGTTCCCGAGGTGTTGACCTCGGGCAATCACAAAAAAGTCGAGGAGTGGCGCTACAACAAAAGACTTGAGATTACCAAGGCGCGCCGTCCCGACCTTTTGAAAAAATAGTTATGGTTATTCAATAGTTATGGTTATTCAATGGTTCCCCGGTCATATGACCAAGGCGATAAGGAATATGCAGACAAGCTTAAAGAAGGTGGACAGTATTTTGTACCTTCTCGACAGCCGTGCGCCTTTTTCCTGTATTAATCCCGTTTTTGATAGATTTCTTGAGAATAAGAGCGCGGTGTTTGTGCTTAACAAAAGCGACCTTGTGCGCCCGTTAGAGCTCGCCTTATGGAGAGCGGAGTTCGCCCGACGCGGCATGAGTGTTGTGGAAAGCAATTCGACAAGCCCTAAGGACGCTTCTGCGGTGCTTGCCGCGCTGTCCGAAATTAACCGCGAACGAATACAAAGAAAGCGTGAAAAAGGAATTAATTATGCCGTTAGGGCTATGGTAATCGGCATGCCCAATACGGGCAAATCCACCCTTATCAACAATCTTTGCGGCTCTAAAAGAACGGTTACCGGCAACAAGCCCGGAGTCACCCGCGGAGAACAATGGGTCAGACTCGCTAGCGGAATCATGCTTCTCGACACTCCGGGTACGCTGTGTCCAAGCATAGAAAACCTCGATATAGCATTGAATCTGGCGTTCATTGGCTGTATCCGCGACGCGGTACTCGATGTAGAGGAATTGGCGCTCGAGTTTATAAAAAAGCTGCTCAGTATATCTCCCAAAAGCATTTTTGAGCGTTATTCGGTCGAGCCCGAGGGTGAGCCGTTCGAGATATATCAAGCGATTGCGCAAAGTAGAGGATTTTTGCTGCGCGGAGGCGAAATCGATTATACACGGACTGCTTCGGCGGTACTTGACGACTTCCGTAAAGGACGGCTGGGCAAACTTATATTGGAGTTACCGCATGAGGAATAGTGTTTTGGGTACTTTAAGCGGCGCGCGAACCAAGTGCAAAGCGGATATGCTAGATTATGAGAGGCTGTACATAGACAACGGTGCCGCAGTTATTGCCGGCATAGACGAAGCGGGCAGAGGGCCGCTTGCGGGACCGGTTGTCGCCGCATGTGCGGTGATGCCGCTCGACAGCATTATCGAGGGTGTCGACGACAGCAAAAAGCTGACTAGAAAAACACGCGAAAGACTCTTCGAAATAATTTGTGAAAAGGCGATTGCGTACGCCGTTATCGAGGTGGACAATAAAGTTATCGACGATATCAATATCCTTAACGCTACCAAGCGAGCTATGCTGCAAGCGGTCAACTCGATTGCGGTTAAGCCGGATGTGTTGCTGATTGACGCGGTCAAGTTGAATACCGACATAACAATCTGCCCGATTGTAGGCGGCGACGGTCTTAGCTATTCAATAGCTGCGGCATCCATACTTGCCAAAGTATATAGGGACAGGCTGATGCTCGAATATGCAACGCGCTATCCCGGCTACGGCTTTGAGCGGCACAAAGGCTACGGCACTCCCGAGCATATCGCGGCGCTGAAAAGCTTAGGCGCGACGCCGATACACCGCAAAACTTTTATACGAAATTTTGTCGGAGAAAGCGATGAATAAGCGTGAAACGTGGGCAAAGGGCGAAGCGCTCGCTAAGGATTATCTTATCAAAAAAGGATACAGAATCCTCGAAACCAATTACAGCACTGCGTACGGTGAAGCGGATATAATAGCCGCGAAAGGTCGAGGTGTGATGTTTGTCGAGGTCAAGTCAAGAAGTACCCTTTCGTACGGCAACCCGTCCGAGGCGGTAACGCGCGCTAAGGTGGGAAAGTATATTGCGCTCGCCACCGATTATATGCGGCGTCTTGCGTCGGGGCTTGATGTACGTTTTGATATAATAGAGATAATGCCCGACGATACAATTGTGCATATCGAGAACGCATTCGACGCTAACGATGCTCCAAAATACAAAAAAAGATTTTGAAAAAATACAATTAAGCCCTCTGCTTCTTTATATGATGCCAAAAGAGGAGTTGGGCGCTCTCTTAAAACAGAGGAATATGATATACTCTTTCAAAATTAGGAACAATGGTTAACGACATGCTCTTATAATCATAGAAGCAAGCAAGAGTATTTAAGGAAACAATGAACAAATACTTGTGCTGAATGCGAATAGATTTTTGAGGCAGGTTTCGTGGTAATAGTAAAGCAATATACTGTATTTCAAGCGAACAAAAACAGTGAAAAACCGATACTTGCGTCCTTTTTATAAGCGGTGAAAAAAGACTGTTTTTCGCCCGTTTTTGAGAAAAAACGCTTGCCTTACGCCTTTTCGTATGATAATATATTATGGACTTCGGGTGGTCCTCTGCCGAAAATCGCGCACGAACACTTAGTTTTGGAGGTAAAGTCATGAGCAATATAATCGACATAATCGAAAAAGAGGGTGTGCGCACAGATTTGCCCGAGTTCGGGATTGGGGATACCATTAAGATTACTTTGCAGTTCAAAGTGGTCACCAAGACCGCGGGTCACGCGGGTTCTAAGAATATCAGAAAGGATAAGAGCCTCAAAGAAGAGATTAAATATCAGGCATTCGAGGGTACGTTGATAGCGCGTAAGAACAGCGGGATTCGTGAGACGATAACGGTAAGAAAAATTGCATCGGGCGGCATCGGCGTTGAGAAGATTTTTCAGCTTAATTCTCCTTTGATTAAGAGCATTGAGGTAACGCGCAGAGGGCGGGTGCGCCGCGCAAAGCTGTTCTATCTGCGAGGCAGAACGGGTAAGGCAGCTAGAGTGCCTTCAATAAGACGGTACAATTAATTATTGTCAAAGATGAATTCTTAAGTCCGCTTTTGCGGACTTAGAAAAGAGGTGCGGTAAGCAAAGCTACCGCGCCTTTTTTGCCGCGTTGCTTTTGCCGCGTTGCTTTTGACATGTGTTTTGCCGCGCTGTTTTCAACATGTATTTTGCCGCGTTGCTTTTGATATGCGTTTTGCCGCGTTGCTTTTGACATGTGTTTTGTCGCGCTGTTTTCAAGATGTGTTTTGCCGCGCTGTTTTCAACATGTATTTTGCCGCGCTGCTTTTGGACATGTGTTTTGCCGCATTGTTTTTGATATGCGTTTTGTCGCATTATATTATGTGGGTAAAGGCGTCCTCCTCTCTTATGTTTCTCAAGCCGTGCTCCGCATCAATGTACCTAATAGCAAATGTTATTCGCAATGAATATTATTATCAAGTAATATCACTTTTCCACAAGAAAAAGCATTATTTATAAGACGGTGTTTTGTTTCTTAACTACCGCGCTAAAAGGCAAGCGCAACATGCGATATCGGTAACCTTTTCGTCAAGGCTTGGCAGCATTGCACAATTGTCGCAAGAAGTGATGCCGAAAAGACGATTTTAAGCGGTTTTTTGCGAGCACTATATTTGGATATGTTATAATAGTATGAAAACAGTTGCAAATTACGGTGAAAGTATTTACAATAATTTTATTACGGCTGCGAGGTATTTGAATGAAAAAGCTTCTTATGACGGCGATGGCGGCGATAATGCTGATATGCTTGTTGACTGCGTGTTCCAAGTATTCGGTGGAATATAACGATGAGCTTCTTTCTAACGGGGGGTTCGAGCAAGGCTCCTCGGGTTGGACCTTAATCAACGACAGCGATTACCCTGTTACGCCGACCTACACGACGGTTGAAGAAGGTACGGACGAATACGATAGCAATCTTGGCTTCAAATATATTACAATTACTGCGTCAAGCAGCGGTTCGTATTGCTATTATACGCAGCCCGTCAAGCTCGAACGCAACGCGGTGTACAAGCTTTCGGTCAATATAAAAATCAATTCGACAGTCACCTCGGCTTCGACTACGGGCGCTTTTTTCGGACTTGCGGAAGCGGCTGCTGTGCGCTCCTCGATGACGTCGACCACAAGCGATTGGCAGACCAAAGAGCTTTATTTTCGCAATACAAGCTACGACACCGTCAACGTGCGTCTTGGACTCGGTACCGAGACTTCTACCGTAACATCGGGTAGCGTATCGTTTGACAACATTTCGCTTACCAAAGTAGAGCATCCTTTGGATACCTATGTAGCGACGTTAGGCAAGACCACGACAAGCAATTATTCGATGTCGACAGAGGGTACGGTATTCACCGTTCTGATAGGTGTGCTTACCCCGATTTTGTGCTACGGACTCTATGTACTTCTTCGCAGATTTATGGCGGTGAAAAAGAGCGTTGATGCAGGCGGCGCTGTTTCGGGCGGCAATTTCTTCACTTCTCCCGCTTTCCTTCTTGCGTCAGCGCTTGTGCTTGCGTTCGGGCTCAGACTGTTAATGGTTACGGTGATTTACGGCTACGGTCCGGTTGTCAATGAGCTTGGCACCACGGCGTACTCGTTGGCGGAATCGAATCCCGTGGCATATTATTTTGACAATAATCCGGCATACACACCGGGAGTACTGTATATTCTGTGGATTATGGGGCTGATTGCCAAGCCGTTGGGCTTAGCAACGGGCGGTTCGGGACTCGCGGTATTTATAAAAATACCCGCTATAATCGCCGAC
>CAYOYS010000069.1:0-8238 GCA_964408255.1 uncultured Christensenellaceae bacterium | reverse complement strand
AGCCATAGCATTGCGTTGTACCCATTTATAAGCATCTTCGCGGAAAACACCCTTCCAAGAACGGGGGTCACTCCTCCGCAAAAGTCCATATCTCTTAACGGAGATTGGCACTTCAAATATTTTGAAAGCGTCTTAGACATTCCCGAAACGCTCTTTTTGGTGGGGAATGGCGATGGTTTTGATTCGATACCTGTTCCCTCTAATTGGCAGTTGAAAGGCTACGGGAAGCCGAATTACCTTAATATTCGCTATCCGAAAGCGGTAGAATCCAAGCGTAAGAAGTTGATTCCGCTCATCCATGACGAAATCAACCCCGCAGGAGTATACAAATGCCGCTTTAATTTGGAAAAGTATTCGGGATATAAGCTTGTGCTTGAGTTCGGCGGTATCAACAGTTGCGGAACCGTCTATGTCAACGGCAGTTATGTCGGATACTCCGAGGACAGCTTTGACGCTGTCTCGTACGATATAACGCCTTATGTGCAAGAAGGCGAAAACGAATTGACAGTGCTTGTCGTACAGTTCTGTACGGGAAGCTATCTTGAGGACCAAGATATGTGGCGAATATCGGGGATTTTCCGCGATGTGACGTTGCATTTTGTACCCGAGAGCAATATCGCGGACGTGTTTTTGAAAAGCATTATTTCCGATGACTATAAGGCGGCGGCATTTTCTGCCGATATACTGCTTGAAGGTGAACTTAAGGACGCAACATTAAGGCTATCTTTATCCGATTCTTCCAACAATTTGATATATACAGAGAACTGTGCCGCGCAAGAAACGCATACTCTACTCTCCCCGATGTTAAACGGCATTAAGCTATGGAGCCACGAGTCACCCGAGCTTTATAATGTGGAAATCGAGCTTTCTAAGGGGGAGAAAGTAATTGACAAACGCGCCTTTAAGCACGGATTCCGCAAAATTGAGGTTGTGAAAGGGAAGCAGCCGTACATCGCATTAAATGGCAAAGAAATTAAGATTTGTGGTGTCAATCGCCACGATTTTCATCCTGATTACGGTCATGCCGTGCCCAAAGAGATAATCGATTCGGATTTGCTTCTTCTAAAGGCGAACAATATAACCTCGGTAAGGACTTGCCACTACCCGAACACTTCGTACTTTTACACAAAATGCGATGAACTCGGAATACTCGTTATGAGCGAAAACAACCTTGAGACTCACGGCTTGGCAAAGCGTATACCCCATAACGACAAAAATTGGAGCAAGCATGTCTGTTACCGTATGCGCAACATGGTAGAAACGCATAAAAATCACCCGTCTATCCTCTTTTGGTCGTTAGGCAACGAAGCGGGCGTAGGACAAGCGTTTTGCGATTTAAGAAAAACTACTCTCGAAATAGACGACACAAGACTGATTCATTACGAGCCGATGCCGTCCGTCTCCGATGTGTTGTCCGAGATGTACACGTTGCAAACTAAGATGAAAAAAATCGCGGCGAACAAAACGATTATTCATAGCCGCGCACTTTGGAACAATATGCTTGGCTACCTTATGCTCCCGTCCGATTATAAAGACAAACCCTTTATGCTGTGCGAATATGCGCACTGTATGGGCAACAGTCTTGGCAACTTCTCTGATTATTGGGACGATTTTAACGCAAATCCACGACTTTCGGGCGGATATATCTGGGATTTTGCCGACCAATCGATAAAACGCGTCAATCAAGACAATGTTACCGAATGGACTATGGGTGGTGATTGGGGCGACGTTCCCAATGACGGCGTATTCGCGTTCAACGGCATCGTCCGCGCCGACCGCTCCCCCAACCCTGCACTATACGAGGTAAAAAAGCAATACGAACGAATTAAGACGCGCTTTGACGGCATAACGCTTACGATTATGAACCTGCGTAGCTTTACCGACTTGTCCGATGTCTACCTCGAAGCTGAAAAGTTGGAAAACGGAATCAAAACAGCAAGCAATATCATTAATATCCCCGCGGTGCTTGCGGGCAGTTCGTGCGAAATATCCTTGCCCTCCGAACTGTTAAAGGGTAACGGCGAGGTAGCGCTCAATCTGTTTTTTAAGCTAAAAAAGAACACACCGTATGCGAAAGCCGGTCATATCGTCGCCACTTGCCAATATCTTTTGAAAACCTCCGCATTCGCAAAATCCGTCGGCAAGGGCGAGCCTCACACAGAAATAAACAATAATCTGATAATAATCAAAACTAATAACGGCAGTTTTACTTTCGACAAAAAAACAGGCGGGATAATAAGTGCAAAACAAGGCGACATAGAGTTCTTGCGCTCCCCTATTGTCCCATCTTTCTGGCGCGCTTTTACCAACAACGATAAGTATCCCCCGAACGATATTGTGGATTTGGTCAAACTATTAAGATTGGACAAATTCAAACGCGCTATGAAAAAACTCAAGCCGGCTAGCATCGAAACATATTCGAAAGCGGGCGCTTTCGTTATAAAAATACTTTGGAGAATGCCGCTTATCACCGACTTTGAAATGTTTTATACTTTCACGGCGGACGGCATCTTGGGAGTGGACATGGAGTTGCTTCCTCTTGCCGATATGGTGCGTTATGGTATTACTTTTATGCTCAAAGAGGGACTTGATAATGTAAAATTTTATGGCAAAGGACCAAACGAGAACTATCGTGACCGCGCGACATCAGCGTTATTGGGGGTCTATTCGGGCAATGTTGAAGACTTTATTCACGACTATCTTTCCCCGCAAGAGAACGGCAACCATACAGGAATAAGGTATATTGAGGTATATAAGGATAACTGCGGTGTCAGAGTAGACGCGGTGTCACATCCGCTTGAGGCGAGCGTTCATCCTTATACGCTAGCGATGCTCGACGACGCGACGCATCTACACAAGCTTAAGAGACTTGACACTATGACTGTCAACATTGACGGAGGTCAACGCGGTGTGGGCGGAGATATCCCCGCGCTTGCCTCGACCAAAAGACAATATAAGCTGCTAAAGTTCAAACAATACAAGATGTCATGCACTATCAGATTCTTTAACAGTTAACTTTGTTCCATAGATATTGCGAGTCAAAGGGGTCAAGATTGCCGATAAGCAAAGCATCGGCAATGGGAGTTTTGAAGCCTCGACAAATGACTTAAATATAATAAATTGCCCTATCAACACCTAATTTTATGCGAATATATTCACATGAGTTCGAGTGCATAACAAGGTTTATCCTAACACATAACCCCGAAAACGGATACAAACATCGTTTTGGGAAAAGGCGGTAAGTATGAAAACAAGATGGTACAAAGATGCGGTTATTTATCAAATTTATCCGAGAAGTTTCAAGGATTCCAACGGCGACGGCATAGGCGACATCAATGGGATTATAAGCAAACTTGACTACCTTAAGGACTTGGGCGTTAATGCCGTTTGGCTCTCGCCGTGCTATAAATCGCCCAACTTTGACAACGGCTATGATATCAGCGATTACAAAGAGATATCGCCCGAGTTCGGGACGCTTGAGGAGTTCAAAACAATGCTCAAGGGGATGAAAGAGCGCGGAATAAAGCTGATTATGGACCTTGTAGTTAATCACACCTCAATAGAACACGAATGGTTCAAGCAAAGCAGAAGCAGCAAAGACAACCCCTACCGCGACTACTACATATGGCGCCGTGGTCGTGGCAAGAACGGGAAAAGGCCTCCGAACAACTGGTCATCGCGCTTTGTCGGCAAGGCTTGGAGCTATGACGAGACGACTAAGGAATGGTATTTGCATCTATTCTCTAAGGAGCAGCCCGATTTGAATTGGGAGAATGTTAAGGTCAGAGAGGCGGTAGCCGATATATGCAATTATTGGCTTAGCATGGGAGTAGACGGCTTCCGTTGTGATGTTATAACCTACATTTCAAAGGAACAAAGCTTCAAGGACGGCAAATGGAACATCGCGCTTCGCGGTGACGAACATTTTGTAATCGGGCCGCGTTATCACGAATTCGTTCACGAGTTGTACCAAAAAAGTTGGGGGAAGTTCGATACTATGACAGTCGGCGAGGCAATCGGTACGCGCTTTTCTGACGCGATTTCGCTAATCGATGAAAAGCACGAGGAATTGGATACCATATTCAATTTTGAGCATATGGAAACAGATATGTATTGGCAATTTTTCCCGCATCGCTTCAGCCTGCCGAAGTTCAAAAGTATTATGAGCAAGTGGCAAGCCCTTCCCGAAACTTCGTGGAACAGTCTATATCTTGAGAACCACGACCAGCCCCGTTCGCTACTCCGCTTTACCGGTGATTACGGTGCGTTGCACCGCGAAGCGGCGACAATGCTTGCCGTTATGCTCCAACTCCAAAAAGGCACTCCATATATCTATCAAGGGCAAGAAATCGGAATGACAAATTGCACTTTCAAAAGAGAAGAATATCTTGACATCATGGCGAAGCGCGTATTCGGCATTTTTGGCAAAATACCCTTTTTGCTACCGCTTGCCTCGTACGCTATGAGCCGAAGGGCGCGCGACCACGCAAGAACGCCCATGCAATGGTCGGCTGTCAAAAATGCGGGATTCACCACGGGTACGCCATGGATGAAAATCAATGAGAATTATAAGCAAATCAACGTTCAAGACAATCTTGAGAATAGTGATTCTATACTCGCGTTTTATAAAAAGCTGATAAAATATAGGCTTGGGAACCCACTGATAATAAAGGGCGAATGTACCGAACATTATCCTAAGAATAAGGATATATATGTTTATGAACGGTCGCTCGGCGAAGAAAAGCTGCTTGTAATATGTAATTTTAAGAATAAGCAAGTCCCGTTCACCATACCCGAGAGTTTTGCCGGCAAAACTCCCTCGCTCGAATTATCGAACTATGCCGATGCTTCGCCCCGCTTGCTTGATACATTGCGACCCTACGAGGCGTTGGTATATAAATTCAAATAGTCCGATACGGTTAGTATTTCTATATATAAAGTTGAGTATTTAAGTCGAAAACAGATATTTTAAGCGATGTCTATTATATACAAGCAACGATTAATGTTTAAGCGATGTCTATTATATACAAGTAACGATTAATGTTTAAGCGATGTCTATTATGCACAAGCCAACAATTAATATTTTAGCGATGTCTATTATGCACAAGCCAAGGATAATGTTTAAGCGATGTCTATTATATACAAGCCAACGATTAATGTTTAAGCGATGTCCGAATATGGATATTTTATATTCGCCCAAGCGGACGAGTAAGCATTACTTTGTCAGTAGCCCCGCATCAAGCACGAATTGGCTGCCCGTAATAAACTTTGCCTTATCGCTTGCCAAAAATAGAACCGAGTCTGCAACATCCGCGGGCTCTATCCAAGGCACGGGTAGCAAGTTGCCCGCGGAGCGTTCCGCAATTGCTTGAGGGGTGGTGTTCTCCATTGCGGCAAGACCGTCGTTCATCGGTGTATTGACACCGGTTGAATGTAGACTCACTACCCGAATGTTGAATAGCGCGTTCTCGATTGCCCAAGATTTGGTCAATCCCACAAGCGCCCACTTTGAAGCGGCATAATGCGAAAGTCTGTTCATACCGCGCATTCCGCCCACCGAGGAATTATTTATGATTACCCCCGACTTTTGCGCTCTCATTAAGGGAATTATATATTTGCCCGCAAGCCACGCGCCTTTTAGATTGATATCGAGCATAGTATCCCATTCTTGCTCGGTAAGTTCGTGGGAATAGCCGTAGGCACAGATGCCCGCGTTGTTAAAGAGAATGTCAATTCTCCCGAATTCGGCAACGCCTAAGCAAACCGCCGCGTCAATGTCCGATGCGCTACGCACATCGCCGGGATAGATAAGGCATCTTGCGCCCAGAATTTCTATCTCTTTTTTTAAGGCTTCAAGCTCACATTCCTTGCTGTCGTTATAACAAGGATATTCGATTTTGCAACCCAAATCAAAAGCGATAATATTTGCACCCTCCGCCGCGAATGCTAACGCTACCGCCCGTCCTTGACCCTTAGATGCTCCCGTTATAAAAACCGTTTTCCCGATGAACTCTTTCATAATCTACCTCTTTTCCCGTTATCTTTTGGTATACGACTCAAGGTAACTATCCAATTGCACCTCAAGCGCATTATTGATAAGATTGGTTGCAATCATCATGCCCGCAAACGCGGTAAGCAGCACAATTTCCGAATCGGAAAACCGCCTTTTCATTCTCGCGAACAACTCGTCATCTACCATAACGGGCTGAGCGGCGCATGCAATGCCGTAGTCGACAAGCAGTCGCTCTGTTTGGTCGAACTCGAGCGCATCGGGGTTCTTGCCGAAATCTTTAAGTATTTTCCTAAAAAATGTCGAACAAACCAAACAATTGTTTGCCGAGGAAATGGCGTGGGCATAGACATTGACGGCGTATTCGCCGACAAGTGCGCACACCTCGTCGCGCAATGGATACCATTCCATAAGTACTCTAAATGAGGGAATATGATTAAGAAGAGTTTTTTTCATGTTGGTAATTCTGCCGTGCTGCTTAATCTGCTTGTCATACTCCTCTCTCGCCTTAACCGATGCCGTCAAATAATCAACCATTTTAATTCTTGTCATAGCTAATCTCCTTAATGCCGCGCTTGCTTACCATGCTTGCCGTAGTCCTTTCTTGCCTTAACCGATGCGTCAAATAGTTGACTGTTTTAATTCTTGTCATAGTTATCTTCTTAATGCTGCGCTTGCTTACCATGCTTGCCGTAGTCCTTTCTTGCCTTAACCGATGCCGTCAAATAATCAATCATTTTAATTCTTGCATATCAATCTTTTGATGCGGAATTACAAAAATAATATCGACAATGCAAATAGGCATTGTGCCGTGTAGTATGGTATTATACAACTTATTCTTAGTGCAAAATGCTTGCGAGGTCCAAAGTTATAAAGTAATAAAGATGTGTCGGATATAACGAACAAAAGCGCGGCGGCGAAGATTATAGCGCTGCCGATACTTTGTGCGGCGCTAAAAAGATTGATTGCTCCCGAGAGCATTGCGCCAATGATTGCGGCATAGAGCGCTGCGGGAACGGTAAGCGCGCCTAGCTTTAAGACTTTAAGCTTTTCAAGCGCAAATATTATCGCGGGCAAAAATAGAACAATCATTAGCAACCAATAATTGAATGTTCCTGCGAACAATGCGAACACAATAAAATACGCAAGGTGCGCTGTAAGGAAAAACGATGTGCCGATTAATCGCATAATCTTAATATTCGTATCGCTTGCTATATGTTCTATGCAAAGAAAGATGTCCCCGAGCATGGACAAGAGCAGGGCTTGGACAATGGCTAAGAATAGAATATCGAATTTGCTTGCAAAAATAGACGCAACGAAAGCGGACATCACGAAGAATAGGCTTGCAAAAGTCTTAGCAACGAACCTACCGACGACGTTGCCTCTTTTTTCAAAAACAAGCATTATAACTGACAGCGTCAAGGATGCAATGATAGTTAAGATAATAAAACACATATAGTAATTATATACTTCTTACATGCATTATGCAACATCAATTCGCAAACAAAAAATCTTTAAGACTGCTGATTGAATCAAAAACATAATCTGCTCCCGCCTCAATAAGCTCCCCATGCTCACCGTAGCCGTAGCCTGCACCGATAGCCGTTATACCCACGCTTTTCGCGCCGATTATGTCATATTTTCTATCGCCTATCATTGCAACGGCGGACTTATCCAAGATATCAAGGGCGGCTAAGGCGTTGCCGATAATATCCTTTTTTTCAAGCGGCGCACCCTTGAGCAAAACAGCGCTTACATAATCGAAGTATTTGCCAATCTCAAAGTAATCAAGTATTTTTATTGCGTACGGGCGAGGCTTGGCGGTTGCAAGCGCGATAATTTTTCCTTTGGCTTTCAACGCATCGAGCATCTCTTTAACGCCATCGTATAGCTTATTTTCGTATATTCCCGTCAATTCGTATCTTTCGCGATATTTTTTAATCGCTGTATTTGTTTTAACATCGTCAAAGCCAAAAAAATTAGAAAAAGAATATGACAAGGCCGGACCGATGAACTTGCGCAACTCGGGATAGCTAAAGTCATAAAAATCAACGCTTTCAAGCGCGTATATCACGCTTTTGACTATCCCCTCTTCGGAATCTATAAGCGTTCCGTCTAAATCAAAAAAAACATATTTATACATTGTCGCTCCAACATAAAGTCTATCAGTAAATTGAGTTTTTTGTCAACTCGACGTATTGAAGGTTATTTTAATAATTTGTGCTATG
>CAYOYS010000068.1:0-8292 GCA_964408255.1 uncultured Christensenellaceae bacterium | reverse complement strand
AGTAAATAGAACAATATTTATAGCAAATATTATTGATGAAATTAATCCATTAGTAAACAACTTAATTAAATATAGTGAATTGCTTAATAGTGATGATTTTAGTGAAAAAGAAAGAGAAGGATTTAATAAATTAATAAATTCTTCGGCAAAGTACGCATGTTTGTTTTGTCGAAGCGACGGAGAGGACAAATGAAATTCCCGACACGTGTCATTGCTGCAATATTGATTGTTTTGACGCCTGCTCTGATATTCTTAGGCTGCGGCAAAGAACTTTTGCAATATAATATTGATTATGTCGAGTACTATTTTGACAGTTCGCGCAATGCCTATATCAAAACAGGCAGAACATTAGTGCTTAACGAAAGCGGACGGTCTTTTACTATGAGCTTTGCCAACTTTTCGAGTATAACGGGCTCACTGCTCGTTGAGAAAGACATCAACGGGCTAGTGCTAAGCGTCGATTCCGAGGCGTTCGAACCTTTTCTTGAACATTATTCGGGCTACTTAAACGAAGCGTTCGCGGACACTTACAGCGCCGATACTATCGAAGAACTCCTCAAGCAAATCCACATAAAAGAACAGCTATATTACAGCGGCAAGCATATATTCTCCTCGCGCTCGATGAAACTTGTCAAGTCGGTCAGCGAAACTCAAAATGATTATTCGACATTTGAAGGCGTTTATGATTCGGTCGGCGACGACTCGCAGTACCTTTTCAAGAACGGCAAACTTTATCTCTTTGAGAACGGAGCAAGTTCCGAGTATGCCTATGGAACTTATTCGGTCAACGAAGGCTATGTTACAGTGACAAGAATTGACGAATCGGGTGAGCCGCTGTATAAGGAAGGCTCTTTGCTTCAAATCGGATACCTATATACTACGCTTACTTTCCCCGAGGACTTTGCGATTGTTACAGACGTCGATGACGAGGATTATAACCAATTCATCGACGATTCTGCGTCAACGCTCGCGGGCAAAAAAATTGCAGTGCTTGTCAATAACTTTTATCTTGCCGAATAGCTCTTTTTAAGCGTAGTCTTACAACCTTTAGAATATAATAAAAGCTGCCGCTATCGGCAGCTTTTTTCAGTTTGCCACTCTATTAATTTGCTATTTTATCTGATTACCGTTATCGGCTTGCCACTTTATTGACTTATCATTCTATCGGTTTGTCGTTCTATCGGCTTGCCGTTCTATTGACTTGCCGTTATCGATTTGCCGTTCTATCGGCTTGCCACTTTATTGACTTATCGTTCTATCGGCTTGTCATTCTATCGGCTTACCGTTTTATAGGCTTGCCGTTCTATCGGCTTGCCACTTTATTGACTTATCGTTCTATCGGCTTGTCATTCTATCGGCTTGCCGCTCTATCTGTTTATTTATCGTCATCTTCGAAGTATAAAGCGGGGTCCACAAGTTCTCCGTTCAGCTTCATTTCAAAGTGTAGGTGCGGTCCGTCCGCTATCTCGAATATACCCGTCTCGGCAATAGTTCCTATGACTGTTCCCTTTTCAATGTCCGCGCCGACAGCTACCAAAACGGTGGGAGAAAGTAGCGAATAAATTGACTGATAACCGTTTTCATGCGTAATGGTCACCGTCGTACCCCTTAGCTGCGTAGTCGATACCGAGCTTATCTTGCCCGCTTCGATTGCTTTGACCTCGGTGCCGACAGCGCCGGCTATATCTATGCCTTGGTGCGTGGACCAATGCTTAAGCGTCGCATTATAGACAAGGACAGTGTCGCTGTATCCCTTGATTACCTCACCTTCGACAGGCAACGAGAACATCAACTCGACCGTATTGCCATCGTTGTTCGTATTGCCGGTGTTGTTATTATTGTTATTGTTGTTTGTGTTGTTATTATTGTTATTTAATGTCGTATCCGTTATGCCGCCGGCGTTCCTCGCCTTATTGAGCGCCGTCAGCGTTATGAGCGTACCTATCGCGAGAATACATACCACCATAAGTATTAGGTAAATATTCTTTTTGAAAAATTGAAGAGCGGCATTGCCCTTATACTTCTTGCCTTCCATATCGTCACCTCCGTTTAGCATAATTGTTGCCATTCGAAAAGTTTTTATACACTGCGGCACAATAAAATTAAAGTGAAAATAAAAAGGCTCAAAACGGTATATGAGCCGAAAAGACTCCAAAATATTACCGACTTGAAATTGCCCACTCCGTAACGATATTAACCCTTGCTCATATCTCAACGTTTGCGCCGTTTGCGAAGCCTATTATTATTTGAATATTGATTGACAAAAACTCCTAATAAGATGTAACCAACTATACGCCGAATATAAATTATTATTTGAATATTGATTGACAAAAACTCCTAAGACGCGCAAGCCTTAGGAGTTTATCGCTTTTAATAAAAGATATCGATAAATATAAAATATATTGTTTTATTCTACACTACGTCGGCATGCGACCCGCAAAACGAGGTTGGCAAGCTCAACAAAAATATAGTTTTATTCTACATCGCGTCGGCATGCGACCCGCAAAGGTTGCCGTCCGAGTCCACTACCGCTCCTTTTTTGACCAAAGAGAACACTTTTTCAACGTGCGACGCATCCGGCTTCTTGGTGAACAAGCTGACCAACGGAGTAATGATAAAGGAAACTGCCATAGCGATTACACCTATTAAGGGCGACTTCGCAAGTCCGCCCTTTATGACTCCGAGAAAACCGTCGACGCCAGCCGCAGGCTTGGTGTATCCAAAATACAATAGCAGACCAAAGGTAACGACAAGGCTTGCAATAATGCTTGACCACGCGCCCGCTTTGGTCGTTTTTTTCCAATATAGACCGTAGAAATACGGTCCTATGAAGCAACCCGCGAGAGTGCCCCAGCTTACCCCCATTAATGCGACAATTGCCTCGACTTTGACGACCGCAAGCAATACGGATATAGCGACATAAACCACGCTCATTACTTTCATAATAATATTTGTGCTGCGGTCGCTTGCCCGCTTGTTGACATAGCCCTTGTAAAAGTCCACCGCTACAGTAGACGAGCCCGCAATCGCAAGTGATGCGAGCGTTGACATGCTCGCCGCGAATATCAGTACCGCGATAAAGCCCATAAACGCCGGAGGCATCGTGATATTGAACAGTTGCGGCATAATCATATCGGGATTGGACGAGTCTATGCCCGCGAATACTCTCGAATAGCTACCCATGAAGTATGCGCCACCCGCGATAACGAGCGCGAATACCGTGCTGATAACGGTAGCTTTTTTTATGGCGGCATCGTCTCGTACCGCATAGAATTTATGCACGGACTGCGGAAGTCCGCATATGCCCACCGAGGTCAAAAGAAAGATTATCCCGAGGTTGAAAAAATTGCTGTTAAAGAATCCGCCTGACGAACTTACGCTTGCAAAAAAGCCCATATCGATATTGTTCAACCGCTCTATTGCCGCGCCCCAACCGCCCTTATCCATAATAAGAATAAGCATGACGATTACGCCGACGAACATAATAATCGCCTGCACAAAGTTGGATAGCGCCGAGGCGAAGTAACCGCCGAAGAATAGATATAGCGCGGTAATGCCCGCCATAATTATTACGCAATAGACATAGTCGATGCCAAATACCGTCTCAAAGACATAAGCAAGCCCTTGATACACGGACGCGGAATACGGAATCAAAAATATAAACATTATCAGGGAGGACACGAGTTTGATGCTCTTAGACTGATAGCGCGCCTCAAAAAGCTCGGGCATTGTCTTCACTTTCAGTCCCTTACTCATATTGCGTGTGCGTCTTGCAAAAACCTTCCAAGCAAGGTAGCTGCCGATAATCGCGTTGCCCACACCTATCCATAGCGCCGCCGCACCGAACCCCCAGCCGAATTTGCCGGCATAGCCGATAAAGACGACCGCGGAGAAATAAGTAGTTCCGTAAGCGAGCGCCGTAACCCAACCGCCGAAGCCCTTACCCGCGAACAAAAAATCGTTGACCGATTTGCTTTTGTTCCTTGAAATCACGGTTATTACAACCATAAGCAGCATATACACGCCCAAAATGACATATGCGACAATGCGGTTGCTATCAATTGCTCCCAATAACATATTTTTCTCCTTTGACTATTAATCGATTAAAATAAAGCTTTTATCAATCGAACACTTACTTGCAAGTAGGGGATACCCCCGTCATCTTTGCAAGATTCACCTTTCCACTATAACGCTTGTAATCAACCGAACGCTACTTCGCAAGGAGGGATACCCCCGTCATCTCGGCAGGTTTTTCTTCCCCCATTATCTCAAGCAAAGTCGGAATGACATCCGCCAACACGCCGCCGTCCCGAAGCGTCGCGCCCTTTTTGGTATCGTCTACAAGTATAAACGGAACAGGATTAAGAGAATGTGCGGTAAGTGGCGAGCCGTCGGAATCTTTCATCTCGTCCGCGTTGCCGTGGTCTGCGGTAACAATCACTGCACCGCCGATATCTTGTGTCGCTTTAACTATTCTTTCGACGCATGCGTCAACCGTCGCTACCGCCTTAACTGCCGCTTCCATTACTCCCGTATGACCGACCATATCGCAGTTGGCAAAATTCAAAATCATCACATCATATTCCCGACTTGCTATGACCTCTACCGCCTTATCCGTAACCTCGATTGCACTCATCTCGGGTTTTAGGTCAAACGTTGCTATTTTAGGCGAGGGTATCAATATTCTATCCTCTTGCGGATTCGGCTTTTCGACTCCGCCGTTGAAAAAGAAAGTAACATGGGCATACTTTTGCGTTTCGGCGATTCTGAACTGCTTATATCCCAATCTACTGATATATTCGCCGAAAGTATTGTCAAGCGTAGAGGGCTTGAACGCGACGCCAAGATTGGTAAAAGTCTCGTCGTATTGGGTAAAGGACACAAAAGTTGGGTTTAACCAACCCGTGGGGCGCTCGAAGCGGTCAAAGTCCGAATATATAAACGAGCGGGTCAACTGACGCGCTCTATCCGGACGAAAATTGAAGAATATAACGCTGTCGCCCTTATCTATAAGCCCTATCGGCGTATCGTTGTCACAAATTACGCTCGGCAACACGAATTCGTCCGTAACCCCTCTTGCATAGCTATCTGCGATTGCTTGGGCGGCGGACTCGTAATGTAGCCCCGCGCCGACGGTCAACATCGCGTACGCTTTGGACACCCTGTCCCAAATGTTGTCCCTATCCATTGCATAAAAGCGTCCCGTAACGCTCGCGATTCGTCCTACACCTATCTCGTTGATTTTACTTTCGAGGTTCTTAATATCTCCGAGTCCGCTTGTCGGCGAAACGTCGCGCCCGTCAAGAAAGACATGTATATATACTTCCTCTAGTCCTTGGCTTGCGGCAAGAGCCAAAAGCGCGTATAAATGTTCAATATGGCTGTGTACTCCGCCCTCGGACACAAGCCCCATAAGGTGCAACGCGCGATTGTTTTCTTTTGCGTTGCGGCAAGCGGCAAGCAACTCGGGATTTGTAAAAAAATCTCCGTCGCGGATTGCTTTGGTTATGCGCGTCAACTCTTGATAGACAATTCGCCCCGCGCCGATATTGAGATGTCCTACCTCGCTATTGCCCATCTGCCCCTCGGGAAGCCCCACGTCCATACCGCTTGCGCCGATAAGAGTATTGGGATACTTTGCCTTAAGGCGTTTGATAAACGGCGTACCGCTTACATATACCGCGTTGCTGTTTGAGGGCTTGCCCTCGCCGAAGCCGTCCATTATCACTAAACCGTAAAATCTGTCCTTAGCCATTTTGTCCTCAATAAATGTGCGCCGCGATTGTTTGCGGCGCGGTTGTATGTGCCCGAGAACACCGATAAGTCGAATTCAACCGACAATCGCTACGATACTTTCGCCAACAACGAAATAGCGACAATGTTCTCGGATAATTTTGTCCTAATTAATAATTGACTACCTTGTCAAAGTCCTCCGCCTTAAGGCTCGCGCCACCGATAAGACCGCCGTCTATCTCGGGCATTGCCATAAGCTCCGAAGCGTTCTTGGGATTCATGCTCCCGCCGTATTGTATCCGTATCGCATCCGCCCTAGCTTTGCCGAACAGCTCCGCAACACAGTCACGGATAATCTTAATCGTATCGTTGGCATCTGCGGAAGTCGCGGTCTTGCCCGTGCCTATTGCCCATACCGGCTCGTATGCGATAACGATATCTTCAAGTTGCTCGGCGGTAATCTCGGCAAGCGCGATTTTGGTCTGTCGTCTTACGACTTCGGCGGTTATCCCCGCTTCTCTTTCGGAAAGCAGCTCGCCTACGCATAGTATCGGCTTCAAGCCCTTAAGCAACGCCGCTTTCACACGAAGATTGACAGTCGCATCCGTCTCGCCAAAATATTGCCTTCTCTCGCTATGACCAATGATAACGTACTCGACTCCGAGCTCTACAAGCATATCCGCGCTTATCTCGCCCGTGAATGCTCCCTTTTCCGCCCAATGTACGTTTTCCGCGCCCACTTTGATATTGCTGCCCTTAGCCGCTTCGACGGCGGCGGCAAGCGAGGTGAACGGAGTGCAGACGACTACATCGCACTTCGCAGCGGCGACAAGGGGCTTAAGCGCTTCAATCAGCGACTTGGTTGCCGCAATGTTGTTGTTCATCTTCCAATTACCCGCAATTATAGGTCTTCTCATAATACTCCTCCATAAGTTTTTTAACGCGGTCAGCTACGCTTCACCGCGCGGGTTATAAAAGTCGCGCGCCCGTACCGAGCCCGCGGCAAAATATCCTTATACTTTATCGTTCAAGCACTCAATGCCGGGGAGCAATTTGCCTTCCATAAGCTCAAGGCTTGCGCCGCCACCCGTACTGATATGTGTCATCTTATCCGCGAAGCCGAGCTGAGTCACCGCCGCCGCGCTGTCGCCGCCGCCGATAATGGTAATCGCATCCGATTCGGCAAGCGCCTTGGCTATCGCCTTGGTTCCTTCCGCGAATCTCGGCAACTCGAACACTCCCATAGGTCCGTTCCAAATCACCGTCTTAGCGCCCTTGATTATCTCGGTAAATTCCGCAATGCTCTTTGCCGCAATATCAAGCCCCATCCAACCGTCGGGGATATTGCGCACAGCGGTCTTGGTGTTGGCATCGTTGTCGAATGCGTCCGCTATAATATTGTCTGGAGGAAGCGCAAGCCTTACGCCCTTTGCCTCCGCCTTTGCAAGAAGTTCTCTCGCAAGCTCGAGCTTATCGTCCTCACAAATCGACTTGCCGATGCCGTAGCCCTGCGCCTTAAAAAAGGTGTACGCCATGCCTCCGCCGATAATAAGGCTGTCCGCCTTGTCGATAAGGTTGTTGATAACGCCTATCTTGTCCGACACCTTTGCTCCGCCAAGGATTGCGACGAAAGGTCTTTTGGGGTTCTCAAGCGCTCCCGCCATAATCTTAAGTTCTTTTTCGATAAGGAAGCCCGCAACGGCAATCTTGACGAATCCATATTGAACGATGCCCGCGGTCGAAGCATGAGCGCGGTGTACGGTGCCGAACGCATCACTTACATAAATATCCGCAAACCTTGCAAGGCTCGCGCAAAAAGCTCTATCGTTGGCAGTCTCCTCTTCATAAAAGCGGAGGTTTTCAAGCAACACCGCCTCGCCGTTCTTGCAAGCATTGACTGCCGCTTCCGCTTTTTCTCCGATTACGTCATCTGCAAAGGTCACCTTGCCCGAAAGAAGCTCGTTAAGCCTATTCGCAACGATTGCAAGAGAATGTTTCTTTTTGTTATCTTGATACGCCGCAATTCCGCCCTTGGGTCTGCCGAGGTGGCTGCAAAGTATGACCCGCGCCCCATTATCTAATAGATATTTTATCGTAGGCAACGCGCCCTGTATCCTATTCTCATCGGTAATTGCGCCGTCTTTTATGGGAACGTTAAAATCCACTCTTACCAAACATCTTTTGCCTTTGACATCGACATCCTTTACGGTCAGCTTGTTCATATAATACTCCTTAATTGAAATTACACCCAAATTATACCATCGCGGGCGCGCAAAAGTAAATTGATTTCCTCCTATAATTAAGCGGTCTGTCGCTTAATCGGGTGATTGATAGAATAACCGCTGTTATTGATTCGCTTATTGGCTGTTCGCCGCGTGGACGGTTTCGCCGAATTGCATCTAATATAGATTATTGACCGTTGCAAGCCGCCGTCATGGTCATCTATGTTTGCTGAATTACCGCTATTACCAACACCTATTGCCAATCGTTCGCCGCCGTGCTTTGATAATTAGCCGCTACTGTTAATGACTATCGTATTTTAGAGGTTCGCCGCTCGGT
>CAYOYS010000067.1:0-8318 GCA_964408255.1 uncultured Christensenellaceae bacterium | reverse complement strand
AAGCCTTTATAAATTATATATATTATGTTAGAATTATAATTAAGATTATAGGTAAACATTGTAAATAAGCATTATAGATAAGCATTTGGTAACTCGGAGGTTTGTATGGCAGGTCATAGCAAATGGGCGAATATTAAAAACAAAAAGGCGAAAGGCGACGCGCAGCGCGCCAATGTCTTTACGAAAATCGGCAGAGAGATAGCAATTGCGGTCAAACAGGGCGGGCCTAATCCCGACACCAACTCGAGGCTAAGGGATGCGATTGCTAACGCTAAGGCGAACAATATGCCGAACGACAACATAAAAAGGAGCATCGACAAAGCGTCGGGCGCTTTGAACGCGGTCAATTACGAGGAGATTACATACGAGGGCTACGGCGCCTCGGGCGTTGCGGTAATAGTTGAGACGCTCACCGACAACAAGACTCGAACGGTGGGAGAGTTGAGGTATTATTTTGACAAGAACGGCGGCTCGTTAGGCAATTCGGGTTGCGTTTCGTATATGTTTAACAGAAAAGGCGTCATAATAATAGACAGCGAAGGGCTTGAAGAGGACGACTTAATGATGATGGCGATAGACGCCGGCGCGGACGATGTAGTCACAGGCGAGGGAATATATGAAATATATACCCTCCCGAATGATTACTCTTTGGTGCGCGAAAGCCTTGAGGAGAAAGGCTTGACGATATTATCGGGTGGAATCGAGATGATTCCCTTGAATTCGGTTACGCCCGATGCGGATACCGCTACAAAGATTACCAAACTTATCAATATGCTCGAGGACAACGACGACGTGCAAAGGGTGTTCCACAACGCAATTTTGCCCGAGGACGAGGACGAGGAATGAGTGCGGTAATAGACTGCTGCATACAGGCGAAGCAAGCCGCGCTTAAGCTAGCCGCCGCCCCGACAGAACACCGCAACGCCATGCTTTTTGCTATGGCGGACGGGATTTTGGTGGCGGAAAGCAAGATTTTGGCGGCGAATTATATCGACCTTGCGGCGGCAAGCAAGCGGGGCAGGGACAAAGCTTTCCTTGATAGGCTTGCGCTTAACGCATCGCGTGTCAAGGACATGGCGGACGGAGTAAAGGCAGTCGCCGCGCTCCCCGATTCGATAGGCGAAGTCACCGAGAGTTGGACTGTTGAAAACGGTCTAAAATTGAAAAAAATCAGAGTGCCAATCGGCAGTATCGCGATAATTTATGAGGCGCGACCCAATGTGACAGCGGACGCTGCCGCGTTGTGCGTTAAGTCGGGCAATACGGTAGTGCTTAAGGGAAGCAGAGACGCGCACCAAAGCAATACGGCAATTTTTAAGGCGATGAGAGATGCTTTGATTGACAAGGGATATGATTATCGCGCCGTGCAGTTTATAGAGGACAAGACGAGAGAATCGACCGCGGAGCTACTGAAGCAGGGCGCGTATATCGACCTTGTGATTCCCCGCGGCGGTGATGAGCTTAAGCAATATGTGCTTGATAACGCCAATATGCCCGTCATAGCCTCGGCGGGGGGCAACTGCCATACCTATGTGGAAAAGACCGCCGATTTGGCAATGGCGGACAGCATACTTTACAATGCAAAACTCAATAGACCTTCCACCTGCAACGCTTGCGAACAGCTGCTTGTCGATAGGGCAGTTGCGGAAGAATTCTTGAAAACCGCGCTTCCAAAACTAGTCGCTGCGGGCGTCGAGATACGGGGTTGCAGCGAAACCTTAAAGATTTTCCCCCAAGCGACGGCGGCGGCGGAAAAGGACTATTATACCGAGCATAATGGCTATGTACTAAGCGTGAAAGTCATAGAGAATGTCGAAGAGGCGGTGGATTGGGTCAACGAGCATGGCACCAAACATTCCGAGGCAATCATTACAAAAGATTGCGCGGCGGCGCAGTATTTTACCGCGCAAGTGGACGCGGCATGCGTATATGTCAATGCGTCTACTCGCTTTACTGACGGATTTCAATTCGGATTCGGCGCAGAAATGGGGATAAGTACGCAGAAACTTCACGCAAGAGGTCCTTTGGGACTCAAGCAACTCACCGGCGAAAAGTATATAATCGAGGGTGAGGGGCAGATACGACGATAATGGTTATTCTCGGCATCGACCCCGGACTCGAGACGGTGGGCTACGGTATAATCCAATCGGACAAAGGCGACGTTGCCATGCTCGACTACGGCATTATCAAGACGCCGCGTAATATTTCGATACCCGAAAGGCTAAAATTGATTGCGGAAGGTATCGATATTTTGATAGAGCGTTTTAAGCCCGAGGAGATTGCGGTTGAAGAACTTTTTTTCTGCAGTAACCGCAAGACCGCGATAGCGGTTGCCGAGGCGCGCGGAGTGATACTTTTAACAGCTATACAAAAATGTAGCAAGCTTTACGAATATACCCCCAACCAAATCAAGCTTGCGGTGACGGGGTGGGGCGGGGCGGACAAGCCTCAGATACAGCAAATGGTCAAAGTACTTCTTAGGCTCAAGGACATTCCCAAGCCCGACGACGCGGCGGACGCATTGGCGGTTGCCGTTACCCATGCGCAGACAATGAGGCTTTCGGGCTTATACAGAATGTGAACATTGCAAAACTCGGATAATAGCTACAAGCTATTAACAATACGCTAATGCTTAAGGTTAGAACATTCTAATCAATATCAAAAGCATTACAAGCAATGATTGTAAGCGGTCACTCATGCGCAGACAATGAGGCTTTCGGGCTTGTATAGGATATGAACATTGCAAAACTCGGATAATAGCTACAAGCTATTAACAATACGCTAATGCTTAAGGTTAGAACATTCTAATCAAATATCAAAAGCATTATACGGAAAGGATATGTACGCTTATATTACAGGAAAGTTGGTGAGTATATCGGAGGGCACTGCCGTTTTGGATAACGGAGGGATAGGATATAGTATTTTTATATCCAATAACACGCTGTCCGAACTGCCGCGCATCGGTAGCGAAACAAAGCTGTTCATTTATCAGCAGATTAAGGATGACGGGCACTTTTTGTATGGATTTGCCACCGAGGCGGAAAAGCAGATGTTTTCGCGCCTTATTACGATATCGGGCGTGGGACCCAAAATAGCAATAGGCGTACTTTCGGGCGCTTCGCTCAATACGCTTTCCATGTCCATATTGTCGGGCGATACTTCTACGCTTTCCAAAATCAAGGGCATAGGCAAAAAGACCGCGGAACGAATCGTTCTTGAGCTAAAAGAGAGTATTGGCGAGGACAGATTGATGCTTTCCGTATCTTCGGGCGGCAACATTGAGGATACCGTTGTTGCGGACAGTATCGACGCGCTTGAGGCGTTGGGACTACCAAGAAGCGAGGTTTACGAAAGCGTTATTAGAGCGCGCGCAACGTATAGTAGTATACCCGATATCGTGCGTGAGGTTTTAAGAGGGGCAAACAATGGACGATAGGCTGATTATGAGCGTAAAAGGCGCGGAAGAGGAGACCGAATACGCCCTTAGACCGCGCACTATGGAGGAGTACGTCGGACAGGAAAAAATAAAAAATAATCTTAACGTATTCATTCACGCAGCGAAAAAACGCAGGGAGGCGCTCGACCATATACTGTTGTACGGTCCTCCGGGATTGGGCAAGACCACGCTTGCACACATTGTCGCCTATGAGATGGGAGCGCAGATAAGGGTTACTTCGGGTCCCGCAATAGAGCGCGCCGCAGACCTTGCGGCAATCTTGACCAACCTTAATCAAAACGATATTCTTTTCATAGACGAAATACATAGACTTAATCACACAGTTGAGGAGATTTTGTATCCCGCAATGGAGGATTATGCGCTCGATTTTATCGTCGGCAAGGGGCCCTCGGCAAAAAGTTTGCGGCTTGATTTGCCACGCTTTACGCTTGTTGGCGCGACTACTCGCGCGGGTATGCTGACCTCGCCGCTTCGCGACCGCTTCGGCGTGATGTGCAGATTGGAACTCTATAACGCCGAGGAGTTGAAGCAGATTATCACGCGTTCGGCGCGACTTCTCAATATCGCGATAACAAACGAGGCCGCAGTCCTTATAGCGTTGCGCAGTCGCGGCACTCCGCGCGTTGCGAACAGACTTTTGAAACGGGTAAGAGACTTTGCCGAGTACAACGATTCCAAGACGGTTGACGGCGCGATTGCCGACAGCTCTCTTAATTCGCTCGAAATCGATGCTTTGGGGCTCGACTTCGTGGATAGACGCATACTATTGTCGATTATCGAGCGGTATGGCGGAGGACCGGTCGGGCTGGACACCCTTGCCGCGTCTACCGGCGAGGAGGCGAACACTATCGAGGACGTATACGAGCCGTACCTTCTTCAGCTCGGCTTTATAGCGAGGACGCCGCGCGGCAGAATCGCCTTGTCCCCTTGTTATCATCACCTCGGGTTCGAGGTGCCGAAGAGTAAGCTTGAGCAGCTTTCGATGTTCGAGAAAAAGAGCGGCGATGAGGACAAGTGACTTTTACTACGACTTGCCCAAGGAGCGGATAGCGCAGACCCCAATAACGCCGCGCGATTGCTCAAGAATGCTTGTGTACGACAGAAAAACAGACAGAATCGAGCACAGGCATTTTTACGATTTGCCCGAATATCTTGTCAAAGGCGACGTTTTGGTAATCAATAATACCAAGGTGATTCCCGCGCGCCTTATAGGGATGCGGCATGGTGGGGGACAAGCGGAACTTTTGCTCTTAAAACGGCTTGATTATACGCGTTGGGAGGCGATAGTCCGCCCCGCAAAAAAGCTCAAGCCGGATACGATAATTGAGTTCGGAAGCGAGATGTCGGCAAAAATTCTTTCGGTGGGCGACAATGGAATACGAACGGTAGAATTTATATTCGAGGGCGTGTTTGAAGATATACTTTCAAGACTTGGTGAGATGCCGTTACCTCCCTATATCACTCAAAAGCTCGAGGATTGCTCAAGATATCAGACAGTGTATTGCAAGACGGACGGCTCGGCGGCAGCTCCGACCGCGGGCTTTCACTTTACACCCGAGCTGCTCAATACGATTAAAGGGTCGAAAGTTGCGGTAGCCGAAGTGCTTCTGCATGTGGGGCTTGCGACTTTCCGTCCTGTAAAAGCGGACAACATTGAGGAACACAAGATGCACAGCGAATATTACGAGATTGGAGCAGATGCCGCAAAGACGGTCAACGCCGCGCTTAAAGAAAGGCGCAGAGTGATTGCGGTAGGAACCACTTCGGTAAGAACGCTTGAGAGCGCTTTCAAGGGCAACGAGGTCAAAGAAGGGAACGGCGATACCGAGATATTTATCTATCCGCCTTATCGCTTCAACGCGGTTGACGCGCTTATTACGAATTTTCACTTGCCGTCCTCCACATTGCTGATGCTTGTTTCCGCCTTTATGGGAAGGGAGAACGCATTGAGAATGTATGCCGAAGCAGTGCGGAACGAATACAGATTTTTCAGCTTTGGAGACGCGACCTTGATATTATAAATGGGAATTAATAACGACGAAATAAGCAATGAGTAATACGCAAACAAGAAACGCGTAACGCAAACAAGAAACGCGTAACGCAAACAAGAAACGCGTAACGCAAACGAGAAACGCGTAACGCAAACAATAAACGCGTAACACGAAGAACGCAACGAATACGCAAAGCAAGAAGCGCAAAATGCAAAGCAAGAAATGCATAATGCAAAGCAAGAAGTGCATAATGCAAAGCAAGAAGTGCATAATGCAAAGCAAGAAATGCATAACACGAATTAAGAAATAAATGCGCAAAACAAGAAATGCGTAACACAAAGTAAGGAACGAAACTACGATATGGCGAAGTTCAAATACGAAGTAATCAAAGAATGTAAGCAGTCGGGCGCTCGTATCGGGCGGCTTACTACGCCGCACGGGGTAATCAAAACTCCCGTCTTTATGCCGGTCGGAACAATGGCGAGCGTCAAGGCGCTCTCTCCCGAAGAGGTCAAGGAGACGGGAGCGGATATAATCCTTTCGAACACCTACCACCTATATTTGAGACCGGGCACGGACATAATACAAAAGGCGGGCGGATTGCATAAGTTCATGAATTGGAACAGAAGTATTCTGACCGACAGCGGTGGGTTTCAGATATTTTCCCTCTCGTCTATGCGCAAAATCACCGACGAGGGCTGTTTATTCAATTCCTTTATCGACGGGAGCAAGCATTGTATAACCCCCGAAAAAGCCATAGAGATACAAAACATACTCGGCGCGGATATCATTATGGCATTCGACGAGTGTACCGCGACGGATACGGATTACAGAAAGTCCAAAGATGCGATGGAACGAACACTTTTGTGGCTCAAGCGCTGCTACCATGCCAATTCGGGCAACGAACAGCAAATGCTTTTTCCCATTGTTCAGGGCAATATGTACGGCGATTTGCGCATCGAAAGCATGCAGCGCACCTTGGAATATGCGCGTTGCGGAATCGCAATCGGCGGGTTGAGCGTAGGCGAGCCGAAGCCTGTAATGTACGAGATGCTCGACGTTTTGCGTCCCTATTTTCCCAAGGATATGCCGCGCTACCTTATGGGTGTAGGCAGCGCGGACTGTATAGTCGAAGGGGTAGTAAGAGGCATTGATATGTTTGATTGCGTGTTGCCGACAAGAATCGCGCGCAACGGAACGGCAATGACTATGAAAGGGAATATAACCGTGAGAAACGCCGAATTTAAGGAGGATTTTTTGCCGGTCGAGGAGGGCTGCGACTGCTATTGTTGTCGCAACTACTCAAGAGCGTATATCCGCCACCTTATCAATACGGACGAGATATTTGGGGGCAGGCTGTTGACAATCCATAATATATCCTTTCTTATGCGGCTTATCAAAAAGCTGAAAGAGGCGATAGGAGCAGACAGAACACTTGACTTTAGGAACGAATTCTTTGCAGATTATAACCGAAGCGGCACTTAGAATAGAGCAAAAAAGCACTTATAATTTCCGATATTTTTATTAATATTCGAATTTCATCATAAAAAGAGATAAAACAGTTGATAATAATCGGTAAAAAGTGTAAAATGAAATTAATAAAAAATTGAACATTCTTCGGAATGTGTAAAGGAGAAATAATGTTTGGCGAAGGTAATAGCTGGGTATTTCTGGTAATAATAGTTGTAATGTTCGGCGGTATGATGGCGCTCTCTATCATTCCTCAAAAAAAGAGACAAAAGCAGTATAACGAGATGCAATCTCAAATAAGAGTGGGGACCAAGATTATGACTATCGGTAGACTTATCGGCAAAATAGTCAAGATATACAGCGACAATACCCTTGAAGTGGATATCGGTACAGAGGGCAATCCCGTCGTTATAGTCATCAACCGCGAGGCAATCGGAATCAATCTTGACGCGCAGTCGGCGACTGAGGCGAAGAAGAGCGAGGTAGAGGAGATGCCTAAGGAAGCCGCCAAGGAAGGCGACATTACCGAGGTGGGCAAGGTTATTGAGACCGAGGATAAGGACGTCGACGATTCAATCTAATTACAAATATCCTCTTACAAATATCGAATCTGTCAACTGACTGCCGATTTATCGGCGGTCGTTTTTCTAAATTGGTATCCGTCCGCAACCTACGGCAACAAAGTTTTGCAGCTCGCGGGCGATAAAATTACTGCATCCTCGCGCGCTATAACCGATTTTAATGATAATAACTTGGATTAGTGAAAAGACTGCCGATTTATCGGCGGTCGTTTTTTGTAAGAGGATATTTATTCGCAACTCGCGGCAACAGAGTTTTGCAACTCGCGCAATCTGACTTTTGATAATAATAGCCATAATTTGCGAACTTCGTATTTATTCATTGTATCCTTAACCGCAAAAACATATGTATTCCGTATTCCCCACAAGGATATTATCGTTCTATATTTTAGATACATTTCATACAATTAGCGTGGAGGTATCGTATGGAAAAGGGCACTTTCAAAACAATTGTATTCGACGTCGTAAAATGTGTGATATTTAGTTTGCTTATTTCTATGGTGCTTGTGCTCATACTTGCGCTGATTTCTAAGGCGGCGACATTGTCGGATAAAAGCGTGGTATATATCAATCAAGCGATAAAGGTTATCAGCTTGTTGGCGGGTGTGTTCCTTGGCATGAAAAGCAGAAAAGGCGGACTTGTTCTCGGCGCAATCGTGGGCTTGCTGTATACCGTATCTTCTTTCCTTATCTTTGCTTTGATAAGTCGGGAATTGTCTTTTCAAAATATCACCATATTTGACTTTTTGATTGGGATAGTCGCGGGAGTGCTTAGCGGAGTGCTTGCCGTCAATGTCAAAACCCTTAGGAAAAACACCGCTT
>CAYOYS010000066.1:6103-8416 GCA_964408255.1 uncultured Christensenellaceae bacterium | reverse complement strand
CGCTTTTATACCAAGACCAATTCGGTGACTACACATTGGTTCGACGAGGAAGAGAAAAAGAAAACGACTGTTTCTACATGGGACGGCACGATAACAGAAAAATAAGAAAAAATTATAAATAGGATTTTGAAAATGAGTTCGGTATTGTACCGAACTCATTTTTATCCGTAAAAAAGTTATTAATAAAAATTATTGAACATCGCTAGTAACATCATCAGTTACGTTGCTAGGAGCGTCGCTAGCAACATCACTAGTAATATCGCTAGGCTTCTTTCTCATAAGCACGAATTTATTGATAGGAAAGATTAATAAGAAGCCTGCGACTTGAACAATCGCCTTTGCGATAAGACCGGCAACGTCTGCGCTATCGATAATCTTGCATAATTCCTTGTTCAAAAGCCCGCCGACATAGAAGTTGAGCCCGACAACAATGATAACTGCCATTATTGCGAACCCGATAGCGCTTAAAAGCATATTGTTAGTGGACTTAAAGGTCTTTTTGAAATTGGTCAAAAACTTCAACAACTGACCAATAACGGACGATGCTATAAACGCAATCAAAGCACCCAGCCCTCCGGCAACAGCGGGGTACACAAATATAAACCAATTTATTGGTTGATTAACACCTTGTCGCGGCAAAATATAGTTCAAGGCTACAAAAATTAGCAGTTCTAACAGTCCTGCCGACAGCGAAAAAAATGTGTATTTAGCAAATTCCCATGCCGTTGGGTTTTGAGCAAAAAATTCTTTTAATTTTGTCATAATCCGCTCCTTTTTGTATAATTGTAACGGTTTGGCGCTCTCTCGTCAAGCCCTATAGTCAAAGGACATGTTCTTATATACAATTAATAAATTTTAGAATAACAATAATGTTGATATATAATAACGCTTTGGACATGTTGACTTTTTCTTTGCGACGATAGAAAAGCTCGCAGATTCCTATTTTGTGTTGTTAATATCGTATTAAAAATTAAGAAAGCCGCTGTTTTTTCGCTCCTTGAGCAAGTCGATTTGCAATTTAGGAATCAAAATATCATTTGCAAAGGATATTGACAAAGTATTGTTAAATCAATTATGATTTATATGTTTAACGGTCAAAGTGAGGAAATGCAAGACTGTAAGGAGTGGTTATGGATTACAAAAAGTATATTAGTAAGGTTGCTTATGAGATGAAACCCTCGGGGATAAGAAAATATTTTGATATAGCGGCGACTATGCCGGACAGCATCTCTTTAGGAGTAGGCGAGCCGAACTTCGTAACGCCCGCGGTGGGCTGTGAAGCGGCAATCAAGTCAATCAAAGACGGCATCACTCGCTACACTTCAAATAGTGGATTGCTCGAGTTAAGAGAGCTTATTTGCCGTTATATGCGGGAGCGGTTTTTGGTAAGCTACACTCCGGAAGAAGTCATTATTACAGTAGGCGCGTCCGAGGGAATAGACATAGCGCTAATGGCGTTGCTTAATCCGGGCGACGAAGTATTGCTTCCCGAGCCTTGCTTCGTGTCGTACGCTCCTGCGATTCGCCTTGCGGGCGGTACTCCGATAATACTGAAATGCGTTAAGGAAAACGGCTTCATAGTTACACCCGAGATGATAGACAATAATGTGTCCGAGCGCACCAAAGCGATACTTATTTGCTATCCCAACAACCCTACGGGCGGCATCATGACCAAGCCCGAGCTTGAAGCGCTACTAGCAAGCATCAAAAAACACGACCTTATCGTGCTTTCGGACGAGATATATGCCGAGCTGACATATGGAGGGATAAAGCATACGAGTATCGCTGCGCTTCCCGATATGTGGGAAAGGACAATTATATTCAATGGCTTCTCGAAGTCTTTTGCAATGACAGGCTGGAGGCTGGGTTTTGTCTGTGCCCCCAAAGAACTCTCGAAGCAAATATTAAAAATCCATCAATATATGATAATGTGCGCACCGACGGCAGCTCAGTATGCCGCGGTAGCGATGCTTAAGGACGGCTTTTCGAACGATTTTGCCGAGGTCGCCGCAATGCGCGACGAATACGACCGCAAGCGCAAGTTCCTCTACAAGTCACTTATTGACATGGGACTCGATTGTTTTGAGCCTAAGGGAGCGTTTTATATGTTCCCGAGCGTGGAAAATACGGGCATGAGCGGCGAAGAGTTCATAGAAGCGCTGCTTGCGAAGTACAAAGTTTGTATACCTCCGGGCATCGCGTTCGGCGAGGCGGGTTATTACCATATACGGATAAGCTACGCGTATGCTATGGAGACAATCGAGCTTGCTATGGAAAAGATGCGTGAGTTTATGGCGGAATTGGGCAAGTAGT
>CAYOYS010000066.1:2083-6003 GCA_964408255.1 uncultured Christensenellaceae bacterium | reverse complement strand
GGCGTTTCAAAAGCTAAAGTTCTGTGGATTAATCCGCTTGACCCCGAAGCCCAAAATAATGTATTATAATATTTACCGATGCTAATCGGTGTGCTAATATGGCTCAGCTGGTAGAGCAGTTCACTCGTAATGAACAGGTCGTCAGTTCGAATCTGACTATTAGCTCCAAAAAGGGTGGCTTTAGCCGCCCTTTTTATTTTTTCGAACGATATTAAATACTTTAATCACAGATATTAATTATGTGCCCAAAGAATAAATTATATGTTAAAATAAATCTCGAAAAATAAAAATGCGTGTGACAATTTACCTTTAATCAAAACAATATATTAATTATCTTTCTTAACGAGTAAAACAATTGACAAAAAGACATAATGACGGTTAGAATTATATAGGACAAAAGGCGTTCATCAAGCAGTTTAAGCATATTGCAGGCTTTGCCTGTCGGGTCGAACGGCCTGGAGCTTGTTGGTGGAACGCCTTTTTTGCGGAAGCGTCACGAAAATTGGCTTTTGCAAGTTGCCGAACCGCCGATAGGTACATATACCGTAAAAACTAAAAATATACAAAAATGGAAACTTAGGAGTCCTTGAATGAGTGAAAAATTATATTTGATTTTGGAAAACGGCAAGGTGTTTGAAGGGTTTTCCTTCGGGGCGCGCGGCGCGGTTACGGGCGAAGTGGTCTTTACAACGGGCATGACGGGCTACCTTAAGACGCTGACCGACAAAAATCATTACGGTCAAATTGTCGTGCAGACTTTTCCGCTTATCGGCAATTACGGGGTGATACCCGAGGATATCGAAAGCGGCGCGATAAGTCCGTTGGGTTATGTCGTCAAGCATTATTGCGATACTCCCTCCAACTTCCGCTCAAAAGGAACGATTGATGCATTTTTGAAGGAGCGCGGGATAATTGGACTGTACGGAGTAGACACAAGAGCGCTTACTAAGATAATAAGGGAGCAAGGCGCAATGAACGCAAGGATATCCCCAACTTACGACTTTGACGAATCCATTAAAAATTATAGAATAACCGACGCTGTCAAAAATGTTTCGGTCAAGAGCGCGGAGGTGGCCAACGCGGGGGGCAAATACAAGGTTGCTTTGATTGATTACGGCTTTAGGGAAGGGCTTCGCCGCGAGCCGGTTAAGCGAGGCGCGGAGGTAACGACGTTCCCGCACGACGTGACGGCATCCGAAATTCTTGCCTATAAGCCGAACGGCATAATCCTTTCGAATGGCCCGGGAGACCCCGCCGAGAATATCAAAGCGATAAAGACAATAGAAGCCTTAATTGCATCTTCCTTGCCGATATTCGGAGTAGGCTTAGGGCATCAATTGCTTGCGCTTGCTCATGGCTTTAGGACATATAAGTTGAAATACGGTCATCGCGGCGCGAATCAGCCCGTTAAGAATCTCATTACGGAAAAGATTTATATCACGAGTCAGAACCACGGCTATAACGTTGCCGCTGAAAGCATCGATGAAACGATAGCAATGAATTGGCTCGTCAATGTCAACGATAATACCTGCGAAGGTATTTTTTATAAGGACAAGCCCATGTTTTCGGTGCAATTCTGTCCGGAAGTATGCGGTGGGCCGCTCGATGCCTCATTTTTATTCGATATGCTGTTTGACAAAATGGAGGAAGGATATGCCATACGATAAATCTATAAAAAAGGTGCTAGTAATCGGCTCAGGCCCAATAGTAATCGGGCAAGCTGCGGAGTTCGACTATGCGGGGACACAGGCATGCAGAGTGCTTAGGGAGGAGAATATCGAGATAGTGCTTGTCAACTCCAATCCTGCTACGATTATGACGGACAACGCAATGGCGGACCGCATCTATATTGAGCCGCTGACGCTAGCTACGATAAAAAGGATAATAAAAAAGGAACGTCCCGATAGCATTTTGTCAGGATTGGGAGGGCAGACGGGGTTGACGCTTTGCATGCAGCTTGCCCGCGAAGGCTTCCTTAGGGATATGAACGTACGGCTACTCGGCTCATCGCCCGAGACCATTGATAAGGCGGAGGACCGCGAAATTTTCAAAAAGACAATGCAGGGAATCAATCAGCCCGTTGTGCCCTCGGTAATTGCGACGGGGATTTCCGCGGCGGTAAAATTCGCGGAAAAAAATGGATATCCCGTAATAGTCCGTCCTGCGTTTACGCTTGGAGGGAGCGGAGGCGGTATCGCGAAAGATAAAAAAGAGCTTAAAGAAATCGCCTCGATAGGCATCACGGCATCGCCAATCGGGCAGATATTGGTGGAAAGAAGCGTGTCGGGTTGGAAAGAGATAGAATTCGAGGTAATGCGCGACCGCAAGGGCAACGGAATTTGCGTCTGCTCAATGGAAAACCTTGACCCCGTGGGCGTACATACCGGCGACAGTATAGTAATCGCGCCCGCGGTGACACTTGCCGATAAGGAATACCGTATGTTGCGCGCCGCCGCTTTGAGCATAATCGAGGAACTGAAAATCGAGGGCGGCTGCAACGTACAATTCGCGCTCGACCCGAACAGCTTTGAATATGCCGTTATCGAGGTCAACCCGAGGGTTTCGCGCTCCTCGGCGCTAGCGTCTAAGGCGACGGGATACCCCATTGCAAAGGTCGCTACAAAAATCGCGATTGGCTACACACTTGACGAGATTCTCAACACGATAACCCAAAAGACTTATGCTGCGTTTGAGCCCTCAATAGACTATGTCGCGGTAAAATTCCCAAAATGGCCCTTTGACAAGTTTGTGTACGCGAAGAACGAGTTGGGAACGCAGATGAAGGCGACGGGCGAGGTTATGAGTATAGCGGACACCTTTGAGCTCGCGTTGCTCAAAGCGGTCAAGGGCGCCGAAATAGGACTTAAGGACCTTAACTTGCCCAAGTTGAAAAAATTATCAAACGACGAGATTGCCGAAAATGTCCATAAGGTGACGGACGAAAGGATTTTTGTGCTATATGAAGCGTTGCTTCGCGGCTTTTCGGTAGACGAGCTGTACCAAATTACCAAAGTGGACCCTTGGTTCCTCAACGGTCTTAAAAATATTGCCGAAGGCAAAATCGATTATTCCGCGGGGATATACAAAATGGTAGACACCTGCGCCGGCGAGTTCGGCGCAAAAACCCCGTATTTTTACGCGGTGTCCTCGGGCGAGAACGAGGCGGAGGAATTCGTCAAAAACAGCAAAAAAGAGCGGGTAATGGTACTCGGTAGCGGCCCTATTCGCATAGGTCAAGGTATAGAATTCGATTATGCTTGCGTTCATTCGGTCAAGACACTTAAGGCGATGGGCTATGAAGTTATCGTCGTCAACAATAATCCCGAGACTGTCTCAACCGACTTCGACACTGCGGATAGGCTGTATTTTGAGCCGGTTTGCTTCGAGGACGTTATGAGCATAATCAAGGTTGAGAAGCCAATCGGCGTAGTTGTCGCGTTCGGAGGCGGAACCGCTATCAAGCTTGCCAAGCGGTTGACCGAGGCGGGCGTCGTGATTATCGGAACGTCCTCGGAGACGATAGACATTTGCGAGGATAGAGGAAGATTCGACGAGCTGCTTGAGAGAATCTCGGTTGCGCGACCCGCGGGACACTCGGTATTTACCTTAGAGGAAGCGTTAAAATCCGCAGAGGAGCTCGGATACCCCGTCTTAATGCGTCCCTCTTACGTACTTGGCGGGCAAAATATGATAATCGCGTTCAATGAAAGCGATATTGTCGAGTACATGGAGATAATTCTTAGGACTAAGCAGGACAACCCCGTTTTGATAGACAAATATTTGAGTGGTAAGGAGATTGAAGTTGACGCGATTTGCGACGGCGACGAGGTACTTATTCCCGGAATAATGGAGCATATCGAGCGTACGGGAATCCATTCGGGCGACAGTATAGCAATATATCCCGCGACTAATATATTCGA
>CAYOYS010000066.1:0-1983 GCA_964408255.1 uncultured Christensenellaceae bacterium | reverse complement strand
CGCGATACCGACAAGCACGAAATCGCCGAAATCGCCGAAAAATATGCAACGCTTGGCTTTGAGCTTTATGCCACATACGGCACTGCGAACGTACTCGAGGCGGCGGGACTTCGATGCGAAGTCGTCAACAAAATCGCCGAATCTGCCGAGAACAACGCGATAACATTGCTTGAGAGCGGCAAAATTAGCTACATTGTTTCTACCTCCAAGAAGGGAAGAGACCCCGCAAAAGACAGCGTTAAAGTGCGCCGTAAGGCTTGTGCCTTAGGGATACCTTGCTTGACCTCACTCGATACCGCAAGCGCGATTGCGGACAGCTTAATGAGCGGATACAGCGAGACGAGCACCGAGCTTGTCGACATCAACAATATGCGGCGCGAGGCTATGAAAATCCATTTTGTCAAGATGCAGGGTGCGGGCAGCGATTACATCGTAATAGACTGTTTCGACAGCGAAATTGACTGTATTGAGAGCCTTGCGGTCAGCCTTTCCGACCGTCATTTTGGGATAGGCGGAGACGGCTTGGTGCTGATAATGCGAAGCGTTACGGCGGACGCAAGGCTCAGGCTTTTCAAAGCGGACGGCAGTGAGAGCAAATCGTGCGGCAACGCGATACGCTGTGTTGCAAAGTATTTATACGATACGGGAATCGCGCGAAAGCACGAGTTGAGAATCGAGACGGCATCGGGCATTAGGACGGTATCGGTCAACGTCAAAAATGGATTGGTGTATTCTGCGAAAGTCAATATGGGTATGCCGATATTCGAACCTGAGATGCCGTTTGCCGCGGGTGGCGAAAAGACGTTCAACGAGTCGATTGCATCAGACGGCAAAAAATATAATCTTGTTCATGTGTATATTAACAATCCATACACGATAGTCTTCGCAAACGACGTCGAAAGACTTGACATCGCCAAAGCAGGCGCAAAACTTGAAAACAATCTGTCATACGAAAAAGTCGGCGTCGGATTCGTCAAGGTGCTCGACCCTAAGACATTGAAGCTAAGGGTATGGGAAAGGGGCAGCGGCGAAGCGTTCGCATACGGCACGGGAGCGTCGGCAAGCGTTGCGGCTGCGGTATCGAAAGGGTATGTGAAAAAGAACGAGGATATCAAGGTCATTCTTTTAGGTGGCGAATTGGTTATTCGGTATACGGACATGGGTATATTTATGACGGGCAACTGCGTCAAGGTGTTCGAAGGCGTGGTAGAGCTGTGACGAAAATGCGTCATAGGACGGTATCAAAATGTGTCATAGGACGGTAACAATGAGGGATTATTCTAAGGAAACGGAAAAAAGAGTCGCCTTTATACGGCGCATAATCGAGGAGGCGGGAGCCTCGGGTATAGTTTTTGGCAACAGCGGCGGCAAGGACAGCGCTCTTGTCGGAATTTTGTGCAAAAAGGCAGTTGACAACACGGCGGGAATAATCATGCCTTGCGGCTCAAGCAGTAATTACGGCAGCGATAAAAAGGACGCCGAGGCGCTCGCTTTGACATTTGGAATCGAGAGTCGCGTAGTGGACCTTGCCCCAATCAAACAACTTTTTTTGGATAGGCTTTCGGACGCCGCGGAGATTGCGCCGCTTGCTAATGTCAATATCGCGCCACGGCTTAGAATGACGACGCTATACGCGGTAGCGGCAAGCGAGAACAGGCTTGTCGCGGGCTGCAGTAACCGCAGCGAAATGCATATGGGTTATTTTACCAAATGGGGTGACGGAGCGTATGACTTCAACCCTATCGGCGACCTTACGGTGACCGAGGTCTATGAGTTTTTAGCTTTTTTGAAAGCGCCCTCTCAGATAATGAAAAAGACGCCCTCGGGCGGACTGTTTGACAATCAGACAGATGAAAGCGAAATGGGCATAACATACAAGCAAATCGATGATTTTTTGCTTTTTGGTAACGCTTCGGATGCAGACAAAGCTATTATTGAAAGATTCCACAACGCAAGCGGACACAAAAGAACAATGCCTAAAGT
>CAYOYS010000065.1:1919-8425 GCA_964408255.1 uncultured Christensenellaceae bacterium | reverse complement strand
TTGGGATAACCTCAACTATTCAAAATAGCATGATGACTATTCGAAACATGCTAAACAAGAGCTATGCGTTCCTGCCATAGATTGCGCGGTCTATGCCCTTTGCAATAATTCTTCCCGCAACTCGCACCACAACGTCGATTTCCTTGGGCGTTACGCAAAGGTCGCCATCGTAAGGATATTGCTCGGTATAGGATATCAGCGGCACCCCAACCGCTATAACCGGAACACCTAGAGTCGCCGAATTAAGCTCTTTGCGGCGGTTCATTAGACCGGCGCCCGGACTTATGCCCGAATCGGTAAGCTGAAAGGTCTTATAAAGCTTATCTACGCTCTTGCAAGCAAGCGTATCCACTACTATTACCGCGTCCGGCTCGATTGCTTTGACCACGCCTCGAACGACGTCATAGCTTTCCACGCCCGTTTCCCCGAACACGGAGGGAATCACCGTCCGTACGCCGCGCCCGCTTAAGACGACGCGGACGGCTTTTGCCGCCTCTACACCCAAACTATCCGCCGTCATCTTGGGATTGCCGAGTCCTGCGACCAATACTATATCTCGTCTTGCATGCGCCCTTTTTAGAAGACGGCTGATATTATGCGAGAGTGCCCGCGCCGCTTCCTCCTTGATTCCCTCATCGCTCAACAAGCTTTCCTTAAGCTCGAGAGTAATATATCTGCCCATTTCACGACCAAAAAGCTTTCGTTCGTCTTTGCTCGCTACATCAAAGCAACGCATCTCGATGCGTTCACTCAATTTTGAGCGCAGTTCCTCTCGTTCCGAAAGTCTTGAGAATGTTTCGCTTGCCAATTCAAAATATACATCCATATTGATATTATTCGGCTATTTTTTATAAATTATTACCTCAAAGCCTTGCCAAGCCCGCTTATATATGCTAAAATACTTAAGCGAAAATGACAAGCTAAGGAGAATAATCGTGGCAAACATCAAATCCCAGAAAAAGCGTATTTTGATAACCGCCGAGGAAAACAAGCAGAACACCGCAATCCGTTCAAGAGTTAAGAATGCCGTCAAGAAGTTCAATGCGGCAATCGCGGCGAACGATGTCGCAGCGGCAGAAGCGTTGCTTCCCGTGACTGTCGGTATCATCAACAAGGCAAAAAGCAACGGTGTATACCACATCAACACCGCAAGCAGAAAGATTTCCACAATAACCAAGTCATTAAACTCGATTAAATAATCGGTATCCGCAATTCAACGGACAATGCCATCCTTTCGGGGGTGGTTTTTTGTTTTAAGCTTCAAAAATTCTTTAATAAAAGCTATATAGCTGATAAACTTGAAAAACAAGGCATTTTCGGCGTAAGCAATACGAATGGTCACAAGCGCTATAAAAAATTAGTCAAAAATGTCAAATATAAATGCAAATTGCAAATGATAATTAATAGCGACTTGCAAGCCGCCGACGCTTCAAAACAATTCTATAAGCGAAAGAAAGGGCGAAAGCTCTTAGATTACCGCGTACAGTTTTAGAATACTTTCCAATTCTTTGCAACGCTTCAAATAACGCTTTTCACGCCCGATTGTGTTCTTCAACGCTACCCAAAGCGGTTTTGCAAGCCTTGCGTCACCCTTCTCAAGCGACTCGTAAAGTCCGTCGGCAATCAGAGTGTAGTCCTCGCGCAGCTCTTCGCTCAATCTGTTATCCGCCAAAAAATCCGTGCGCAAAAAATGGATTATAGAGCCTATCTGCTCTACCGCCGCGGGGTTGATTTTGGAATACAGCTTGTCATTGTCTTTATCCTCAAGCGGCTCAATAACGCTGTTATCGAACAAAAAAGCCTGCTTAAAAGCATCCCGAAAAGGCACGAGCACCGCATCCGCGAACATATTATACGATTGCTTCAAATCGGTCGCCGGGAAAAACCCCGATATAAAAGAATCTAAACTTTGATTGCCCTTGTCAAAGTCGTAAAGCAAATTGACAACGAGCGCGATGATTGCACGGTTACTTTTCGGAAGGGTAAAATAATACCTCCCATTCTCCTTGCTAATAGCCGCCCTCAGCGATGAATCGTAATTGATGCTCTTATTACATTCGGATATAAAACTTTGGATTATCTCGTTATATACGATAAATTTTAGAATATCGGCAATCGGCTTGGCGGTCAAAATAAAATTGGTGTTTATTAAATTGGACATCGCTTCTTCAAAAAGCGAGTAAGATTCCTCTCTCGAATATCCTCTCATAGCCGCCTCCACGGCATTATTATAACAAATATAAGGAATATTTCCAATAGCTTTTATAATTTCTTTTGTATGTAAGCTGCGCGGCAAACACAATATGTGCCGTTTTCAAAAAATGTGACAAAATAAATTTTGTTTTTTTATACCTTGTGATACAATAATCAAAACAGCGAGGGCAGTGTGGGAGAAACTCAAAACAAGCTTATTCTTTTATATGTTATGGACAAAATGGAAGTTCCGCTCGAGGATGATATTGTCACCTCGATGTGTTCTCAGGATAATAACTGGGTAGCTTTTTTGGAATGTAAGGAAGCAGTCGCGAAGCTTTGCGAGACGGGTTTTATACACAAGAACTTAGCGGGCGGTAAGGTGATATACTCGATTACCCCCGAGGGCAGAATATGCCTCGCCAATTTTTACACAAGAATCCCTCTTTCGCTACGCGAAGAAATCACCGAATACGTCAAGAAGTCGCGTATTGCTTACCGCAAAAAGCAAGAATATTTCAGCGATTATTATAAAAATAAGGACGGTTCATATACCGTCGCATTGAAAATCAACGAGCCCAACGGCGGCAAGGCGCTTGTCGACTTAAAGATGATAGTTGACAGCCGCGCAAGCGCCAAATATGTGTACACGAGTTGGGAAGAAAAGGCGGCAAAAATCTACGAACTTCTATCGGATAATTTGCTTGATTAGTATTTTTACCAAAACATAAATATACGCTGTGCTTAGCATAGTCGGATTTTGCAGAAAAACTTAATCGTTAAATTTTAGGATTATTTACTCTTCGAAAAGTTTTTTGATAATAAGACGCTTCAGCTCGGCTACCCCTTCCCCCGTCCTTGCCGATATTGTGACCGCGTCCGAGTAAGTCGGAAGAAGTACTTCTTTTCCCTTGTCGTTTTTATTATAAACTGTGATAATAGGCACGTGTGCCGCGCCGATATCCTCAAGCACCGATAGCACGGTGTCGTATTCGCTCATATAATATGGACTGCTCTTGTCAACAATATGCAATAAAAGGTCGGCGCTCCGCGCCTCGTCAAGCGTAGATTTGAACGCCTCTATAAATTCGTGCGGCAGTCTGTTGATGAACCCGACAGTGTCAATCAAAAGGTATTCCTTGCCGTTATCCCAGACGTTGCGCCCGACTGAGTCAAGCGTCGCGAACAGCTTGTCCTCCTCAAGTACCCCCGCTTTGGTTATATAATTCATAAGCGTACTTTTGCCGGCGTTGGTATAGCCGACTATGACAACGCTTTTCAGTCCCGCGCTCTTGCGCCTTTGCCGTCTGATATCCCGTACGTTTTCGAGCTTTTCGAGCTTTTCCCGAATCGTTGCTATGTTGCGCCGTATATTTCTGCGGTCAAGCTCGAGCTTAGTTTCGCCGCCGCCGCCCATTGCGTAAAGTCCGCCGCGCTGTCTGCTCATCTCGATACCTCTGCCAATAAGCATCGGCAGACGGTATTTGAGCCGTGCAAGCTCGATTTGTAATTTTCCCTCATTGGTCGTAGCATGTTTTGCGAATATATCGAGAATCAACATCGAACGGTCGATAATTACCCGATTGAGTGCCTCGGCAAGGTTCTTGTGCTGCAGTCCCGACAGCTGATGGTCAAAGATTACGATTGAAACCTCTTTGACCTGACATAAGAGCGCAACTTCTTTGACCTTGCCGCTCCCGATATAAAAATCCTTATCGGGTTTTTCGCGCTTTTGTATTATTCTTTCGACGGGATTAAGACCCATAGTTCGCGCAAGATTGTCAAGTTCGCCAAGAGAATATTCGGCATCTAGCGCATCCGATGCGTGTACCAAAAGACTTCTTTTTTCCACGTTTTCTCTATTATTAGGCACACTCTCGCGTTCACATTCTTCGATTAAAGCAAGCAGTTGCATATCAGGTATCTCACCTTCAATAAAATAGGTCTCAATTGCCTCGCCCCGAATATATGCGACTTCCATGCCGCCAATTCCGTTAGCATCCACGCCTACGCTCGCCATGCAATCATAACGATTTGCTTTCAGCGCCGAAATATCCACATCAGAGAGCTTCGCGCTTCCGTTAGGGTGGGTATGGATACACCTTACCCCGATAAGGCGTTGCGTTCCGCGCTTTTCGGAAAGTTCTGCAAGCGGTACGGTCGCGCTGTCACCTATGCCAACAGCAAGCAACCGCCCGTTCCGCGAAATGAACAAAGATATCTCGCGATTTAGGCGAAAACTGATTCGTGCGGTCGTTTCAAGCACCGCCCTATCGATAAAACAGCTCTTGTCATAGCTTCCTAATAGCGCTTCAAGTTCCTCTAGCGTCGTTTTTTTGATTCCGTCCGTATTCCCGTACAACATAATATTATTATAAATTATTCGTACCATAAATACAATCTAAAAGCATACTAGAAAAATATTCTTACATATTACTACGCGCCGACTCGATATTCACAATCCAAAAAAAAGAAAAAGCGGCAAAGCCGCGAAAACAATAAATGTTCACCTATTCATAAAAAATCTATCCGCATTCAGCGCGAGTATTTATTCATTGCTTCCTTAATTATCCTAAAATGTCCTTAAAGATATGTATCGCTTGCCGCCTTATATTACAAAATGCATATATGTCTGTTAATTTATCGCCTGTTTTAGTACTATCTACATAAAAGACTTGAGTTATCGAATCTCATTCACAAACAATTTAGCAACTTTTTTATCCGATTTTTTAAGGTCATAGCATACTCCCATTCTTTCGTAATACTATTCTATTAAAACTCGAGCTACTCCCATTCTATGGTCGCCGGAGGCTTACTTGTTATATCGTATACAATGCGGTTGATATGTTTTACTTCGGCGGTAATCCTTGCCGAGCATTGCTCAAGCACCTCATACGGCACCTTGTACCATTCTGCAGTCATTGCGTCTACGCTGTTGACGGCACGTAGCGCTAACGTATATTCGTAAGTACGTTTATCGGCAGTTACCCCCACGCTCTTCATGTCACTAAGGACAGCAAAATATTGCCATATCTTATACTGCAAGCCCGCCTTGGCAATCTCGTCGCGATAGATATAGTCCGCTTCGCGCAATATTTCAAGTTTTTCTTTGGTGACCTCTCCTATTACACGGATACCGAGTCCGGGTCCCGGGAAAGGCTGCCGCATAACCATGTGTTCGGGGAGTCCTAATTCGAAGCCGACTTCCCTTACCTCGTTCTTGAACAAATCCCGTAACGGCTCGATAATCTCCTCAAAATCCACAACCGAGGGCAAGCCGCCGACATTGTGGTGGCTTTTGACTGCCGCAGAACCGTAAATACCGCTCTCAACGACGTCGGGATAGATTGTGCCTTGCACCAAGTAGTCTACCTTGCCGATTTTTTTCGCCTCTTCCTCGAACACCTTGATAAACTCCGCGCCGATTGCCTTGCGCTTGGTCTCGGGGTCGGTTATGCCCTTGAGCCTTTCAAGGAAGCGCCGCTCGGCGTCCACCGTGATAAGCTTGATGCCGAATTGCTCTCCGAACACCTTATTGACTTCTTCCGCCTCGCCCTTTCTCATAAGACCGTGGTCGACAAAAACGCAAATCAGATTGCCGCTTGCCGCCTTTGACAAAAGCGCCGCGCACACCGAGCTGTCCACGCCGCCCGAGAGAGCAAGCAGCACCTTTTTGTTCTTGAGCTTTGCAGTAAGCGCCTTGACTTCTTTTTTCGCAAAGCTGCCCATATCCCAATCGCCCTTTGCTCCGCATATTTCAAAAAGAAAATTACGGATTATCTCAAGCTTGTCACAGTCGGTCATCGCTTCGGAATCGAACTGCAATCCGAAAATCCTAGCCGCGTCATTCGCTATCGCCGCGTTAGCCGTCTTATCAGTATGCGCTATGCTGACGAAGCCTTGCGGCAGTTCGGCGGCGCAATCCATGCGGCTTGTACCGCGTATTGTCTTGCCTTTGATACCCTTAAAAAGCGGATGATTACCATAAACGATGTCGGCTGTGCCGTATTCGTCTGAGAGAAAGGATATGGGCTCTTGACCAAGTACCTCCATGAGTCGCATGCCGCTGCCTATCCCGAGAATGGGAATATTAAGAGATAATATCTCGGGGTCAAGCCTATACGAAACTTCGGAAAGCGCGCGTTGTCGCCCGATAATCAAGATTAAGCCGATAGGATTTTTCTTTTTAATATTCTCCGCCGTAATTGTGCAGGGGACAAGCTCGGAATACACTTTCATATCCCTAACTTGGCGCGTTATTAGTTGGCTGTGCTGTCCGCCAAAATCCAATACAAAAACAGTCTCTCTTGTAT
>CAYOYS010000065.1:0-1819 GCA_964408255.1 uncultured Christensenellaceae bacterium | reverse complement strand
ATAATCTCTTTACGGACGATATATCTTGCAAACGGTAATCTTAACTATAATTCTTTGCAAGAATAGTCCCCTTTTCTTGCCCATAACTCACCGCTAACAATTCCCATTATAGGTGATAATCCCTTGCGGATATAGTCGTTATGCGCTAAAAACCTTTGGAATAGTTGGGCGCCTCGTGCGTTATCGAAATGTCATGAGGGTGGCTTTCGATTAACGCGGCGTTGCTGATTCGTATAAACTCCGCTTTGGAGCGCAAATCCTCGATTGTCCTCATGCCGCAATACCCCATGCCCGAGCGTATGCCGCCCACCATTTGGAACACCACTTCGGCAAGTGTCCCTCTATAAGGCACTCTGCCCTCTACGCCCTCGGGAACGAGCTTGGATTGCTCGCTGTCCTCTTGGAAATATCTGTCCTTACTCCCCGCTTGCATCGCCGAGATACTGCCCATGCCGCGATAAACCTTGAAGCTTCTGCCTTGGAATATCTCGAGGTTGCCGGGGCTTTCCTTGGTGCCGGCAAGCAGACTCCCGAGCATAACCGCCGACGCGCCCGAAGCAATCGCTTTCACTATATCGCCCGAATACTTGATGCCGCCGTCCGCTATTATGCGCTTGCCCATCTTGTCCGCCATCTCGGCACAATCCATAATCGCGGTAACTTGCGGCACTCCTATTCCCGCAATAATTCTTGTGGTACATATCGAACCCGGTCCCATTCCCACCTTGACGACGTCCGCGCCTGCGTCGATTAACTCACGTGTCGCCGCCGCCGTAGCGACATTGCCCGCAATCACCGAAAGCGCGGGATATCTCGCCTTTATTTTTTTAAGAATAGCTATAACGGATGCGGAATGACCGTGCGCCGTATCTATTGAAATTATATCGACCTTGGACGACACAAGCGCCTGAACGCGCTCCATGGTGTTGCCTGATATTCCTACCGCCGCGCCAACTAAAAGTCTGCCGTTCTTGTCCTTGACCGCGGAAGGGAACATTATCGTCTTCTCGATGTCGCGGATAGTTATCAAGCCTTTTAACTCACCCTTTTCGTCAACAAGCGGCAGCTTTTCTATGCGGTGCTTTGCAAGAATCTGCTTAGCATCCTCCATAGTCGTTCCAATAGGGGCGGTTATAAGCCGCTCCTCAGGAGTCATAAGATTGGATATCGATTGGCTGTAATCGGTAACAAAGCGCAAATCCCTATGCGTAAGTATCCCTACAAGTTTGCCCTTTTTGGTTATCGGCAAGCCGTTGATTTTATACTTTTTCATCAACGCTATCGCATCGCTCACCAAGTGGTCGGGAGATAAAATAAAAGGGTCGACTATCACACCGTGCTCGCTTCGTTTCACCTTATCGACATTCGTCGCCTGTTCTTCAATGGTGAGGTTCTTGTGTATGATTCCTAGTCCACCCTCTCGCGCTATCGCAATCGCCAGCTCGTATTCCGTCACGGTGTCCATAGCCGCCGACATTATCGGGATATTCAAAGTCAATTCGTCTGTCAGTTTGGCAGTCAAGTCCGCCATTGCCGGCAATACCTCGGATTTTTGCGGTACTAGCAAAACGTCGTCGAAGGTATATCCCTCTCTTCCAATACTTCGCATAACATACCTCGCTTTTTAGTTATTTTATTATTAATAGCGCGCGTTGTCAACTAATATTAAAAAGCTTACTATGCAATAACTAAAAAAAGCTATATTAAAAAGCTTACTAAGCAATAATCAAAAAAATTATAATAAATTATTAATAATTTCTCAAAGTAGCGTCCGTAATGGGCTTTTCGGTGAAAGTTAGCACGATAAACTATTCAAAGC
>CAYOYS010000064.1:6304-8429 GCA_964408255.1 uncultured Christensenellaceae bacterium | reverse complement strand
AAGTATAAAAATAATCGAAAACAATTACGAAAAATGTTTGGCATTCAAGGAAAACTTGGATAAAGCGGACATAATTCAGGCGGATTACACCGACTTCAACACGCTTGAGGAAGAAGGGCTTCTCAAAACGGACGCCTTAATAGCGTTGTCCGATAACGACGAAACCAACGTGATAATATCGATGTATGCGAACGACAAGCGAGTGCGCGTGATTACAAAACTCGACAATATTTCCCTTTCTGCGATGCTGGACAAAGCGGGCGTGGATACGGTTATCGCCCCAAAGCTCTTGACCGCGAACCAAATTATACGCTATGCCAGAAGCCGTCAGAATTCGGGCGGAAGAATGTGCAGTCTGTACCGCATTGTCAACAATAGGGCGGAGGCGATTGAGTTTATCGCAAGCGATACTTTTGAACATCTCTCAACATCTTTGAAAGATATTAAATTCAAACCTAACATTATCATAGCTTCGATAATTAGAGACGGCGCGTTGCTTATCCCGAACGGTCAAGATACTATCGAAATAGATGACCGCGTCTTAGTTGTGACAAGCTCGAAGTATTTCGACGAGCTCAACGACATTCTAGAAAGATGAATTATCGCACAACGGCATATACAACGGGAATAATTATGCTTGTGGAAGCGGCGCTTATGTCCGTTCCTTTTTTTATCGCGATTTGTCTTAGCGAGAATACCGTATTCGCGTTCGGAATAACTTTGGCAGCATTGATTGCGCTAGGGATTCCCTTAGTGATAAAAAAGCCGAAAGAACTTTGGATAAATCCAAAAGAAGGCTTCATCACTGTCGCTCTCGGATGGCTGATTATGAGCCTTTTCGGCGCGGTGCCTTTTATCGTAAGCGGCGTGATACCGAACTTTATCGATGCTTTTTTTGAGGCTGTCTCGGGCTTTACAACGACGGGTGCAACAGTTATCGGGGATATCCAAGCATTGCCGAAAAGCATATTGTTCTGGCGCGCTTTTACTCAATGGATAGGCGGAATGGGCGTACTTGTGTTCGTCATAGCCGTACTCCCAAAGTCGGACACCAAGTTCTTTCATATGTTTCGCGCAGAAAGTCCCGGCCCGCAAGTAGGCAAACTTGTGTCCAAACTCAAGCATACGGCTTTGATTCTTTACGCAATCTATGTCGCTATGACGATACTTCAAATTATATTGTTATCAATCAAAATGCCCTTTTTTGAAAGCGTACTTTATGCCTTAGCCACCGCCTCTACCGGCGGCTTCTCCAATATGAATCTAAGCGTCGCGGCATTCGACAGCAAATATATAGATACCGTTATTACGGTGTTCATGATTTTGTTTTCTATAAACTTTAATATATTCTTTTTGATTCTGTTGGGCAAATTCAAGGACGTGGTGAAAAGCGAGGAGTTAAAAGTGTTCCTCACAATAATAATAGTCGCAATCGGCGCGATAACCGCTTCCCTATTAATCAACAGAGTTTACCAATCGTTCGGCGAGGCGCTGCGTTTTTCCGCCTTTCAAGCTGCGTCCATGGTCTCAACGACAGGCTTTGTTGCCGCAGATTATACAAAATGGCCTACTGCCGCGCAATTTTTGTTGTTGCTTTTGATGTTCATCGGCGGCAGTGCGGGCTCGACTGCGGGAGGACTCAAGGTATCAAGGGTTATAATACTGTTCAAATCGGGAATAAGAGAGATAAAAAGCACGCGCTCTCCGCGTTCGGTCAACACGATACGATTGGACGGCAAGCCGCTCGATTATATCGTGACGCACGGTACAATGCGGTATTTTGTGTTATATTTGTTGATACTTTGCGGCTCAGTCTTGCTCGTTTCACTAAGCAATCCCGGCTTCGGAGGCGAATCGATGCTTGCGGATTTGACCGCCGCCGTAAGCTGCTTGAACAATGTCGGCCCGTATTTTGGAGCTTTAGGCGCAGCAGGCAACTTTTCCTCCTACGGCGCCTTTTCAAAGCTTGTCTTTGTCCTCGATATGTTGTTCGGCAGACTAGAAATATTCCCGATGCTATTGTTGTTCTATCCAAAAACTTGGAAAATGTAACGCTTATCAAATAGCTTTTATGTTCGTTACCAACCCAATATTTGAGCGCAGACACGCGTCCTTTTCGCCGCTT
>CAYOYS010000064.1:0-6204 GCA_964408255.1 uncultured Christensenellaceae bacterium | reverse complement strand
CAACCTAAATCCCTAATATGGATAAAAAAGCTATACTTAAAGAAAAAATCAGCTTACTACATTTATCGGACTTTTGTTGACAAAGCCCGCAATGTTTTGCTCGGTAACTTTCAACAAGCGTTTGCGCGCTTCGAGAGTAGCCCACGCGATATGAGGGGTGATAATACAGTTGTCTGCATTAAGTAGCGGATTGTCCGCTTGGGGCGGCTCAGATGATAAGACGTCAAGCGCTGCGCCTCCAAGCTTGCCCGAGTTAAGGGCATTGGCTAACGCATTCTCGTCAATAAGCGCGCCACGCGCCGTATTGATAAGGTATGCGCCCCGCTTTATTCTCGAGATGCTGTCCGCGTTGATAAACCTTATGTTGCTTTCCGTCAACGGACAATGCAGGCTGATTATGTCCGACTCGGCGAACAAAGCATCGAGGGTAACGCTTCCTGAAAATGGAGTTCGGTTGTGTACCAACACTCTCATATTAAAAGCGCGCGCAATCTTCTCTACCGCTTTGCCGATATTGCCGTAGCCGATAATCCCCAAGGTCTTACCCGAAAGCTCTCGAAGGGTACCAAGACAATAACTAAAATCCTCCGATGCCACCCAATCTCCCGCTTCGACCGAGTTGTCATGACTCCCGACAGAGGAAAACAGCTCAAGCATCAGCGCAAAGGTGTGTTGCGCGACGCTGTCCGTACTGTATGACGGAACGTTGCTAACGGTAATACCACATTCTCTTGCCGCGGTAATATCCACAACGTTATAGCCTGTTGCGAGCACCGAAATATATTTTAACTCGGGACATGCTTTCATAATCTCGCAAGTTATCATGGTCTTGTTGGTCAATATTATCTCCGCGTCTCCGATTCGGCTTATCACTTCGTGCTCAGAAAGCCTTTCATATATTGCGACTTCGCCATAAGCGTTGAGAAACTCAAAGCTCAAATCCTCTTGCGTCACCGCAAATCCGTCCAAAACTACAATCTTCATATCCACCTCAAGTTGTGCCCGAAAAATACCCGCTTGTAAAAATGGGTACACGGTAATATTAATTATTTTATTTTTAACGATTCCAATCTTCGCGATTCGATTTATAACTCGATTTTGCAAGAGCCATATCGTTCAATATTCGAATTCAAAATTATGATTTGCCCATTAATTCGACTTAGCAGCGGCTTTGCGCATTAACATGTGGTTCGCCTTAGCGAAAACACTTGCGGATTTCACGGTATGGGTCAATCAATGCTTGACTTGCAAATTATCTTTGCGGTTTAGCTTTGGTTCAATCTTAACGATAGACCGTGTGACAATAAAAAGCCGCACCGAAGTGCGGCTTAGTTATTATAGGTATTGCCCTTGCGCGTAGTAGCCGACTTTGAAGAGTAGGTTGCCGAATTCGCCGCCGAACTCGGGCGCGCCTTCGACTATGAGCCACTTTTTACGCATGTAGTCCATCATGTCGCCCTTGCTCATTAGAATATCGAGCGCATGCATCGGGCTGTCGAACCGCATGGTAAGAAAAGGCTTGCATCTCGGGTACTCACCTCTGCCCGCCTTGCTATTGCCCGCCTTGATTCTTAGCCAAGACTGAAGCTCGGGATACCCCGTCACCGCGAACGCGTATGCTCTGTCGGGACTTGTTATTGTGAACTTCTTTACAAGCTCTTGATTCATCTTGTTGAGTTGGCTTATGCCGTTGGGAAGCAGATAGAAGTACAGCTTGACAAGCATAACTTGGTCGGCTTCGCTAGCCGGCGCGTCTTTTGCCTGAAGAAGTCCTGCCATACGCAAGAGCGTCATCAATACCGGAACGAGTATTCCAAGCTTAAGCATGCCCTTAATCTTGGGAAGGGGCATGCCCTTACCCGAGAAGAATATACAAAAATTCCTAAGATTAGGGAAAACAAACTCTACATCCGGCGCTTCGTGTAGCTTGCCGACTATCACTGTCCACTTGCCGTCCTCAACGACAAAATGTGTGCCCATCTTGCCGCCCTCCGCGCCTTCGTACGCCGCGCTCACTTGAAAGACAAAGCTTTTGCCCTTGAACTTGTTCCCGTACTTCGGTTCACTCTCCGCGATTACCTTAAGTAGCGGCAAAGCCGAATAAAAGAATATCCTTGACGCATACAAATCGTCTTGAGTAATTGTTACGTTCTTTGCCATAGCTTATACCTCGTCGCCCCAGTCCTCGTCGACCTCAAAGTCCGCTTTCATGACTTCAAGCACATTCTTGACGATACCCGCGGCATCCAATTCGTGCATAGCCATGAGGTCTTCGTGAAGACCGATAGCCGAGAACTTATCCTGCAAGCCAAGCTTACGGAATGCGCAAGCCTTGCCGCTTTCGACGACCACCTCTGCAACCGCGCTGCCTAAGCCGCCGATAACCGAGTGGTCCTCTACCGTTATAATACGGCGCGTATCTTTAACCGCATTGATAATTGCCTCTTTGTCTATGGGCTTGATTGTGTGCATATTAAGCACTCTTACATTAAGCTTATGGTCGTACTGCAATATTCTCGCCGCCTGAACCGCCTGATAGACGCAAGAGCCGCAAGCGATTAACGTAAGGTCGGTACCCTCGAACATCTCTACCGCTTTGCCGACTTCGAAGCCGTAATCGGACGTATTATAAACCGTCTGGTCAAAGCCACGATTGATGCGGATATAGAACGGTCCTTGCGTGTTGGCCGCAGCCTTGACCGCTAGGCCTGTCTCAATGCCGTCCGCCGGACAAATCAGCGTCATGTTAACGAGCGCGCGAACAACCGCAAAGTCCTCGATAGCGTGGTGCGTAGAGCCGCCTTGACCAAAAGATGTGCCGCTGTGCGTACCGATTATTTTGACGTTGACATTCTGGTAGCAGATATCGGTGTGTACTTGGTCGAGCGCCCTAAGGCTTGCGAACACCGAAAAAGTGGACGCGAACGGAACTAAGCCGCCTTTCGCCATACCCGCCGCGATACCCATAAGGTTCTGCTCCGCGATACCTACGTTAAAGAATCTGTCGGGGAATTTTTCTCTAAAATCGCCGATTTTGGTCGAGCCCGCAAGGTCTGCGGTAAGCGCGACGACATTGGGGTTCTCAGCGCCTAATTCGCACAAAGTTTTTCCATATATTTCGGCCGTTGCTAGCTTAGTCGATTCAACAGCCGTAAAACTCAAACCACCTGCCATATTATTTGCCCTCCTTTTCCACTCTTGCGATTCTGTTCTTGTAGTATTCGTCAAGGTCTTTCATTCCCGTTGCGAACTTCTCATCATCCACCGCACCGTAATGCCATTTGTAGTTGTCCGCCATGTAACTGATGCCCTCGCCCTTAACTGTGTTCGCGATAATACACACAGGCTTGTCTTTGGCATTGAGCGCGTATTCAATTATGTCGGAAAGCGCGTTGAGGTCGTGCCCGTCCACCTCGACGGTATCGAATCCGAATGCCTTCCACTTGTCCGCGAAAGGCTCAAGCTTCATGACCTCTTCCGTCTTGCCGTCTATCATCATCTTGTTGCGGTCGACTATCGTAATAAGGTCGGTCACATTGAAGTTCGAGGTAGCCATTGCGGCTTCCCAAACCGAGCCTTCGTTACATTCGCCGTCGCCAAGAAGTAAAAATGTCTTATATTTTTTGCCGTTTACGCGGGCGGCGAGCGCCAATCCGAGCGCAAGCGCCGAGCCGTGCCCGAGCGAGCCCGTAGAGGTGTCAAGTCCCTTGACTTTGTTGGAATCAAGATGGATTCCGAGCTTACTGCCCGTAAGGTTGAAAGTCTTGAGCTGTTCGGTCTCGATTAATCCGAGCTTCGCGTACAGCGATGCAAGCGCAAGACCGATGTGACCCTTGGAAACAACACAGCGGTCGCGGTCGGGGTCATCGGGGTTCTTCGGGTCAAACTTCATATACCTATAGTACAGCGATATGAGAATGTCTACCGAACTCAAGCTGCCGCCCATATGGCCGCTACCCGCCCAATTGGTGGTCTGTAAGCAAAGTGTGCGCAGCTCGTGCGCTTCTTTTTCAAGCTTCAGCCACTCTTGTTTTGTTAAAGCCATAAATATTCCTCCTATTAAAATTATTTGATATATCCGTCGTAATCGGGGTGATTTTTTCGTACTACCTTGTATGCCTCGTCGGCAACCTCAAAGGTATATTGGATGTCGTCATCGGACAGCGCGTAGCATACGAAATGGTTGTGGTGGCTTGTGAAGAACACTCCTCTTTTGACACATTCTGCGACCCATTCTTGATGCAAAATTGTGGAGGGGTAGTCGTTGCCGAGCCTTAGATAAAACATCGCTGGCTCGCCGGTAACTCTAAGGTCAAAGCCGTTGTCCTTGGCAATCTCTGCAAGCCCGTCAGTCAATTTTTTGCCTTTCTTCGCGTTCTCCTCGACAACGTTGAGCGCCTTCGCCTTCTTGAGCGTTGCGATACCCGCTGCCATCGGGACGGCCGAGAACCAATAGCTGCCGGTGTATGCGATGTCCGCAGTCGCATTCAAAAGCTTCTTGTTGCCGCAGATTGCCGATACGTTGTAGCCATTCGCAATCGCCTTGCAGAAGCAAGAAAGGTCGGACTTGATTCCGTAATGGTAATCCGTGCCCTTAATGTCCACTCTGAAGCCTGCGCGAACGTCGTCGAATATGAGAACAATACCGTTGTCGTCGCAAATCTTGCGTATCTTCTGCCAATATCCGGGGGCGGGAAGCACGTTATCCGTAAAGTTGCCGTGCATATAGGGGGTGGAGATAAAACCCGCAATCTGACCGGGATATTTCTTACATATCGCCTCGAATTGCTCGGGCGCGTTCCAATCGATGTAAAGGTTGTTCGCAACGTCGCCTTCGGTTACGCCGCTATAGCCTAGCTTCTGCATCCAAGGCGCGACACCATGATACCAACCCTTGGTCAAAACAATCTTATCGCGATGCGTGTATGCCCTTGCAATCATAACCGAAAATTGGGTCATATCGCCGCCGTTCTTGCCGAAGAATGCCCAATCCGCCATATCGATTGTGTCGATAAGCTCTTCGGCAAAATCAATGGATATATCGCTAACAAGGGTGGTGCAGTCGCCTTTTTTGCGTTGCTCCGCCGCCGCCGCGTCCACATCCGGGTCATTATAACCCAAAAGGTTCGGGCCGTAAGCGCACATGTAATCGATGATTTTGTTGCCGTCTATATCGTATACATAAGTGCCCTCCGCTCTCGACATGTACAGCGGATAAGACTGTACGGGAATCATACAGCCTTCCGAGGGTCCGAGATGACCGTAAATGCCGGCGGGTATGACATTGAGCGCGCGGCGGAACATCGCCTGACTCTTCGAAACGTCAAATACTTTTTTAGGTTCATATTTCAACTTCATATTTCAATCCTCCTATCCGAGATATACGCTGACTAAGTTAAGCAGCTTACCCATTTGTTCAAGGAGCGCCACCGCGCCGCTAAGCCCGAAATCGCCCGAGCCCATTCCGCCGAATGTAGACGCCTCACCGTTAAGTATCTTATGCGCGAATTCAAGACTGTTGAAAACCATGCTCGCGGTCGGCAACTTGACAGCGCCCATACCTACCGATAAGATGTGGTCTTTAACGGTAATATTAAGCACGGGTCCGTCCTTAATCTCGAGCGATATTACACCGTCGAACATGCGTCTTGCACATGCCTTGCCTATCTTGTCGCTGTTGGCAATCTCCGCCATAGCGTAAAAAGCGGTATATGCCGTAAGTATCGTATTGATTCTAAAATATTCAGAATCCTTGAGTAATTCCGCTTTTTTGTCTGCGGGAGGTTGCAGATAATAAGATAGCCTATCCGCAAGCTTTTGGAATACTCCGAGCAAAAAGCCTACTTGAAACACGTTGACGAACAAAGGAATGGTGTTCTCCCCATCTACAAGCTTGTTGAAATGCTCAGGCGAAGTAAACCATAACTTTAGGCTTGCCGGCCCTTTCCCCCTTTCGAAGACGCATTTGCCGTCGGCAAACTTCAGGGTGCCGGTGCCGACATCCTTGACATTGAATTGAACGGATATATTCTTATCTTTTATCAATTCGGCCGCCTCGGAGTCCATTGAGCACAAATCCTGAATATTACGCAATACCGCAAATAAATTAATCTTTGCCTTGGTAACATTATCCATAGATAAACCTCCCTCATAAAAATAATATAATAAAACGCAAAGGGCCTCTTGTGCTTGTAATAATGGATG
>CAYOYS010000063.1:4250-8640 GCA_964408255.1 uncultured Christensenellaceae bacterium | reverse complement strand
AATATGGACAAAACCAAGTGTAAAGATTATACTCAAGAGCAAATACAAGTGCTCGAGGGCTTAGAACCCGTAAGAATAAGACCGGGCATGTATATCGGCTCTACCGATGAGCGCGGATTACATCATCTTGTCGTCGAGATAATCGACAATAGCATTGACGAGGCGGTAGCAGGTTTTTGCACGGAGATAGCAGTTATAATCAACCAAGACGGTTCGGTGACCGTAGAGGATAACGGGCGCGGTATCCCTACCGGTATAAAGAAAAAGGAAGGTCTTTCAGCAGTAGAGCTAGTGTTGACCAAACTTCACGCAGGCGGCAAGTTCGGCGGCTCGGGATATACTATATCGGGCGGGCTTCACGGCGTTGGACTTTCCGTTGTCAACGCGCTCTCCGAAAGATTGATTGTAGAGGTTAGGCAGCGCGGCAAGTTATTTAGACAACTATACAAAAGAGGAGTGCCCGAAGATAGATTGCAAGAGGTTTGCGGCTGCGAAGAGACGGGGACAAGAATCACCTTTTATCCCGACCCCGAGATTTTTGAGACACTTGACTTCAATTATAGCACCATACGCCACCGCGTAAGAGAGCTTGCATACCTCAACAAGGGTCTTAAGCTCACGATAACCGACAAGCGGGAAGCAGAGCCTAGACGCGAGGAGTTCATGTATGAGGGCGGCATCATTCATTTTGTGGATAAACTAAACGCGATGCATGCCACGGTGTTTCCCACACCCATTTATTTTCACGAATTCACCGAGAACGGTGAAGTTGAAATCGCAATGCAGTATAACGATACTTATAGCGAAGTTATTTATGCCTATGCGAACAATATCAATACCGAAGAGGGCGGCACACACCTAGAAGGATTTAAGTCGGCGCTGACTCGAATAATCAACGATTACGGTAAGAAGTATGGCTTGCTTAAGGAGAACGAGAAGCTTAGCGGCGACGACGTTCGAGAAGGGCTTGTAACCGTTATATCGGTCAAGCTCACCAACCCGCAATTCGAGGGTCAGACAAAAACCAAGCTCGGCAATAGCGAGATGAGAGGGATAATGTCCCGAGTGCTTGCTGAGACGTTCGGGACTTATCTCGAGGAGCATCCCAAGGAGAGCAAAGAGATTATTATGCGTTCGCTTGTCGCGCAGAAAGCGCGCGAGGCGGCGCGCAGAGCGCGCGAAGAGGCAAGGCGCAAAAGCCCGCTTGAGAGCAGCACGTTGCCGGGCAAGTTGGCGGACTGTTCGGAGCGCGACCCCTCAAAATGCGAAATTTACCTTGTCGAGGGCGACTCTGCAGGCGGAACGGCAAAGACGGGGCGCGACCGCCGATTTCAGGCGATTCTGCCCTTGAGAGGCAAGATACTCAACGTGGAAAAAGCAAGGCTTAACAAAGCGCTCGAGAACGAGGAAATCAAGTCAATGATAACTGCGTTCGGTTGCGGAATAGGCGAGGACTTCGACGAGAGAAAATTAAGATACGATAAGATTATATGCATGACCGACGCGGACGTGGACGGCAGCCATATACGGATATTGATGTTGACTTTCTTTTTCCGCTACATGAGGCAGATAATCGAAAGAGGTCATGTCTATATCGCGCAACCTCCGCTTTATAAGATATCCAAGGGTAGAAACACAACTTTGTATTTTTATGACGACGAGGCGCTCGAAGCGTATTATAGCGAGAACGGAAGAAAAAGCGGGGATTTGCAACGCTATAAGGGCTTGGGCGAGATGAATGCCGAACAGCTTTGGGAGACGACGATGAACCCCGCGTCGCGTACTCTTCTTCAAGTTACCCTTGATGACGCGGAGAAAGCAGACGAGATTTTTACGATATTGATGGGCGAGGTTCCCGAGCTTCGCCGTCGGTTTATCGAGGAGAACGCAACTATCATTAAGGAATTGGACGTATAAGAGGTGGGTATGGACAAGCACGATAAAAAATACGAGCAAATAATAGACAACACTAAGATAATAAAAATCAACGTTGAACAGGAAATGAAAAAATCCTTTATCGCGTACGCAATGGCGGTCAACGTAAGCCGTGCGATACCCGACGTAAGAGACGGACTCAAGCCCGTACACCGTAGGATTCTTTACGCTATGAACGAACTTGGGCTCGACAACGAAAAGCCTACGAGAAAATGCGCAAGGATTGTCGGCGACGTCTTAGGCAAGTATCATCCCCACGGTGACACGGCAGTCTATGACGCCTTGGTGCGTTTGGCGCAAGATTTTTCGATAAGATGTCCGCTTGTCGAGGGACAGGGCAACTTTGGCTCCGTTGACGGCGACCCCGCCGCGGCACAAAGATATACCGAAGCAAAGCTCTCTAAGATTTCGGCAGAGATGCTCAAAGACATCGATAAAAAAACGGTGGATTTCTATCCGAATTTTGACGATACACTGTTCCAGCCTTCCGTACTTCCCGCAAGGTATCCCAACCTACTTGTCAACGGCGCGGACGGCATTGCCGTCGGCATGGCGACAAGTATACCACCGCATAATCTCGGCGAGGTTATCGATGCTACCATTGCCCTACTCGAGAACGAGGAAATAGAGCCAATCGAACTTATGGAGTACGTTCCTGCACCCGATTTTCCGACAGGTGCGCTAGTCTTGGGTAGAGCGGCGATACGCAACGCTTACTTGACAGGCCGCGGCGGCTGCATAATACGCGCAAGAGCGGAGATAGAAGAGATACAAAACGGCACTCGTTCAAGAATAATCGTGCATGAATTGCCGTATCAAGTCAATAAAGCCAAGTTGATTGAGACGATTGCTGACCTTGTCAAGGATAAGAGGCTTGAGGGCATCTCCGACATCCGCGACGAGTCCGACCGCAAGGGAATGCGCATGGTTATCGATATCAAGCGCGACGCGAATGCGCAAGTTGTTCTCAACTTATTATATAAGCATACCAATATGCAGACTTCGTACAGCATGATTTTCCTTGCGCTAATCGACGGTACGCCGAAGATTATGAATATCAAAGAGATTTTATCCGCATACATCAAGCACCAACGCGACGTAGTGACCCGCCGTACCCGTTTTGACCTCGAAAAGGCGGAGGAGCGCGAGCATATTCTCAAGGGCATTGCAATCGCATTAGACGACGTGGACGAGGTAATCGCGCTAATTCGACATTCACAAGACAACGCCGAGGCGCAAGCATCGCTTATCGAGCGCTACGGCTTGAGCGAGAAGCAGGCGAATGCCATTCTCGAGATAAAGTTGAGAAGACTTGTCAGCCTCGAGGTGGAAAAGATAAAAGAGGAACTTGCCGCAATCGAAAAGGCAATCGGGTCTTACCGCGGCATCCTTGCCGATGCGCAGCTTGTTGACGAGATTATCAAGAACGAGCTTACCGAGGTTAAGGCAAAATACGACAGCCCTAGGCGCTCTGAGCTGACCTACGACTACGGCGAAATCAATATTGCCGACCTTATCGACCGCGAGGAAATAGTAATCTCATTAACCAACGAGAACTATATCAAGCGCGTTGCGGCGAGCGAATACAGGGCGCAACACCGCGGAGGTGTAGGCGTTACCGCTCATAGACCTAAGGACAATGATTTTGTAAAGGACGTCTTTACAAGCTCGACGCACGACGATTTATTTTTCTTTACGGACAAGGGCAAGGTTTATGTACTTAAGGGCTACGAGATACCCGAGGCGAGCAAAATCGCGCGCGGCCGCACGGTCAACAACCTTTTGAACGTCGAACAAGGGGAGCGCGTTACTGTGATACTTCCGATAACCGAGGAGCAAGAGCGCAACGGCAACCTTGTGCTTGCAACGCGCAACGGCAAAATAAAAAAGACCAAACTTAAAGAATTCGAAAGCATACGCAGAAACGGCAAAATCGCGATATCCTTAGAGGAGGGCGATGAACTCATCTCGGCGCGGCTCACCTTAGGAGACAACGAATTGCTTATGGCGTCCTCAAAAGGCAAGTGTATCCGCTTCCACGAAAAGACGGTAAGAGCAATGGGAAGAACGGCGAGCGGCGTAAGGTCAATGAGGATAGATGCGGATGACTTTATTGTGGATATGTCTGTAATACAAGAGGACAAAGAAGTGCTTACCATAACGCAAAACGGCTACGGTAAACTTACCGACATCTCCGAATACCGTGTGCAAGGCAGAGCGGGCAAGGGCATAAAGGCGGGCAACTTCACCGAAAAGACGGGACGGATTGTCAGTTTGAGGCTTATCGACCCTGAGTTATCCGATATAATGCTGATTACGGCAAGCGGTATTATCATACGCACGGGAGCGGAGGAGATAAGCAAAATCGGCCGCGCGGCGCAAGGAGTAAGGATAATGAGAGTGGGCGAGGGCGAAGTCGTAGCTGTTGCTATAACGCCCAAAGAGGAAGAAACAG
>CAYOYS010000063.1:0-4150 GCA_964408255.1 uncultured Christensenellaceae bacterium | reverse complement strand
CAACACCCGATGCTATCGCGCCGCAGGACGAATAAGCAAAAAGGTCAAAACAACCGCCAATAAGCATATGAGGTTATCGGCAATAACAATAATTCGAGCAAGCGTTGCAGGGCACATATACAGCATAACGGGAAACGCTGCAATACATAATCCAAGCAGAAGGAGCGACAGAACACAAACACAAACATAAACAACAAGAGAAAAGCTTAATCAAAATACTAAGGATAAAGTTTACATAAACACAAAAGAAAAAACTTCACAAAAGAAGAAAATTTATATCATCACAAAAGAAGAACCCGCAAAGCAAGCTTTGCGGGTGATTTTTATAATGTGTTACATTCTTTCGGGGACGGCGATGCCGAGGATAGCAAGCGCGTTCGCGATTACCGTCCTTACCGATTCCGTAAGGTCGAGGCGGACATTCTTGATACCCTCGGGCGCATTGATTATTCGGTTTTCAAAATAAAACTTATTGTATAGTTGACATATGTCTACGATAAGACGGGTGATTAAGCTTGGTTCGTATTTTTCTGCCGCTTCGAGCAGCACCGCCGGATATTTTTCCAAAAGGGCAATAAGCTCTTTCGCGGTGTCGTCTTGGACTCCCGAATAGTCGCGCTCCTCGCCCTTTTTGCCTTTGGCTAACACGCTGCAACATCTTGCATGCGTATATTGGACATAAGGGCAGGTCTCGCCGTCAAAATTGAGCAGCTTATCATAGCTGAAAACGATATCGTTGATTCGGTTGTTGATGAGCGCGCCGAATACCACCGCGCCGACTCCGATTTTCTCGGCAAGCTCTCGCTTGTCTTCTATATCCGGACTTTTTTCGTCGAGTATGCCGTATGCCTTTTCGCATGCTTTGCTCAACACGTCCTCGAGATAGACGACGTTGCCTTTGCGCGAAGTCATAGTCCCTTCCGCAAGGCTCACCATGCCGAAAGCGATGTGATGCAAATCTTTTGCCCAATCGTAGCCCATAAGCTCAAGTACCTTAAATACTTGCTTAAAATGCAAGTTTTGCTGATACGCGACCACATATAGACATTTGTAAAAGTCGTAAGTACGCTTGCGATACAGCGCCGCCGCAAGGTCTCTTGTCGCGTAAAGCGTCGCGCCGTCCGCTTTTACGATAAGGCAGGGCGGCATATCGGAAAGATTGACCACCTTTGCGCCCTCACTTTGCTCGAGCAACCCTTTTTCGCTAAGCAAAGAAAGCACCTCGTCCATTTTGTCGTTATAAAAGCTCTCGCCGTCGTAGCTATCGAACATTATGCCCAAGCGGTCGTATACCTTGGCAACCTCGCGCATCGTAATGTCTTTGAACCGATTGAAAAGCTCGAGCGCATAGCGGTTGCCGTTCTCAATCTCTTTGAACCAATACCGCCCCTCGTCCTCGAGCGATTTATCTTTTTTCGCTTCCTTGTGGAAACGCACATAAAGCGTATGCAGCTCCTTTACGCTATATTCGTTAAGTTTGTTCTTGTCCCCCCATTTCTTAAAAGCGACAATCATCTTGCCGAATTGAGTGCCCCAATCACCGAGGTGGTTGATTCCTACCGCGGTATACCCTAGCGCCTTATATAGCCGATAGAGCGCGGCGCCAATGACCGTAGTGCTTAAATGACCGATATGGAAAGGCTTGGCGATATTGACCGAGGAATAGTCGATACAAATAGTCTTGCCCATTCCGATTGCGCCTTTGCCGTAAGCGTTGCCCTCTTTGTTAATTCGCGTAAGTACCGTTCGAGCAAAATAGGCTATATCGTATTTGAAATTAAGGTAGCCCGATAGCGCCGAACATTCCTTGACGAAAGGGGGAAGAACGACTTCTTTTGCAAGCCTTTCGGCGATTAAAACGGGGGAGCAGCCGAACTGCTTCGCAAATTTGAAGCAGGGCAAACAGATGTCCCCGAGCGACACGTCTTTCGGCGGTATTAAAAGCGCCGCCGCTTCCGCTAAGGGAAGTCCCGCGTTAGATAATGCTTTTGCAATCGCTTCTTTGAAATCCATATATACTCCTAAACGTTGAATCGAAACAAGACTACGTCCCCGTCACGGATGACATAATCCTTGCCCTCGCTTCGCCATAGTCCTTTTTCCTTGGCGGCGGCGACGCTGCCGCAAGCAATGAGGTCGTCGTAGCGCACGATTTCGGCGCGGATAAAGCCCTTTTCGAAGTCGGTATGGATTTTGCCCGCCGCCTGAGGCGCTTTTGTACCGTTTTCCACCGTCCATGCGCGGGTTTCCTTTTCGCCCGCCGTAAGATAACTGATTAGTCCGAGTAGTGAATAACCCGTGTGGATAAGCTTGTCAAGTCCGCTTTCCGATATTCCGTATTCTTTAGAGAATAGCGCTCTGTCCTCCTCGGAAAGGGAGGCGAGCTCTTCTTCGACTTTCGCGCAAAGTACGATAACTCGGGCGCTTTCTTTCTCCGCTATGTCTTTGACTGTCTTTACATAGTCGTTATCGGGCGCAACGATATTATTTTCGCCGATATTCGCAACGAAAATCACCGGCTTTTCGGTGAGTAAAAACATATCTCGGATATATTCGCGCTCTTCTTTATTAAGCCCCGCGGCGCGTACCGGCACTCCCTTATCGAGCAAAGCGAGCAGACGTTCCAAAAACTCTATTTCCGCAAGGAACTTCTTATCTCCCGATTTGGATTGGTTTTTAACCCGAGCAAGCTTCTTCGTCACCGTTTCGACATCCGCAAGTACCAATTCGAGGTTTACGGTTTCGATATCGCTTTCGGGGTCAACGTTGGCGGAAATATGGGTTATCTTGTCGTTGTCAAAGCACCTTATGACATGCACTACTGCGTCAACCTCTCGGATATGTGAGAGGAACTTATTGCCTAAGCCCTCGCCCTTGGACGCGCCCTTGACGAGCCCCGCGATATCCACGAACTCAAGAACCGCCGGAGTAATTTTCTTTGACCGATACATCTCGCCGAGCACGTTCAGCCTTGCGTCGGACACCGCTACCACTCCGATATTGGGCTCGATTGTGCAGAACGGATAATTGGCGCATTCCGCGCCCGCTTGCGTAATCGCGTTGAATAAAGTGGACTTACCGACATTGGGAAGCCCGACTACTCCGAGTTTCATAGCCGTCCTTTTCGGAATAAAAAGCTCATTCCTTTAATATAATTTATTCGTATATTATATACTACGCAAGGAGGCGAAGTCAATAAACGAAGGGTTAATGGAGATTATAAAGTATATATTGCTGGGGATTGTTCAAGGGCTTACCGAATTCTTGCCAATATCCTCAAGCGGGCATCTTATTCTTCTCGAAAAGTTCGGAATAGGTGTACCGTCGGTATTTTTTAATCTCATGCTTCATATAGCGACGCTCGGAGCGGTAGCCTTGACGCTGCGAAAAGAGCTTTGGGCGGTAATTAGGCATCCTCTTTCTAAAGATGCAAAATGGATATACCTATTATCCGTTCCGACGATTGCAATCGCGCTTGTTTTTTCCCTATTTTTTGAGGAACTGTTGCTTGGCGCGCTACTTCCGACGGGCTTTTTAATAACCTCGTTCGCGCTTGCCATAGGCTCGGTCGTTAAGAAAAAAGAATGTGGCTTAAATTATAAAAATGCACTGCTTACCGGCATCGCCCAAGGCATCGCCGTGTTGCCCGGAATCTCGCGAAGCGGAATGACGATAACCGCAATGACCGCGTTGGGAATCGATAAAGACAGGGCGGTTAAGCTGTCGTTTTTGATGAGTGTCCCGATAATTATCGGCGGCGCGGTTTGGGAGGGGATAAAGAGCGGGTTTGCGTTAGATTGCGGCGCCGTTCCCCTTGCCGTGGGCTTTTTGTCCGCATTCTTCAGCGGATGCATTGCACTCCGCTTTATGGTTAAGCGCTTCGGCAAGCTTAGCTTTCTCCCGTACGCGGCATACACCTTTCTTTTAGGACTGCTTTCTTTTGGTATTTGAGTGGGTTGCGGTAAGATATGCGCCGCGCTTAAGGGCTTGTTCATCGACTTTTCTATATGCCGAATCGATAAGTTTTGCTAGAAAAACGCTCTTTTGGACTTAAGGCGACTGCGGTAAGATATGCGCCGCGCTTAAGGGGCATGCCAACGGCATTCACATATGCCGACTTGCCCAAATGTTTTTTGAAGCCGATTGGCAA
>CAYOYS010000062.1:0-8687 GCA_964408255.1 uncultured Christensenellaceae bacterium | reverse complement strand
AGGGAAGTATCGGTCACCGATACTCCCCTCTTTTTTATACAACCGAGTGCCAATAACGGCGGGAGCGTGAGAGTTTTTATCGATAGGCTTTTATAGCCTCTTAACTTGAAAACTTTGCCGACTTTAGCATAACCATTCAAGTAGCCACAGTCGGCGACCTTTTGCGTTGCAGTTAGGACGGCAATAATCGGCAGACTTTTAACATAACCGTTCGGGCGGTAATATATTGGTATGGAAGCGAAAATAATAAGTATATGAAACGGTGCTTAGTAATAATCAACAGACAAAGCGGAAAGGCAAAAAAAATCAAGGAAGCAGAACTTAGCCGTTACCTCGGTTGCGAATATGCGCTGACCTTTGACTATCTTACCGAAAATAGCGGATTCGAGGGCTACGACGCCGTAGCCGTCTGCGGGGGCGACGGTACATTGAGTACCGTACTTGCCCGGATTCAAAATCAAAAAGTAAGTTTGATTTACTTTCCTTTCGGCACGGTCAATGACCGCGCGCGGAGCGACAAAGACAAAAAAAGCGTAATAATCGGTAACCTTAACGACAAAAGTTTCTCATATGTCGCGGCATGCGGAACATTTACTCCGATAGGTTATACGACGGATATACGCCGTAAAAAACGCTATCGCGCCTTTGCATATTTTTGGGAAGCTGTAAAGCAATTCAAAATCCACCGCATCAAAGCTACGATTGATAACGGGAGCAAGCTTTATAAGGGCGAATACACCTTGATAATGTTGATAAAGTCGAGATGCTGTTTTTATTTTAATTTTAATAAGCTGTACGATAAAGACAGCCTTACCGCGCATCTATTATTGATAAAAAGCCCGAAACGCTCGGGCTTAATCGGGTATATCACTTTATTTTTACGATTTTTCAGAGTATTTTTCATAGGGCTCCGCCGCTATACTGACGGCAAAATCGTCTTTCAGCCATTTGAAAACTTAAAAATCTCACTTCAAGAGCCTTGTGCTTTCTGTGTAGACGGCGAAAGATATATTCCCGACAACACTATATCCGTACAATTAAAGCGCGCAAATCCGATATTGGAAATAATACCGCCAAGAACGCTAAAATGTCGTAGAAGAACCGCTCCGCTCTGCAAAGAGTAAAACTATTTTCTGCCTTTTTTGGGGCGGGGGCAGTTCTCTTCCTTGGTCTCGGGCTCCTCGAGAAGATGCGTCTTTGCAACGTGATTAAAGCTTTCGATAAGCATGGATTTGACGCTGTCCTCGGTAAAGGTGTCGTCTATTATCGCGCTGAACCATTTCCAATCGCGCGACGCGGGATATGCTGACTCGGCAATATACGGGTGAATGATTTGGAGATGCTCGACATACTCCTCGTCCGCGCGGAATATTATCTTGACAATGCCCGACTTCTCGAATACGATTGCGTATATTCTATCACCCGCCTTAAGCGTTGCGGGGCGATAGCCCGGTCTATCCTGCGCCGATGCCGGCACAAGCCCCTTGATAGTCCTTGCGAACTTGCATATCTCGTTTTTGCTGAAGTAGTCCAGACGATACTTTTCGTTGAGCATGTCCGAAATAGCGACGAATACTTCGTCTTTTTCTGCCTTGTATTCCCTAATAAGAGCGGATATCATATCCTCTTTTGTAGAAGTTAATTCGACGTTTTTCAGCGTGAATTCTCCATCCTCGCTCTTGTTGAAGTCAATGCTGCTCACGTATTTATAAGCCATGTTAATCGCCGTCGCTACGACCACGTTGTTATTCTCGATATCGCTTACCACCCAAGAATACCAATCAGGTCCCATCTCCTCGCATTTTGAGACATGCCCCGGCGCTTTTCCTCTCAGTGCAACATAGCTTTTAGGGTGCAACCTTATCAGCAACTTAAGCGCTTCTCTGCGTTCGAACACCACAAGGAAAGTACAGTCGCCTACATAGCATCTGTCGTAGGGCTTAAAGTCCTTGCGCCGCGAGATAATAACGTTGCCGAAGTCCGTCAAGCTCGAAACGTAGCTCAATACCTCCTCGCGGGTCAAAACAGGTATCTTTGCCTTGCGCTCCTCTCTTAATCTCATAAAGTTTTCGTCGTCGAGAACGAGGCTTGCCGCCTGCGGACGGACAACGAGCTTATCTTCCGCCGCTTGCGGCGCCGGCTTATCACTATGGCCTTCCAAGAATATAACCAAATCATCCTCACCGATAATCGGCTGTACGTCCTCCTCTCCGAATATCGCGGCATCCGGTCTTGTAGTAATCAGCGCGCTGTGCAGTTCGTCCGAGTCAAAAATCTTGTCGAGCGTATCCTCTTCCGTAGAGTAATATGCTTCGTCCGCCGCGGTCGGCTTATATAGCTTTTTGAATTTGACAAGTTTTTTGCCCTTTCTTACGCCGGACAAATAAAAGCTTATTCCGCCGAGGAACAATCCCGCAATCAGCGCGAGAAAAACCGTTGTGCCGATAAATATAAGTTGTTCTACGCTTAGCGCGTTGAACACTTTATTTATGTCAAAATTTTTGAATATATCCAATATATCCGATATGCAGTACATAAATTCCTCCGCCTAAATAATTTTGAACTTGCTTGTAAACCCTACGATGAATATTAGCATTAACACAAATATAAAGCCCATAAGGGCGACTATAAAGTACTTTGCGACATATTCCATTATGCCCTCGTAGCTAATAGGCTCCTCTACGATTATCCGTTCGGATGTGGAAAGTAAAAAGCTCGCGCTTTCTCCCGAGAGGTTGCCGTTATCGGCGGATGCTTTGATTCTTATCTCGATAACGTATGTCGTCAACTGCTCAAGTCCCGAAAAATTGCTCGCCGAAGACCAATCGGAGAACTCAACGTCCTCACCCTCCGCATTTATCCCTATCCGAAATTCGTAAATATCCTCAAGCCCCGAAAGACTTATCCTGTCCGCTTCCACCTCAACGGGGAGTTCCTCGATAATAATTGCAGGAGCGGCGCTATATGTCCAAATATATGTGCTTCCGACCGCGCTTTCTATATCGTCCGCGCTGACGCACTTGAAACTTATCTGATATTTTGTGCCGGGTAATAAGCCCTCGAATTCTCCCGAGTCTTGCCATGCGCCGTCATTGAGGCTGAATCGACAAGAATAAGTAATCGCAGTCGAGGTAAGCTGATTAAGCTCTAATGTGAGCGAATCAACGGTGGATGCGGCACTCTTAACGGTAGGCACGGCAAGCGCGGTGGCAACTATAAGCGGCGCGCTTTCCGGACCTTGCTCGATGTTGCTGTCCCCTTTGATTCTGACCTTAAAATAATATTTTTTGCCGGACGCTAGCCCCGTGAATTTATTGGCGGTCTGATACGCTCCGTAACTTGCGCCCCCGTTCGCACTGATTGCAAAAGAGCCGACTGCTTTGCCTTGAATACTAATATTTTTGAGCGTAACGCTTGTTGTGGTACCGCTCGACAGCTCCGCGGCAAAAGGCGGCAGATTAGCCGCAGCGAGCTTGTTAACGGTAATGGACGTTGTGAGAACTCCGTTGTAATATACCTTTACGCCACCCAAAAGATTATAATTGGGATTGCTTAAGTTGCTTGTGTTGACGACATAAGTACCTGCAGCCGCCGACTCTATAAGTCCGCCGCAGACAATAGTGCCGCTAAGGGTATCGCCGTTAATCAAGCCCGACTGCTCGGGGTCGCCCTCGTAGACATTCGACAGCGTCCCCAAAGCGGGTAGTGCTATTGCGCTACCATACTCTTTAGTAGAATAATTGAGGTCGTATCTTACGATTATATTTCTTCTTGCGATATTCAGCGATACGTCCGCGAACTCGTCCTCTCCGAGGGTATAAAATTCCATAGCTACACTGTCTATTGTGCAATGTATCTTATAAGTGCCCGCGTTAATCGGAAGCCCCGCTGTCGCCGTACCCGCTTTGAACTCGGAGCCGGGCGAATATAGCGTTGCAATCACAGCGTCAAAGCCGTCCACCAAACCTTGAAGTACAAGGCTGTATTCGTCGCCGTAGTCTACACCCGCTCGCGGCGACTGTACGGCAACGGAAATCGGCTTGCGCGCGATAAGTATCTTGACTCCCGTATAATCGATGATAAAATTGCGGCTTTCAAGATAGCTTGCAAATTCGTGTACTCCGGGAATCGAAGTTTCGTTAACTTCGCTGTATAGCGTGACCGGCACTTCCTCGAACGGTTCCGCAACATGAATTATAACATTATATTCCGAAAGCCCTACGCCGTAATCGATTGCGATATACTTCGTATCTCCCTCACCGCCCGTATAATCGAACAGCTTGAGCACATATTGTTCGATGACGAAGGTAAAACTTTCGTCAAGCGATATATCGTACCAAGGATTATTTGCATTGATAAGCACAAGCCCCCATTCTCCCGCCTCGGGCATCGCATAATACTCAGAAAAAGCCAAGCGGAAGGTAATATTCTCGCTGTACACTTCGATATCTCTATCAAATTCCCCGTCAAAAATATAGCCGTATGTCTCCGAAATAAATTCGCTGTCTATGTACAATTCATTCTCTTTTTCGTCGGGCGTTCCGCTCCCCGAAAAGAGGGTTAAGGGACGCTTATTAATCACAAGGCGGGTATTGTTGTCGGACGAATTAATCTCATAGTTCGCTTTGTGGTCGACAATATCCCCATTTGCGTCATATACCTTGATTCTGTCATAATCCACAAGCGTGGGATAACCCTCTCCCTCTCCGCTTACCGGCAACGCTCCATTGATTCGTTCGATATTCGCTTCGTCGAGCATATAAAAGATTCTCACCTTTTCATCGTTGATGCCCCAAATATCCTCATAAGCGCCGACCGCCTCGTAATCGTCATCGTCAGCGCCGAACGCCTCATAATGGTCGCCGTCATAGCGATAAAAATCCACTATGTCACCTTTACCTATAACCTTGATTTCATACTTTTCCACAACGAGCTTAGGTCGGTTCTCAGCGTATGTTATGTTGTAATAACCTCTCTTGTCTAACCCTCCGTTAGTAATCGTCAAACTTTCAAGGATAATATCGTATTCGCCTACTCCCGCACCCGATAAGTTGCCCTCCGAGCCGAAAGTAACCGAAAGGTCATCGCCAAACATATTTCCCGCTGTAATAATGCAATTCAACTCGATTGCAGCGCCGCCGTAATAGCGCACTAAACCTTGGCTTTGGTCAACGTTGATTGTGACATTTCTTTTTAGCACTACATATGTAGGATTTTGCGTGAATTCGACATATTCATATACCTTATTGCCAAGCTCGTTGCCGTTAGCCTCGTAGATATCTGCGTAATCGTGAGCTCTATAATTATCTGATGCGCCGCTTAAGGTATATGTGCCGGGCTGTGCGGTGATTTTGCCATTTATGTCGGTTAGCTTCTCCATCTCTCCGCCCTCGCGGACACCGTAAGGCTCGTACACGAGAAAATACCCGCCGGGAGTACTACCCGCCGTATCTTTATTAAAATAGCCGTTACTAATCTCGCCTCTTAGCACCCATTTGCCCTCAATCACCTCGGCATCTGTGCCCCAAAAGTCTTCTCCGTAGCTCCTTTGTAATTGATTTGAGTAGTATTTGATAATAGGGTCATCCGCGTACGCTTCCGACGACGGCGGAACCGTTAAAAAAACGGTTAAGCCCAATAAAAGCGCAAATAAAAAAATAAAAGCTAAAGTAATAAAGGATTTTCCTTGTTTGAGCGCCATACCGCACCTCACCGTAAATTAGGTATATTATATCACTATTATATTTAATTATCAAGAAAATTTTCTTAATAAGGAGTGAACAAAGGAGAGTTGGTAAAATCTTCTGAATGGATTTTCGAGATTAGGTTCAAGGGCTCTATGGCGTTCAATTATATCGCGTTGTTCTTTATACCTCGTCGTTCTTTTCGATGCTTGTAATAAAAGGATATTCGGATAATATCCGATAAATCTCGTCCGCCAAAAATACGCGCGTGGTATTGATTTCGATATCCGCGGTCATCTCACCGTTAACGTTGGAAGATTTGTATTTTAGGAATTTTTCAACCTTAAAAATCTGCTTCAACAACGTAATCTTGTTCGGCTCGTCAATCACGGCAAAAACGCGGAGAGTGGTGTATGTCCTGCCCTTTATCCATTTAATCGGGAGATGAAGCACTATTTGGAAGCCCACAATCAGACCGGTGCTCACCAAGCCGATAACATACATTCCCGCGCCTATCGCCATGCCTATTCCCGCAGTGCCCCATATGCCCGCGGCGGTTGTCAGTCCATGCAGCATGTCGCGCCGATAAAAAATCATTCCCGCGCCTAAGAACCCGATACCGCTAACGATTTGGGCGGCAATTCGCTCCACGTCGTACGAGCCGTCCGGCTTGTCGCTGAAGCCGTACTTGGATATTATCATAATCAGCGCGGCGCTCATTGCGACTATGGTGTGAGTCCGAACACCCGCTTCCTTAGAGCGAGTCTTGCGCTCATAACCCACCGCAAAGCCGCAAACCGCCGCGACAAATATTCGTAGCACATAAAATAACGTTTCGTTATTAAGGTCTATTGCCATAATGTTCTCCTTAATCCTTACGGCTATCTTCCTGCATGCTGAAGCGGTATCCCACTCCTCTTACAGTCTCGATATAATCCATCGGAACCTTTTCTCTTATGTGTGTAAGGTGCACTACCACCGTGCCCGCGTCGCCTAGGGACTGCAAGCCCCATACCTTGTTGAATATTTGGTCCTTGCTGAACACTCTGTTCGGATTAGATGCAAGGAAATACAAAAGGTCAAATTCTTTCGCTGTTAAGAACGTTTCTTCTTCCTTAAAAAACACCCTTCTTGAAAGCGGTTGTATCTTCAAATCCTTGTAGACAATCTCGACGCTCTTTTCGCCGTTGCTACCTTTGACACGGGTGTAGCGGGAAAGATGCGCCTTAACTCGCGCGACAAGTTCGGCGGGGTCGAAAGGTTTGGTAATATAATCGTCCGCGCCGATTCCCAATCCCCTAATCTTGTCTATGCTCGCCGTTTTTGCGGTCACCATAAGGATTGGGGTATCCTTTTGCTTTCTGATTCTTCTGCATATCTCGAAGCCGTCCATATCGGGGAGCATAATATCGATAATGAGCAAGTCAAAGTTTTCGCTCTCGGCGCGCTGATAGCCCTTGATACCATTGTGCTCAATCTCCACGATATAGCCCTCAAGCTCAAGATAATCACGCTGCATCTCGGCGATATTCGCCTCATCCTCGATTACTAAAATTCGTTTCATTTACGGTTCCTCCTTTGGGGTATGCTGATTTTGATTGCGAGTCCGTTATCGTTGTACGCGGTCACCTCGCCCTTATGTGCTGCGACTATATTTTTGACTATCGAAAGCCCTAGCCCGCTTCCCGATATCGGGTTGGTTCGCGAGGGGTCGCCTCTGTAATAGCTTTCGAATATATACTCGGTCTCGTATTCTTCGATGCCCTCGCCGTCGTCTGCTATTATGATAACAGCTTTATTGTCCTCCTCGAACAAAGTAATCATCGAATTGCCCTCGGGCTTAACCTTGTATTTGACACTGTTGTCAAGTATGTTCTGCAAGATTCTAACGAACTGCTCGCGGTCAATGCTTGCAACGATTTTATGCACTTTGTATTCCGCTTTTATATTGAGTCCTTTCGCGGCATATTGGATAGAATATTTGCTGACAAAGTCTTTGACAATCTCTACAATATCCCGCTCTACAAAAGTATAGATTATTTCGTCGTTGCCGGGCTTGGAAAAATCCGCAAGTTTGTTGACCAATACGTTCATTGATTTTACCATTTCGTATATTTTTTGGGCGTACTCGTTGGTCTTGCCCGTACGGGCGGCAACGCCGTCCACAAGCCCCTTGGCATAACCTTGTATAACGGTAAGCGGCGTCTTAAGGTCGTGGGTTATGCCGGTAATGGTCTCGCCGCGCTGTCTATCGAACTCCGCTTTTGCCCTAGCAAGGTCTGACAAGTGCTTGCGCATCATCTCAAATTCTATGATAAGTTCGCAAATCTCGTCCTTATACGTCTTTTTGCTGTCGATGACCTTGGAATAGTTGCCGAAATATACTTGGTGCATCGCGTAATTAAGCCTTTTTAGGCGCGGGAATATCGAATAGTACTCTACAAGAGATATGATAAACAGCGCAACGGCGGTCAAACCGACTATTCCCAAAGGATACCACAAATATGCCTTAAATATATTATTCGCGACACGGTTGGCGCTATTGACTGCTAGCATATAATAATTGCCGTACTTGGCAGTATAAATAATCTCGCCGTCATAAAAGACCCAAACCGGGCTGCTGCGGGTCTCGGCGGCAAGCCTTGTAGCATCTTTATCGGTAACGGTACCCTTATACACAGTATTCTTGTTATAGTCATAACATATAAGTTTGAAGCCGCGCTCAAGCGTCTCTTGATTATATTTGGAGGCTACCGTCTTTGCAATATTTGCATCGGACACGCCGACAAGTTCTTCCTCCATGTCGTTGAACGCCGACTCGATAGTATCAAGGTGTTCGGTCTTTATAACATAAGGCTCGGTATGCAGGCTGTCGACAAGGTAAAAAATTGCCCAAAACGAAAAAGCCGCAAGCGCAACCCAAAGTATAATATTCAACATACGGAATTTTGTTTTTATTTTCATCTTAATAATTATATTATTCTTAAATTATACAATATAATG
>CAYOYS010000061.1:0-8742 GCA_964408255.1 uncultured Christensenellaceae bacterium | reverse complement strand
ATTGAATCCGATGCGGAAAGTTTTGAATTGATTATTCTCCGTAACGGCAAGAGATTGATTGCAACGGCAAGCGTGGGCAAGCTGACCGCGGAAGAAAAAGAGATTCTTATAAGTGGTTGCTTGATGAATTACTACGGAAGAAAAAGAGATTCTTAAAAGCGGTTGCTTGATGAATTACTACGGGACAAAAAGAAATCCTTAAAAGCGGTTGCTTGATGAATTACTACGGGACAAAAGAGGAGGCAAGGAATGATATATAACCGTGAAGCCGAGTGTATGTCGCGCAACGAGTTGAAAAAATTGCAACTTGCAAGATTAAAACACATTGTGCGCTATGCCTACGAGAAAGTAAGTTTTTATAAAAAAAGATTGGACGATGCGGGCATTAAACCCGAGGATATAAGAACGCTCGAGGATATAAAGTACATACCCTATACACTCAAATCGGATTTGCGCGATAATTATCCCTATGATTTGCTTGCGGTGCCAATGGACGAAATCGTGAGAATACATGCCTCAAGCGGCACGAGCGGCAAGCCGACCGTTGTCGCGTATACCAAAAACGACCTAGAAATATGGGCGGAATGTATGGCGCGACTTATTGTCGCCGTGGGCGGCAGTAGACACGATATCGCGCAGGTTTCGTTCGGATACGGGCTTTTTACGGGGGCGCTTGGACTACATCAAGGTTTTGAACGGCTCGGCGCGGCGGTTATTCCCGCATCGAGCGGCAATACCGAACGTCAAGTTATGCTTATGAAAGACCTCGGAACGACCGCTTTGATAAGCACTCCTTCATATGCGCTGTATATTGCCGAGACTATGGAAAGAATGGGGATAAAAAAAGAAGAACTTAAGCTGAAAATAGGACTGTTCGGCTCGGAGGCTTCCACTCCCGAGATGCATGCCGAATTAAAGAGAAGATTAGGGTTGTTCCCGACCGATAATTACGGACTTTCGGAGATTATCGGTCCGGGCATATCGGGTGAATGCCGCTTTAAGAACGGTATGCACATTAACGAGGACCATTTTTATTGTGAGTTGATTGACAAAGACAGCTTGCAGCCGATAGATGACGGCGAGGGCGAGCTTGTAATCACTACGCTGACAAAAGAGGGCTTGCCTATGCTGCGTTATCGTACCAAGGATATAACAAGCCTTGATTATTCGCCTTGCGCTTGCGGGAGAACCAATGTAAGAATGAGCAGGATACGCGGACGGAGCGACGATATGCTGATAATACGCGGTATCAACGTTTTCCCCTCGCAGATAGAGGGAGTATTGCTTAGTATTCCCGAGACGGGGGGCAATTACGAGATAGTAGTATCCCGCGAAGGCTATCTTGATACGCTCGAGGTGTTAGTTGAGGTCAACGACGCCAACTTGTTAGTTGACTACTCCAATCTCGAGAAACTTCGCGAAAGAATAAGACGGGAGCTTAAGACGGTACTGCAGCTCGAAGCGAAAGTCAAGCTTGTCGAGCCCTTGACGCTTGCGCGGTTCGAGGGCAAAGCAAAACGCGTTACCGATAAGAGAAAGCTATAAGGAGTTGCGATGAAAAAATTGATGTTAGGGAACGAAGCGATAGCAAGAGGCGCGTACGAGGCGGGAGTCGCGGTAGTCTCTGCCTATCCCGGCACCCCAAGTACCGAGATAACCGAAAGCATTGCAAAATTCGGGGAGGTCTATGCGGAATGGGCACCCAACGAAAAGGTCGCTATGGAGGTTGCAATAGGCGCGAGCTTTGCGGGAGCGAGAAGCATGGCATGCATGAAGCATGTGGGGCTAAATGTCGCCGCTGACCCGATGTTTACGCTGTCGTATTCGGGAGTCAATGCGGGGCTTGTGATAGTTGTCGCGGACGACCCGGGAATGCATTCCTCTCAAAACGAGCAAGACAGTAGGTGTTATGCCAAGGCGGCGCATATCCCGATGCTTGAGCCGTCCGACAGCGCGGAAGCCAAAAGATTCGTCAAAATCGCTTTCAACATGTCTGAAAAATACGATACTCCCGTCCTTGTAAGAACGACTACCCGCGTAGCTCACAGTCAGAGTGAAGTCGAGCTTCTCGACAGAAAAGAACTTAGAATCAAGGAGTATAAAAAAGATATAACCAAGTACACTTTAATGCCCTCGACGGCGAAGCTTAGACGCAAAGAACTTGAGTTGCGGGACGAAAGACTTCGCGCCGACTGCAACACTTTCCCTATCAACGAAATGAAGATAAGGAGCAAAGAGCTCGGAGTAGTGTGCTCGGGTATCGTCTATCAATATGTGAGGGAGGCGCTTCCCGAGGCATCGGTATTGAAGCTCGGCATGGTACACCCTCTGCCGATTAAGCTGATTGGCGAGTTCGCGAAGCAGGTCGATAAGTTGCTTGTCATAGAGGAGCTTGAGCCATTTATCGAGGAGCAAATCAAGGCGGTGGGAATCAGTTGCCGTGGCAAGGATGTCTTTCCCGTACACGGCGAGATAACTGTTCCTGTAATCCGCGAAAGACTATTCGGAGCGGAGATAAAAAAAGGGGATACCGATATGCCGGTAAGACCTCCTGTGATGTGCGCGGGTTGCCCGCACCGCGGAGTGTTTTATGTGCTTAACAAGCTTAAGCTGACAGTCAATTCCGATATCGGCTGCTACACGCTCGGCGCGCAGCCGCCTCTTTCCGCAGTCGATACGGTGATATGTATGGGCGCAAGTATCCCCATGGCGCACGGCTTCGCAAAAGCGTTGAAAAACGAGGGCGCGAGTGTTGCGGTTATCGGTGATTCTACCTTTATTCATAGCGGAATAACCGGTCTTATTAACGCGGTATATAATAAAAGTGCGATAACGGTCATTATTCTTGATAATTCCACAACGGGAATGACAGGGCATCAAGACCACCCCGCAACAGGCAAGACCATATCGGGCGAACCGACCGCAAAATTGAACCTTGCGACGCTTGTTGCAGCATGCGGCGCGGCGCGAGTAGACACAGCGGACGCGTACGACATAAATGAGCTCGAAAGGCTTATTAAAGAGCATACCGCGTTGGACGAAGTGTCGGTAATCATTGCAAGACAGCCTTGCGCATTGCTTTACAAGGGCGCGACAGAAAAATATTTTATTTCCGATTCCTGCAAAAAATGCTTAAAATGTCTGCAATTGGGCTGTCCCGCAATAAGCAAGAACGAAGACGGAGGGGTGAGCATTGATTGCGAACTCTGCACAGGCTGCGGACTTTGCGCCGCGTTGTGTCCGTTCGGAGCGATAATTAAGGAAACAATAAATTAACACTTGTACTGAATGTGGATAGATTTTTGAGATGAAAATTCAATGTATTTGTTCATTGTTTCCATAAAGAGGAGTGCGTATGAGTATCAATATATTAATAGTCGGCGTCGGAGGTCAGGGCACATTGCTTGCCTCAAGAATACTTGGCAAATATGCGGAGATGAAAAACTATGTGTGTAAATTGTCCGAGGTTCACGGTATGGCGCAACGAGGGGGCAGCGTGGTGACGCATGTCAGAATGGGCGAGGAAGTTTTTTCGCCGATTATCGCCGAGGGCGATGCGGATTACATAATCGCGTTCGAGGAGCTCGAAGGATTTCGGGCGCGGCATTTTCTCAAAGAGGGAGGGGAACTTCTTCTTAACACTCAGCACATAAAACCTATGCCTGTCATTATCGGCGCCGCAAAATATCCGTCGAACATCGTGGAAAGGCTTAAGAATGAGGGCATAAACGTCCTCGATATGGACGCTCTTAGCGTCGCCGCCGAATGTGGCAACACCCGCGCGCTTAATACGGTAATGCTAGGCATGCTTCTTAGACGGCTCATGGTCGATAAGGAGAGCGCAAAAGAGATTATCGCGTCGATAGTGCCCTCGAAACTGCTCGAAGTCAACCTCTGCGCCGTTGTTAAGGGTTACGATTACTATAATTGAGGTACATATGAATTATTTTGACAAAGAAAGGGAAACGATGCCGAGAGATAAGCTGTTAAAGCTGCAAAGCGAAAGGCTTGTTGAGGTCGTGAAAAAGGTATATGATAATGTTCCGACATACCGCGCAAAAATGGATGCGAAAGGCATAAAACCCGAGGACATCAAGGGAATTGAGGACATTGTGAAGCTGCCTTTTACCGAAAAACACGATTTGAGGGACAATTATCCATTCGGGATGTTCGCAGCGCCCAAGTCAAAAATAATAAGATTGCATGCCTCAAGCGGAACGACGGGCAAACTGACCGTGGTAGGCTATACCCAAAGAGATATCGAGGTCTGGGCGGAATGTTGCGCCCGCTCGCTTGCTATGACGGGCGCGACGGAGGAATCGACGGTTCATATCGCGTACGGATACGGACTGTTTACAGGAGGGCTCGGCATGCATTACGGCTGCGAGGCGCTCGGCGCAACCGCCGTACCCGTCTCCTCGGGCAACACGGCAAGACAGCTTATGCTTATGAAAGATTTTGAGGCGGACACGCTGTGCTGCACCCCTTCGTATGCGGTTTTCCTTGCGGAGGAAATCGAAAAGAGCGGAGAAAGCGTTGCGGAGTACAGCTTAAAAAGAGGTATTTTCGGAGCGGAGCCGTGGTCAAAGACCATGAGAGAACAGATTGAGCATAAGCTCGGCATCAAGGCATATAATATATATGGTCTTTCCGAAATATCGGGTCCGGGTGTCGCTTGCGAGTGCGAGGCGCAAGACGGAATGCACATTTTCGACGACTATTTTTATCCCGAAATAGTAGACGTCGCAACGCTTAAGCCGCTTTCTTACGGCGCGGAAGGCGAACTTGTATTCACCACCCTTGCGAAAGAGGGAATCCCGCTTATCAGATACCGCACAAGAGATATTACCGTGCTTAGCGATTCGCCTTGTCCGTGCGGCAGAACCGCGGTCAAAATGGGCAGAGTGTTCGGCAGAAGCGACGATATGTTGATAATAAGAGGGGTCAATGTATTCCCTTCTCAGATAGAATCGGCGATGCTTACTTGCGAGGGGATAGAGCCTCACTACCTGATTACGGTAGACAGAGAGGATAACCTCGATACCATGGAGCTTCAAGTCGAGCTATCCGAAAAGGTGTTCTCGGACGAGGTCAAACGAATAGAGGAGCTTCGTCAAAGGATTCAAGCGGTAATCCAATCGAATATCGGCATATCTTGCAAAATCAAGCTAGTTGCCCCGAGAACGCTTCCAAGGAGCGAGGGTAAAGCAAAGCGTATTATCGATAATAGGAACATAAGAGATTAAGGAGGAGAAAGATGTTTGTCAATCAAATAGCAGTATTTTTGGAAAACAGCAGAGGCAGACTCAAGGAATGTGCGGGCGTGATAAGCCGCGCGGGCGTGGACGTTGTTTCGATGTCTATCGCGGATACTAAGGATTTTGGAATACTTCGCGCAATCACCCGCGACAACGAAAAGGCGATGAAAGCGTTAAAAAGCGCGGGTTTTATTGTATCCTCCAACGACCTTATCGGCGTTGTCGTCGAGGATAGACCGGGAGGGCTTACCGAAGTGCTAGAGCTTCTTGACGAAGCGTGTATCGGTATTGAGTATATGTATTCATTCGCTAACGTTGACGCGCAAAATGCGATAATACTTTTGAAGGTAGACGACGAATGTCTTGCGCTCGATGTCCTTAAGCAAAAGGGCGCAAGGCTTGTCGAGAACAAGATTATCTAAGGATAGGGTTTAAGTTCAAGGAGAATCATATCAGTCTTAGCGTCGTTATAGACATCGGAGCGATGCGTTCCAATATCCTTAAGATAAAGCGCGCTACAAACAAGAAGTTTTTGCTTATGGTCAAAGCGGACGCCTATGGACACGGCTTAAAAGAGCTTGTCCCGCGGATACAATCCGAGGTGGACGCGTACGGAGTCGCGGACACGAATGAAGCGGAAGCGCTACTTGACGCGGGCGCTTGCAAGCCGATATTGATAACGGGCGAATACGACAACGCTTACGCCGTAGTAAAATACGGTTTTACTCCGTTTGTGTTCCTCAAAACTCATATCGAAGAGCTGTCCGCCGCGGCGAAAGCGGCAAATAAAACAATTAATGCACATATTAAGACAGATACCGGAATGGGGCGCTTCGGCTCTCACCTTGCGTCGTACTCCAAAGCAATAGCGATAGCGGCGTTCACGTTAGGCAATGTCCGAATCAGCGGAATAGCAACGCATTACGCGTCGGGAAGCGCAAAAGATATAGCAGTGCAGAGCGCTATGTTCAGAGCGCATATATTCGAGACGGAGCAAGTTGCGGGGAGGCTACTTCGCCATGCCGCGTCCACATATCCCTCGTTATTGACGGGAGGCATGTACGATATGCTGAGAATCGGACTCGGCGCGTACGGATACGGGGCGGGGTTGACTCCCGTGATGAGCGTTTCAAGTAAAATCCTTGCGGTAAAACACTTGCGCGAGGGCGAATCAGCGGGCTACGGTGGTATATTTTATGCGGAGCGTGATACCTTTGTCGCGATAATCGGTGGCGGCTATGCCGACGGTATAAGCCGCGCATACCGCGGCGCAAATGTGAGAATCCGCAACCGACTACACAAAATAGCCGCAGTCTGTATGGATAACTTTATTGTGGAGCTGTCTTTTCCTTGCAAAGTGGGCGATATAGCGGAGATACTGTTTCCCGCTCAGGGCGCCGTCGCGCTTGCAAAATGGGCAAAAATGCTTCCGTACGAGGTCTTGACCGCGTTCCGAGGGAGGATAAAAAGGATATATGACAAAGAAAGAGAAACTGAGGAAGGCGATTAAAGCCAAACTTGCCGAGATGACTCGCGAAGAGCGAGTTGTTGCCTCGAACAATATAGCGGACAAGCTGTTTGAGCTCAATGAGTATCGGAGCGCGCGCATTTTGTTCGCGTATAATTCTTTTGGCTGTGAGGTTATTACGGACGCGATAATTGAAAACGCGCTTAATTCGGGCAAAACGATATGTGTGCCGCGCGTTGAAAAAGAGAGGATGCAAGCGGTTATTATTGACAAAAATACAGAGTATTGCGCGAACGAATGGGGCATTATGGAGCCGTTGTCCGAAGCAAGTATTGACCCATGTACTATCGAATTGTCGCTAATCCCGCTTTTAGGCTTTGACAGACGACTCAATCGATTGGGACGCGGCAAGGGCTTTTACGACAGATTCCTTGTTAATCTTCCGACCAAAAAAATCGCGCTTGCGTATTCGGTTCAGGAGTCGCCGTCCGTCGATACGGGCGCTTACGATATCAAGGTGGACAAGATTATCACCGAAAAGGAGATAATAGGATAACGCGCTCTTGAAAAAGGCGTATCCGTTTGTTATAATATATGAGAATAATAGCGGGCAAGCATAAAGGCAGAAAACTCAATACCCTAAAGGGACAAAACGTGCGTCCCACCTCGGACAGGACAAGGGAAAGTATATTTAATATGCTGCAACAAAGGATTAAAGGAAGCGCGGTGCTCGATTTGTTCGCGGGCTCGGGCGCAATGGGCATCGAGGCAATAAGCCGCGGCGCGGTATCGGTGTTCAACGACGCGGACAAAAAGAGCGTCGCGCTTATAAAAAGCAATCTAACATTGCTCAACGAGCAGGCAGAAGTGCTTAATTGCGACTGTATGACCGCGCTTGCCAAGCTTAAGGGAAGGGCTTTTGATATCATATTCCTCGACCCGCCTTACGCGCTCGACATCGGCGCTGTATTTGATAAAATAAGGGAATATGGGTTGCTCAATACTCGCGGTATGGCGATTTATGAGCATGGCGGAGAGAGTGTGTCGATAGACGGATACAAGCGTGTCGACTCGCGCAGATACGGAAAAGCGGCAATCGATTGTCTGGAGGTGCTATGAAGAGCTGTTTGGTAACGGGTAGCTTCGACCCTTTTACGCTCGGTCACTACGACATAGTGTGTCGCGCGGCAAAGCTTTTTGATAAGGTCTATGTCGCGATACTTGTCAACCCGCTAAAAAAATGCTTATTCAGCGTTTCCGCGCGGCATGAGATAGCTAAAAAATCCGTGGAGACGCTCGAGCATGTCGAGGTGATAAGCTATGCGGGTATGACCGTCGAGCTTGCAAAGCAGCTCGATACTGCCTATCTCGTCAGAGGGATACGGAACGGCGACGACTACTTGTACGAATTCGAGATGGCGGAATTTAACCGCCTCAACGGAGAATTGGAAACGGTGAGTCTATTTACCGATTCGCGGTACGACAAAATCTCGTCTACCGATGTACGGTTGAGGCTTGCGCGCAAGGAGGATATACGCGGATTGGTTTGTAGGGGCGCGAGGGAATTAATATACGCGCTTTACTTCGGGAGGAAGGAAGGATGAACGTAGAGGATATTTTGAAAGAGTTGGAAGAAGAGCTGTTAAGCGGTAAAAAATCACTTTTCGGCGGCAAAATAGTAGCGGACCCCATGAGGATAAGTGAGCTTTTGTCCAAGCTGCGCAACGAATTGCCCGACAGTATTCAAGCGGCGCGGCAGGTACTTGCCGAGCGGGACGAGATTATGAAAGAGGCATCGCAGCGCGCGGACATGATTTGTCGTTCTGCTAAGGAAAAGGCGGACAAGCTAACGAGCGAAGCCGTAATCGTCAAAACGGCGGAGCAGCGCGCTTCCGAAATTGTCAAGGAAGCAGAGACATACCGCGACAAGATGTATTACACCGTCAACACAAGCTTGGAAAAAATGCTAAGAGAGACCGAGACCACAATGGGCGAATCCATAATACTCATACACGA
>CAYOYS010000060.1:0-8876 GCA_964408255.1 uncultured Christensenellaceae bacterium | reverse complement strand
TATCGGGCTTGTACTATAATTTACTTAGAATTATAATTATTGTATATACTTATACAATCGTTTTTTATACATTAAGGAGGTTACTAAATGAGCTACAAAAAAACCATTGACGGCAATACCGCGGCAGCGCATATCGCTTACGCATTCAGCGAGGTTGCGGCGATATATCCTATTACGCCCTCTTCGTCTATGGCGGAAGTCGCCGATGAAATGGCAGCCGCCGGTACCAAAAACCTTTTCGGTCAAAGGCTGCGGCTTGCCGAACTTCAGTCGGAAGCGGGTGCCGCGGGAGCAGTGCACGGAGCCTTAAACGCAGGGGCGCTGACCACGACCTTTACCGCAAGTCAAGGCTTGCTTTTGATGATTCCCAACATGTATAAGATATCGGGCGAGTTACTGCCCTGTGTCTTTCATGTGACGGCGAGAGCGTTGGCCGCTCATGCCCTTTCGATATTCGGCGACCACTCGGACGTTATGGCTTGCCGACAGACAGGCTTTGCAATGCTTGCCGCGGCATCCGTTCAGGAGGTTGCGGATATCGCGCTTGTCGCGCATCTTGCCACGCTTAAGTCGAACGTGCCTTTCCTTCACTTTTTCGACGGTTTTAGGACAAGCCACGAACTATCCAAAATCGACTTGCCGACTTATGACGAGATAAGACCTCTTGTCAACATGAAAGAAATCGAGGCATTTAAGGCGCGCGCGCTAAATCCCGAGCATCCTATACAGAAAGGCACGGCGCAGAATCCCGATATATATTTTCAAAACAGGGAGACCGCCAACAGCTTCTATGACGCCACGCCCGCAATCGTTACCGAGATGATGGATAAGGTCGCGGCGCTCACCGGACGCCGCTATAAGTTGTTCGATTACATTGGGGCAGAGGACGCCGAAAAAGTCATAATCATTATGGGCAGCGGGGCAGAATCGGTTGAGGAGACCGTCAATTATATGAACGAAAGAGGCGGCAAAGTCGGCGCTGTCAAGGTAAGGCTGTATCGCCCGTTCTCGATAGATGCTTTTGTCGCCGCTCTTCCTAAGACAACCAAGTATATCTCTGTGCTTGACCGCACCAAGGAGCCGGGAAGTATCGGAGAGCCTCTTTATCTCGATGTCGTTGCGGCGCTTGCGGAAGCGGGCGTTACCGGTATCAAGGTCAATTGCGGCAGATACGGCTTAGGCTCTAAGGAGTTCACTCCGACAATGGTCTACGCGGTTTACGAAAACATGAAAGAGGGCGGCACGAACCATTTTACGGTAGGCATCGAGGACGACTTGACTCACAAGTCGCTTCCGCTTATTGACAACGTCGACGCCGCTCCTAAGGGCGCTAGAAGTTGTGTGTTTTACGGTCTTGGCTCGGACGGCACTGTCGGCGCCAACAAGAACAGCATCAAGATTATCGGCGACCATACGAATAAATATGTTCAGGGCTATTTTTTCTACGACAGCAAGAAGTCGGGCGGTATCACCGTGTCGCATCTAAGATTCGGCGATACCCCGATACAAAGCGCGTACTTAATCGACCATGCGGACTTCGTCGCGTGTCATAACCAATCGTATGTGCTAAGGTACGATATGCTTTCGAGCATCAAAAGAGGGGGAACGTTCCTTCTCAACAGCATATGGTCGCCCGAAGAGATGGATGCTCAACTTCCTGCCGCGATGAAGAATATCATTGCCAAAAAGAAGATAAAATTCTACACGCTCAACGGTCTTAAAGTTGTAGAGGAGCTTGGCACCAACAAGGGTGTCAATACAGTGATGCAAGCGGCATTCTTCAAGCTTTCGGAAATTATTCCTTACGAGGACGCCGAAAAGTATATGAAGACGGCGATATACAAGACCTATGGCAAAAAGGGAGAAGCGGTTGTCAATATGAACTACGCTTGCGTGGATAATGCAATCTCCAACCTTATTGAGGTCAAATATCCGGATAGCTGGGCGACGACCAAAGAGGGCGCTCCCGCTTTGGCGATTGCCGACAACGAGTATTTTAGGAATGTGGTCAATCCTATCTTGGGGCTTAAAGGCGACGAACTGCCTGTTTCGGCATTCAATCCGGACGGCATGGTTCCGACCGGCACTACACAATTCGAAAAACGCGGGGTAGCGCCGTTCGTTCCCGAATGGATACCCGAGAACTGCATACAGTGCAACCAATGCGCGTTCGTATGTCCGCATGCGACAATTCGTCCTGTGCTAGCTAAGGAAGAAGACCTTGCGGGTAGTCCCGAGGGTTTTTATACCAAGCCCGCGAATGCCGCTAAGGGATACCGATATAGGATACAGGTAAGTCCGCTTGACTGCATGGGCTGTAAGGTCTGCGTCAACCAATGCCCCGCGAAGAATAAGGCACTTATTATGAAGCCTTTTGCCGAAATGGAGGCGAAAGAAAAGGCGAATTGGGATTTTGCCGCCGCGCTTAAGGAATGTGACGCTCCCGTCAACCGCAAGACCCCTATCGGCAGTCAGTTCAACAGACCGTTGTTTGAGTTCTCGGGAGCTTGCGCAGGTTGCGGCGAGACACCGTATATCAAGGTGATTACTCAGATGTTCGGAGACAGGATGGTGATTGCAAACGCAACAGGCTGCAGCTCGATTTATGGCGGCTCCGCTCCCACTTGTCCATACACTAAGAACGACAAGGGCTGCGGCCCCGCTTGGGCGAACAGCCTGTTCGAGGACAATGCCGAATACGGTTACGGTATGAACCTTGCGTATGCTCAGCGCAGAGATAAGCTTGAGCAGGATATGCAAGCGGCAATCGAGGCGGGTATATCTGCGGAGCTTGAGCAACTGTTCAAGAAATGGATAGAGAGCAAAAACGATGCGGATGAGACAAAAGCGCTTACTTCTAGCATCAAAGCGATGCTTCCCTTAGCCCTTGAGAACGCTTCGGACGCGGCAAAGGACGCGCTTGACTCTATCGGACTCAATGCGGATTGTCTGATTAAAAAATCGATTTGGATAATAGGCGGCGACGGTTGGGCGTACGATATCGGCTACGGCGGCTTGGACCATGTGCTTGCGATGAACGAGAACGTCAATATATTGGTGCTTGATACCGAGCTTTATAGCAATACGGGCGGTCAGTCCTCCAAGGCAACTCCCACTGCCTCGATTGCGAAGTTCGCGGCATCGGGCAAGACCACCAAAAAGAAAGACCTCGGAATGATGGCAATGAGTTACGGCTATGTCTATGTCGCGCAAGTTGCAATGGGCGCAAGCCATAAGCAGTTCTTGGACGCGATTATTGAGGCGGAGGCTTACGAAGGCCCCTCTTTAATCATCGCGTACGCGCCTTGCATTAACCAAGGCATCAAGGATATGGGCAACTCTCAGCTTGTAGAGAAAAAAGCCGTTGAGTGTGGGTATTGGCAGCTTTATAGATACAATCCTACACTTGCAGAAAAGGGAGAAAACCCGTTCAAGCTCGACAGCAAAGAGCCGCAGGGCGATTACCGCGGATTCCTTTTGAGCGAGAACCGTTACGCTTCCTTAAGGCTGCTCAACCCCAAGGCGGAGGAGCTTTTTGAGATTAACGAGGCTCAAGCGAAAGCAAGATACGAGACATATAAGAAGCTCGCGGGCAAATAATATGTTGACCGCGCACAAAACATAATAATCGAATCGGAATATTGTAGATATTTCGAATACTATAAGAAAAGCGCCGACTGCATAACGCATGCGGCGTTTTTCGTATTATTGCGGAAAAAGAGCGTATATATATACGACAAGGGAACAAACGCTGCTTTCCGCATTTGTGCTCCACACTTAGCGAACAGACGCGTTATGCAAAAAATACCGTGTCGAGTACTTAGTAGCAAGGAATATTCAAGCGTCTTAAAGAAGAATACGCTTCGCAATTGCGTATAAGAGGCTGCTGCGATATTTATTTGCGCGCCGAGTTACAGTCAAAACGCGAAGGAATGTTTTTTATCTAATTAGTTGGAAACGCTTAGGGTATATGCTATAATTTAGGCTATGCGGGCAATAGAAATAAAGAATGTCTATTACGAATATCCAATCGACTCCGAAAAGGGAGTGCTTGCGCTCGACGATATCACGCTTGATATCGAGGAGGGTCAGTTCGTCGTGCTGTGCGGCGCGAACGGCAGCGGCAAAAGTACGCTTGCGAAGCTGCTCAACGGACTCATTCTGCCCACTAAGGGCAATGTGCTGATTTACGGCGCGGATACCGTTACCGAAAATCCTGAGGACATTTTTAAAATACGTTCCAAAGTCGGAATGGTATTTCAAAATCCCGATAATCAAATGATTGCGAGCATAATCGAGGACGACATCGCGTTCGGCCCCGAGAACCTCGGAATCAAGCGCGAGGAGATTGCCGAGCGCGTAGAATGGGCGCTCAACGCCGTTGGAATGCTCGAGTTGCGCCGCCACACCCCGTTCAAGCTTTCGGGCGGACAAAAACAGCGTATAGCGATTGCCGCCGTGCTTGCCATGAGACCAAAAATCCTTGTGCTTGACGAATCTACCGCGATGCTCGACCCCAAAGGGCGCGTAGAGGTCATGGAAGTAATCAAAAGGCTTAACCGTGAGGAAAATATAACCGTACTCCATATCACGCATCATATGGAGGAGTGCGTCGGAGCATCCCGAGTACTTGTTATGAAAGAAGGACGACTTGTATTTGACGGGAAGCCCGAAGCGTTGTTCGCCCGATACGACTTCGCCAAGGACTGCATGCTCGAGTTGCCCGTAATTAATTATATTGTGTATCTACTGCGTCAGCAGGGTATAGAGTTGCCCGAGGTCGGGACGGAGGAGGAGTTTACTGAGGCGTTATGTCGATTGATGTAAGGGAGCTTTCGTTCACATATATGGAAAAATCGCCTTACGAGAAGCGGGCGTTGAACAACGTTTCGATAAATATCGAGGAGGGGGAATTTTTTGCTATTATTGGGCATACCGGCAGCGGCAAAAGCACATTCATACAGCATCTTAACGGGCTTATCCGATTAAAAAACGGCAAAATCAAGGTGTTGGACATCGACCTTAACGCCAAGCGCCCCGACTTGAAGCGGCTTAGAAGCGAGGTAGGAATGGTGTTCCAATACCCCGAATATCAGCTTTTTGACGAGACAGTCGCAAAAGATGTGGGGTTCGGACCGCGCAATATGCGGCTTGCGCCCGAAGAAATCGAGCGTAGGGTTCGCCGCGCGATAGAGCTTGTCGGGCTCGACTATAACGAGGTTAGCGAACGGTCGCCTTTTGAACTGTCGGGCGGACAGAAGCGGCGAGTCGCGATAGCGGGAGTTATCGCAATGGAGCCAAAAGTGCTTGTTCTCGACGAGCCGATAGCCGGACTCGACCCAAGGGGCAAGAACGAGATAATGAAGCTTATTATGCGGCTTAAAAAAACCGTTTCGCCGACAATAATTATGGTCTCGCATGATATGGACAATGTTGCGCGCTACGCGACAAAAGTCGCGGTGTTCGAGAACGGTAGGGTGTTATACTGTTTGCCACCCGCCGAGCTTTTTGAAAAAAGTGAGGAACTTAGCACGATAGGATTAGATATACCGATAGCCGCGAAGCTTGCCAAGGCGTTGCGCTTAAGAGGTCTTTCAATCGGCTCTGCCGTTACACCCGAGGCATTAGCGGCAGAGATAGTACGGCTAAAAGGAGAAAGGAATGCTTAGGGATATATCCTTTGGTCAATACTATCCGACAGACTCCCCCGTGCATAAGTTGGACGCTCGGGCGAAGCTTCTCTTTGTGGCGGTCTATATAACCGTGCTTTTTATGGTATATAATTTTGCGGGATACGCCTTGTGTGCGCTCTTTGTGTTGTTTATTGCCGCCGTTGCAAAAATCCCTTTGAAAACCTTGCTGAAAAGCATAAAAGCGGTATTGTTTCTCGTAATTTTTGTGTCCGTTATCAACGTGCTGTTCTATAACGGCGAAAAATTACTTTGGAGTTGGTGGAAGTTAAGAATATATTCGGACGGATTAATTTTCGCAGCGAGAATGGCGCTAAGACTAATTTTGCTTGTGGTAGGTCCCGCGATTCTCACCTTTACTACGACACCTATGGAGCTGACTGACGGCTTGGAAAGTCTGATGAGTCCGCTTAAAATTATAAAATTCCCCGTTCACGATGTTGCGATAATCATGAGTATCGCGCTTAGAATGATACCCGCGCTGATGGAAGAAACGGATAAAATCGTAATGGCGCAAAAGGCGCGCGGCGCAGATTTTGACACCGGCAACGTGTTCCGCCGCGCCAAAGCGCTTATTCCTGTGCTGATACCGCTTTTTGTAGGGGCGTTCCGTCGCGCGGACGAACTTGCGCTTGCGCTTGACGCGCGCTGTTACAATGCAACCCCCGATAGAACGCGGTATAAGCTGCTCAAGTTCGGTTGGGGAGATTTTGTAGCGTCAATTATATTCTTGTCTTTCGCGGCTCTCTTGCTTTTGGACAAATATCTTTTCAATTTGGATTCGGTTATCGTGGGGCTTTTTTCATGAGAGTTTTGATTACCGTTGAATACCTAGGCACCGCGTATTGCGGATGGCAAAGGCAGTCCAATGGCATCAGTGTGCAAAAAGTGCTATCGGATGCTCTTTCCCGTCTTGCGGGGAGGCGCATTGCCGTTCACGGCAGCGGTAGAACGGACAGCGGAGTCCACGCTCTTGGTCATGCCGCGCACTTTGATATAGACACGCGAATCCCCATAGACAAGCTGCCTTTTGCCGTCAATGCCCTTTTACCGTCCGATATCTCGGTAAAGCATGCAAGGATAGTAGCAGACGATTTTAACGCGCGCTTTGACGCGGTGGCAAAGACATATATCTACAAAATGTACAAAGCCGCGCATAAAAGTCCGCTGAGAGAGCCGACCTACTGCCATATTCCCTACGAATTAGAGCTTGACAAAATGCGCCGCGCCGCCGAACTCATTGTCGGAAAGCGCGACTTCAAGTGTTTTCAGGCATCGGGCGGTTATGTTAAAGATACGGTTCGCACGATTTACTCTCTTGCGATAGCGGAAAAAGAGGACGAAATATGGATTGAAGTTCGCGGCGACGGATTTTTATACAATATGGTGAGAATTATTGCGGGCACTCTTCTTTATGTAGGCATGGGTAAACTTAGCCCCGAGGATGTAAAAGCGGCGCTTGATAAGGGAGATAGGACGCTTGCCGGCAAGACCCTTGAGGCAAAGGGACTTACATTAAAATCCGTAGAATACCGCCTATAACTACCGCTACTTGATATTACAATAAGCGAATATCCCCCTTTTTCGACAATGGTGCAATACTAGAGCTTTTTAAGTTTGAACTTGAAGAATTTACATATTATATTGTTAGATTTTATAATCTATAACTCGCAAAAGAGCATAGTATTTTTTATAATTTATGATTTGCAAAAGAGTATAGCGTTTTTTTATAATTTATGATTTGTGAGGGAGCATTTGGATTAAAGAACACCCAAAATCAAAGACGCAAGTCCAAAATAAATCGCCAATGCCATGACGTCTACAATAGTGGTTATTAACGGTCCCGCCATTACTGCGGGGTCAACCTTGAACATTTTTGCTATCATGGGTAAGGTTCCGCCTATGATTTTTGATAATACGACGGTAGCCATTAAAGTAAGGCTTACTACACTTGCTACTGCTATGTCGGTTTTCTCAATAAAGTAAACTCGCAAAAAGTTAACAGCGGATAGAATAGTGCCTACTAATATACTGACTCTTGCTTCCTTCCATATGATTTTGAAAAAATCCGATGTTTTAATTTCGCCTAACGCCATACTCCGTATTATCAATGTTGAGGATTGCGAGCCCGAATTGCCGCCGGTATCCATCATAACGGGGATAAAGGACGCCAAAATTATATGTGAGCTTAAAATTGCGTCATATCTTCTGATTATCATTCCGCTCAAAGTTGCCGATATCATCAAAAACAAGAGCCACCATATTCTGTTTTTGGCAAGCGTAATCGTCTTAGTTTTTAGATACGGTTCGTCTGAGGGCATCATCGCTGCCATTTTTTGGATATCTTCGGTGTGTTCTATATCTATGACGTCGATAATATCGTCAATGGTCACGATGCCTACCAATTTTTGTTCTTTGTCCACAACGGGCATTGCCAAAAGGTCATATTCTTTGAATCGGGAGGCAACCTCTTCTTGGTCATCAAAGGTGTTGACCGAGATTACTTCGCTATCCATAATATCTTTAATTAGGGCGTCTTCATCGCTTAAAATCAGTTTTCGGATAGTTACCACACCTTCCAAGGTTCTATATTCGTCTAATACATAGCAGTTATTTATGGTCTCTTTGTCCGTGCCGTTCTCTTTGATATACTTTAGCGCTTGCCGTGCCGACATCTCTTCCTTTAGGCTGATGTATTCGATGGTCATAATGCTGCCCGCCGAATCTTCGGGGTAGCTTAAAAATTCATTTATTAATTTGCGCGTCTTTTCATCGGTGTTGGAAAGCACTCTATTTACCACATTGGCGGGCATTTCTTCCAAAAAGTCAACTGTATCGTCCAAAAAAGAGTTATTAACAATAGTCCTTATTTCATTGTCCAATATGCCGTCGACAATCAGTCTTTGTATGTCCGAATCCATGTAAGAAAAGACTTTTGCGCCCGTGTCTTTGGGGAGTATTCTAAATAAGAACACCAAAGTGTCTCCGTGCAACTCCTCTAAGAAGCGGGCGATATCCACAACGTTCAAATTCAACAACTCGTCACGCGCATCAACCATTCTCTTTTGGTCGATTAACTCTAATATTTTCGATTGCAATTATCCGTCCTCCTCTTTATATATCTTTATATAAGTATAAAACCCATATAAAAATATATGTTATTTCTATATTCAAAACACCATAACA
>CAYOYS010000059.1:6333-9155 GCA_964408255.1 uncultured Christensenellaceae bacterium | reverse complement strand
ATCACTGTCTTATATCACTGTCTTATATCACTGTCTTATATCATTGTCTTATATCATTGTTTTATATCGCCGTCTTATATTGCCGTCTTATATTATCGTATTAGTATTATCGATGAATTCATTTTTCGATTCGCCGAACTGTTTATCGATATTTAAGTTTGCAATGTTTATTTGTCTTTTTTGTTTATGCTGTAATCGATTCTTACATTCTCGGCAGTCTTTAAGTTTTTTGCCCCGCCAAGCTGTTTGATTACCATTGCGGTATATACGACCGCCGCAGTATAGCTGAAAAGAAGACCGATAGAAAAGACCGAATACATCACAATCGCGTATATTTTGCTTGCCGCGTCGCCAAAGTAATGGGCAATAATGCCCGCGTCGCCGTTGAAAAAGCTCATAAGTATTGCAACGGCGAACACAAAAGCCGCCGCTTTGCCGAAGAAATTAGCTTTGCCAACAATGTTCTTATTGGCAAGGAATATCGAGCCAACTATCATATATAGCTCTTTTGCACCGATAAGAACGGGGAATATCCAATGGAGATTGCCGCGTATTGTCAAGCAGATTATGACCGATACTTGAAGCAACTTATCAGCAAGAGGGTCAAGCACTCCGCCAAGGTCCGAAATCATGTTATACCGACGGGCGATTTTTCCGTCTACCACGTCAGTAATCGACGCAAAAAGAAATATCGCGAGCGCAACATATATATTGATGAAATTCTCAGCAGTTATTAGAAAAAAAGTAAGTGCGAAGGCGGGTACTGCGAGAAGTCTAATATATGTTAGCACATTGGGTATATTGAATACATCGCTTTTTTTGATTACCATTTTCATAATTTTCTCCTTATATCGTGCATTATACACTTAAGCAATAATGCTTGTCAAAGATATGACCGAAAAACATTTTGCGACAAAACTTGTGCGGATAAAAAAAAGGCGTGGGTAATGGCACTTGGGAGGATAGCTTTTTTACAGTAAAAGTTGGGTGGGTAGCCTTTTGACAGTTTAAGCGCGTTCGGCGCAAAGAATAGTATAAACTTTTATCAAAAAGGAGGTGTCTATGTCAGCAATCAATTTTTTTCGCGGTCCGAGCGCTGATATCGCCGGAATCCCTGTTGCGGATGGTCAAATTATTTTCGATACCGAAAAAAGAAGTATTATTATGGACTACTACAACAGGCGGCTTGTTATGGGTAATACAGTCTCTTATCGTTATGCGACGGTGACCCCCGATATGTGGGATAATAATCTTGCAACGGTGGCTATGGAGGGCGCAAATGGTTATAATATCATGCTTGGCGTCCCCAACCCGACAAGTGTCGAAAATATAGACGCAGTAAGGCGCGCTGCGCTCTCAATCGCGGATATATCCGAAGATTTTATAACGATAGAATGTCAGAACCTACCCGAGGAAGGGTTGGAACTAGCATTTCAACTGACCTTTAAGGCGGAGGACGTGTCATGAACGGATTTCAACCGATATCCTACGGCGAGGTAATGCCGGATATTAACATCAATACGGACGAGATAATGCAGCGGCTCGTCAACATTCAAACATATTCTAGCCTCATACTCAACAATATCGGGATTGCGGTCAACACCGAAATAGCGCTTCCCGAATTCGTGTATAACGGCGAAGTTACTCAGACGGGGTATAATCTTTCGTACGGAAGTCTGCATATGGTATGCGCTAGAAATTACGATTTTGAACTCGGACTAAATATGGAAAACTTAACGACGCAAAATTTTATTGATGTAACATTTAAGTTTAATGGTGAGACTTATAAGGTTTATCCTCGGTACTCGCCATACGGATATTTTTATCTAGAAAGCAGTTATTCTTGTCCGCTCGAGGTATGCGTTGCGGACAAAGGGAAAATCCATCCGAATTTTAAAGCATCGCCCGGTCAGTGCGGAATTAAGTTCAGTCTTAATAAAAGTCTCCGCTCTCCCATAACCTTACTCGGCATCGGTCAGGTAAAGACGGCATGGGCAGTTCCTCAATGGTAAAATGAATGTAAAACGGGAAGCTCTGCTTCCCGATTTTTTATAAGGCTATTCGTATTTGACAATTTCGATTCCCGCCTCGTCAAACATCTTTATCGAAAATTCGTCGGGATAACCGTGTTTGTAAATAACCTTTTTTATTCCCGCGTTGATTATCATTTTGGCGCAGATGACGCAGGGTTGATGTGTGCAGTACAGCGTTGCGTCTTGTACCGAAATGCCGATTTTTGCCGCTTGGATAATCGCGTTTTGTTCGGCATGCACGGCGTAGCAAGTCTCTTGACAAGTACCCGACTTGATGCCGAGCTTGTCCCTTAGACATTCGCCGCGCTCTTTGCAACTGAGTATCCCCGCGCTTGCGCCGTTATAGCCCGTAGTTAGGATACGCTTGTCTCGCACAATCACCGCGCCTACTTGTCTGTTTTGCTTAAAGCAGGAGGACCAGCCCGCGACCGTTTGCGCAAGCTCCATAAACCGATTGTCCCATTTATCCATTGTGCCCTCCTATTTTACTCCGAAATCGTTCTTGAGCAGTTCGATACTGTCCTTAAGAATATCGGTGTTCACACAGCATGCGATTTTGGTCTCGCTAGTAGTTATCGCCCATATCTTTGCATTGATTAAATGTTTTCTATTTTACTCCGAAATCGTTCTTGAGCAGTTCGATACTGTCCTTAAGAATATCGGTGTTCACACAGCATGCGATTTTGGTCTCGCTAGTAGTTATCGCCCATATCTTTGCATTGATTAAATGTTTTCTATTTTACTCCGAAATCGTTCTTGAGCAGTTCGATACTGTCCTTAAGAATATCG
>CAYOYS010000059.1:4084-6233 GCA_964408255.1 uncultured Christensenellaceae bacterium | reverse complement strand
CCGAAATCGTTCTTGAGCAGTTCGATACTGTCCTTAAGAATATCGGTGTTCACACAGCATGCGATTTTGGTCTCGCTAGTGGTTATTGCCCATATCTTTGCGTCTATTGCGGATAGAATCTTAAGCACTCGTGCGGTTACGCCGCTTTGATGCTCCATGCCCGCGCCCTCAATCGAGAGCTTGCCGAGTCCGCTTTCGACCGAATACGGGAAAGAACTACCCGAAAGCACTTTGCGGGCGGCGCCGCTCAAAGCATCGTCGATTGTAAAACTTATGTCCGCAGTGCCGTCGCGACTTAATACTTTGCTGACCATGTCGATATTGACCTTGTTGTCGCTGAGCGCGTCAAGTAGTAGGATAAGTTCGGGTTCGGTGATGTTATAGAGGGTAATTAGGGTAACACCCGTAATGCCGCTAACGCTAGTAACCGAATAATCTTTGCCGATTACATCGTTCATATTGTAAAGTCCCGAATGCTTGTCCGCAACGAATCGCGCGGCGCGGATTCCGCCGTAGGCGAATACTTGTCGGCTTTGTGCTTGGTGCGATAGGGTAATTACTTCGTCCGTTCCTATGTACATTACATCGTGTTTGCCTACTATTGTTCCGCCGCGTATCGCGTGAATCCCGATTACATTCGAGCCGCGCTTTTCGTCAGGTGAGTGGCGACCGAAGCAAAAAGCCATTTTGTTGTCGTATTCTTCGTTAATACCCTTGGCAATGGAAAGAGCAGTGCCCGAGGGCGCGTCAATCTTGTTGTTGTGGTGCTGCTCGGTTATCTCCACTTCGTAAGCGGTGCCGAGAAATCGCGCCGCTTGCTTTGCGAGGTTGATTAGAAGATTGACCCCGAGCGACATATTGCTTGATTGGAATATGGCAATGCTTTTGCTTGCTTCCTTAATTTGTTCGAGCTGCTTAGGCGTATGACCCGTGGTAGCAATTACTAAATTGGTCTTTGTGCGCAAAGCGTAATCCAATAACCCGTCAAGCGCGTCAGGGCGCGAAAAGTCGATTATGACATCCGCGTCCGCGTCTATATCCTCAATAGAGGAGAACACGGGAACATCATAGTCCTCTTGCTTGGCGAACAAATCAAATCCGCCCGTTATCTCATCTGTTTTGGAGTTTGAAAGGACAAAATACAGAAAATGCCCCATCTTACCTCCGATTCCCCAAATAAATACTTTCATTGCTACCTCTGTAAACCTAAACCATGCATTATTTCGGAAAGTTTAGCCGCATTGGCTTCTTCCATAACGGTAAGCGGCAATCTCATGTAAGGGCCGCAAAGCCCCAGAAATGACGCCGCCATCTTGACGGGAATGGGGTTGACCTCGGAGAAAAGCGCCTTAATAAAGGGTAGATATTTGAGTTGAGCATCGCGCGCTTTGGCAATGTTTCCGTCAAGGTAGTCAACTACCATATCATGCATTACGGCGGGGATAACGTTGCTCGCAACGCTGATAACTCCCTCACCGCCCACGCTTAGTACCGGAACAAGGATTGCATCATCGCCCGAAAAGAGCTGCGCTTTGCCGCGTATCAGCATAGCGGTCTCGGATATCTGCTCGATATTGCCGCATGCTTCCTTGATACCCGCGACGTTCTCGATTGTCGCAAGCTTTGCCATGGTCTGCGGGAGCAAGTTGACGCCTGTTCGTCCCGGCACATTATACGCGATAATGGGTACTTTTACCCTTTCGGAGAGCGCCTTAAAATGCTCGATGAGTCCGTTTTGAGTGCATTTATTGTAATAGGGCGTGACGACAAGCAGTGCAGATGCGCCAATCTCCTCCATAAGCACCGCGGTCTTAACCACTTCGGCGGTGTTATTGCCTCCGCTTCCGAGTATCACCGGAATCCGTCCGGCTACCCTCGACACTGCGAACTCTGCAACAGCTTTTTTCTCCGCCGCGCTCATAGTAGACGGCTCGCCCGTAGTTCCGAGAACGACAAGTGCATCCGTTTTGTTGGCTATTTGAAACTCTATCAAGCCCGAAAGCGCTTGATAGTCGATTTTGCCCGATTGGGTAAAGGGCGTAATAAGCGCGGTCGCGCTCCCTTTGAATATTGTCATAATAAGCCCATACAATGATGTCGCGTTGGATTTAACCGCCTTAACGCAGTTAGCAACATCCTTTTATCTTTC
>CAYOYS010000059.1:0-3984 GCA_964408255.1 uncultured Christensenellaceae bacterium | reverse complement strand
CTTTTAGCGCACGATGCCTTTTGCAATCAAAAGTTCCGCAATCTGCACGGTGTTGGTCGCCGCGCCCTTTCGGATATTGTCCGCGACTACAAAAAGATTGCAGCCGTATTCCACCGACTCGTCCAACCTGATTCTGCCGATGTATACCTCGTCGCAATCCGCCGCATACAGCGGCATAGGGTATTTGAGGTTGTCGGTATCGTCGATAACGACAATCCCGGGGAAAGCGGCAAGCACTTCGCGAATGCCCTCGACTGTACAAGGGTTGTTGAATTCGATATTTATAGATTCGCTGTGACCGTGAAAAACGGGCACACGTACCGTTGTTGCAGTAACTTTGAGGTCGGGTCTTTTTAGAATTTTTCTCGTCTCGACAATCATCTTTTCTTCTTCCTTGGTGTATCCATTGTCGAGAAAAACATCGATGTGGGGTATGACGTTGCCGAAGATAGGGTAGGAGAACTTTTTGGGCGGAACGCCGTTGATGCCCTCTTGCAAATCGTTGTAGCCCTGAATACCCGCGCCCGAGACCGCTTGATAGGTGCTGAATACGACACGCTTAATACCGTAGCGCATGTCGAGAGGCTTAAGGGCGACCACCGCTTGTATTGTCGAGCAGTTGGGATTGGAGATTATGCCTTTATGCCACAAGATATCCTCGGGATTGACCTCGGGTACGACAAGCGGAACATCGGGCGACATTCGCCATTGACTGCTGTTGTCAACCACTATTGCGCCCGCCGTAACGAAGAGCGGGGCAAAGGTCTTGCTAGTGCCGCCGCCTGCAGAAAAGAGCGCGATATCGACTTTTGTATTTTTTATATTCTCGGGCGTAAGCTCGATTACCGTATGTGTTTTGCCCATAAAATTTATCTGCTTGCCCGCACTTCTTGCGGAGGCGAACAAATAATAATTTTCTACGGGCAGCTTGCGCTCCTCAAGAACTTTCAAAAACATGCTTCCTACCATGCCGGTCGCGCCGACTATCGCTATGTTGTATTTTCTCATACTCTCTCCCGCTTTAATAATATGCCTTAGATAATACTTTTGCGCAAAATATCGCAATTAGCATACTACCATATATCGGAAATTTTGTCAAAGAAATTCGAGGCAAAAAAACCGCCTCGGCTATTCGAATAACTGATATTTGTTATTTGAGGAAACAATGAACAAATACTCGTGCTGAATGCGGTTCCGCGTCCGTGTTGAACATGCTTTTTTAATTCAATGTATTTATTTATTGCTTCCTTAATCAATTGATATTTTATCGCGGTTATTGTACAATATGATAACTACATTCAAGGAGCGCGCAATGAGTAAAGCATCGCTTATATTAAAACTTTCTGTCAAACAGGACGAAAGAACGGTTCCGCCTATCGAGACAGGGGGACGGATTTCGTACTTTTTCCGCACCTTTACGGACAAGCTTTCGGACTCGTTCAAAGCAAATATAATTTATAGTGCGATATTTGCCTTGCCCATACTATTCATAATGTTTGTACTGCCCGGTCTTCTTGAAAAACTTGTGACGGGCGGAAAGAGCTTCATCGCAAATATCGGCGTGGGCTATCCTGGAACGGTAGACGATTTAAGCGCGGCGCTTCAGCAAAAATTCGTCTATTATCGCACATTTGTTTTTCCGCTTTCAATTCCCGCAATTATTCTTGCTTTCGTTGGACTCTCAGGGATATTCCATATATCGAGAGGCTTTATGTGGGGGGAGAAAGTTAAGGTTCATAAGGCGTTTTTTAGAGGTATAAAATATCTGTGGCGTCCTTTCCTTATCACAGGTGTTGCAGTCGCCGCGCTAGCAGTCGGTATAATGTACGGTATGCTTTGGCATTTTGAGGCGGTCGCGCTCGGCACGGGCACCGCGCTTGGGTGGATATTATTCGTAGTGTTGCTTCTTGTGGGCGCGCTTGCCGTCTCCGTCCTCGTATTCCTTTTGCCTACTTTCGCGTGTTATCGGTTCAATTATCTCGAATCGCTAAAGAACGCGTTGATATTGATGTTGACGCTGTTACCTACTACTTTATTCATTACGGCATTTTCGGCGGGCATAATTTTGCTCGCGCTTATCGGAAATGCTTTTTCGATAATAATCGGGTTGCTTATGTTGAGCGTTGGGTTCATGTTCATTGGCTGTATGTGGACGGGATACGGGCAGTACGCGTTCGATGCATTTATCGTTCCGCAATTCGCGTCTATGGCAAAGGGCGCAATAGGCGGCAAAGCCAAAAAGAAGACATCTGCCTCGAAAAATGCAAAGAAAATCAATCCTTATAAGGAAGCGGCAAAAGCCGCGGCGCTAAAAGCCGCCGCAAAAAAGAAAAGCGCCGCCAAAAATACCAAGAAATGACGAGTTATTCTTTGCTTGCCGAGTTTTACGACGGGCTTATGGACGACTTTCCGTACGATAGGTATGTCGCCTTTGTCTTGCAACATGCGGTAAGTGGCCGCGGACTCGATTTGTTCTGCGGTAGCGGTCGGATTACGATTGCGCTATCAAAGGCAGGATTTGCGATGAAAGGCTCGGATATCTCTTCCGAAATGCTTAATGTTGCGATGAATAACGCGGCGGCGCAAGGCGAAAAAATCATATTTTGCCGCGAGAGGGCGGAGGAGTTCGCGTACCTTAGCAAGCTTGATTTGATTACCGCGGTATGCGACGGCGTCAACTACCTTACGTATAATAGAGCCTTGAAGCTGTTTTTACGAGTTAAGCGCGCGTTGTCCCCGACAGGGGTATTCGTGTTCGACGTTAGTAGCCGCTATAAGCTTACCAAAATACTTGCGGACAACACCTTTTTTTACGACGGAAAAGACTTGACTTATATTTGGCGCGGCGCGCTTACTAAGAGCAACCGCGCGATAAATTTTGACATTGCCTTTTTTGTCAAGCGCGGCGCGGTATACGAACGCTGTGACGAAAGGCATCGTCTATACATTCACGGCGTACCCGAGCTAAGGCGCGCGTTGCGGGATGCGGGGCTTAGCATTATAGAGATAGTTGACGGAGAGACTTTCAAGGCGGTGAGCGCAAAGAGCAAACGGGTTGTTTTCGCCGTAAAACATGCGTAATGAAGCAACAATGGGACGGAATATGGATAGAATAGTAAAAGCATTGGTATTCGGCGGGCTTGTCAAAGTCGCCGCATTAAATATGACGGACACAATCAATTCGGCAATCGAACTACATTCGCTATCGCCTGTTGCGGCGGCGGCGCTCGGCAAGACCTTGACAGTCGCCGCTTTCATGAGCCACGAGCTTAAGGGAGAGAGCGAAAAGCTGTCAATCAACATCAAATGCACGGGCGGGCTCGGCGGCATAGTCGTAGCGGCGGACAAAGGCGGTAAGGTGCGTGGATACGCGCTCAATCCCGAGTTTTCGTTGCCCCCGCTTGAGTCGGGGCGGCAAAACACAAAAAAAGCAATCGAGGGCGGAGAGATAACCGTAATTAAGGATTTGGGCTTAAAGGAAGCGTACACCGGTCGTTCCGAGATAGTCAACGGCAGTATCGATGCGGATTTTGCGTGGTATTTTACAAAAAGCGAGGGTATTCACACCGCGCTTGCTCTAAGTGTTGTGACAGACGACGAGGGCAGATGCCTTTCCGCAGGGGGTATAATAGTACAGCCGATGCCGGACTGCCCCGATTATATCTTGACGGTGCTAGAGGACATTGTAAGCAACTTTGCCGACATCGACAAGCTACTTGCAAAACTAGGTCCCGAAGGGCTTATAAGGGAATACTTCGGTCATTTTGAGATAGAATGTTTTCCGCCCGAGGGCATCGAATACCGTTGCAAATGCTCCCGCGCCTTTATGGAAGGGATAGTAATCGGGCTCGGCAGAGGAGAGTGCGTGAACATTTTAATGGAACGCGGCAACATCGAGATAGTCTGTCATTTTTGCAATACAAGATATGTATTTTCTAAAGACGAGGTAATCGAGCTTTGGAAAAAGTACGATGAGAACAAAAA
>CAYOYS010000058.1:6842-9229 GCA_964408255.1 uncultured Christensenellaceae bacterium | reverse complement strand
TTAGCCGAGGTATGGAGGTAAATATTATGAGAATATTTGCATTAGAATTGAACAACGATATAAAAGAGCTTGCCGAGCGTAAACAATATATTGAATCGCTTATTTCCACGTTACCGTCGCCCGATTTGGTATTGCTGCCCGAATTGGCGCTATGCAGTTATATGGCAAGTCAAGCGGCATGGATATATGCCGATGATTGCAGTAAATATACTTCTTGTTGGGCGATGAGCATGGCGGCAAAATACCATACATATATAGGCGTTGGATATATTGATTATGAAAACAAAGATTATTTTAATCGTTATATGATTGCCGGTGAAAACAAGGTGTACGGCATAATTACAAAATGCGAAGGCGAGTCGGCTGTGTTTAAGCGAGGCTGGTTTGATAATATCATTGCAATGCCATTCGGGAATGTAGCCGTTGCGATTTGTTACGATGCTAGGCGCAAGCATTTTTATGAAAACATCAAGGATAAAGCAATCGGATTGATTGCTTTCCCTCACGGAAGCCCCGCAGACCCCAAAAAGGACGCAAAGGAGAGCAGAATGAATGATTATCTCTGCAACACATATGCCGATGCGTTCGGCATTCCTGTAATCTATGTTAATAGTGTTGGAAAGCTTGAATATATGCCGGGCAAAATGGGGGCGTTGATGAAAAAAGCAGGATTCACCATGAACGGCAAATCCAAAATCTATGCAGACAGCGGCAACAGTATTCCATGTAATATCAAAGCGGCAATAGGACTTGACATAGAAATATCCGAGCGCAAACGCAAAAAAGATATACGCTTTTACGGGGACGATTTAATTAAAGGAAACTTTTTGTTTCGACATTTTATATTAAAACCGGATGTTCAAAAAGGTATAAAATCGTACGAAATAATGAAAGGCAAATTAAGAAAATAATGAACAAATATATTGAATTAGAGCGATAGATTTTTTGAGATGAAAATTGACAAACAACCGAATTCAGCATGAGTATTTAGTCACTACTTCCTTAAAGTAATGTGAACAAGGCACATGGGCGTTAGGATTGACAACAGGGTGCTTGTTCGTTTGAACTTCACCATATTCGCGGTTACGCCGAATGAGATTGTGCGTTGGTTAGACATTAGAGCGTCGTTTAGGGCGCGGCTATTATTGGGGCATGTTTAATGCCCTTTTTTTGAGGAGCTTTTGGAATAAGAGCGGTCTGCCGTAGTCGTCGGGCATAGCTTGCTCCGCGGCAAAGGAAACAGTCATAAGCATAATAAAATAAATTGGAGGGATAAAAAACACGGGGTCAACCATGCCATAGCCCTCGAAAATCAACATTCCCGAAAGCAATGCGAGCGTCTCCGCCGTGCGCCGTTTGAGAAAAGTAGAGTATCGCGCAAAGTAAAAATATGAATAAAAAATTACTCCAACAATTCCCGAGCAGGCGATAATTTGCACCGCGGTCGAATGAAAAAGATAGGGCGAAAAAGCAACGTGCCTATCTCCGATGCCGTAATCCCAACCCGCCCCAAAAATCGGATAATTTACGAACAAATCCCAACCTGTTTTATAGTGAATCAATCTTCCGGGCGCGGAAAGACCTTGTTTGATAAAGACGGACAGAAGCGTCTTTATTTCGTCAAAGAAGATTCCCGCAACAGCGCCGACGGCGGCAAGTATCACGGCGCCCGTTACAAGAAGTTGCGTTCTGTTCTCGGTTTTGATTAACACATACGCCGCCATAACGGGTATTGCCGCGGTAAGCAGCAACAGCGAGCCTCTCGAGCCGGTAATTATTATACAAAAATATTTCAATGCGGTGAGCGCAAGAAGCAGAAAGGCAAAACGCTTTTTCTTAAGCATATAATAAAAATCGGCGGGCGCGGAAAGGATTATCCCCGCGGCGAGCGGGTTTGCCGACGCCCAACCGAGGTTGATTCGCTCCGAGGTCACCATTGTGACGAACGCCTGATAGCTGCCCGTTCTAAAGCTTTCGACGATAACCTCCGCTACGATAATCAAGCCTAACGCGAACATCAGCTTGATAATATAATGTATTACCGCTTCCTTATCGCGAATGACCGTTTTGGATAGCGCCATATAGTATACGAACGCGAACGCAAGTATAATGAAAAGCGCCGCGGTAACGAGCGCCGCAACGGCATGCCTTGTCGGATAGAGTAGTCCGCCTAAGCACATGGGTATGGTAAGCAGCAGCACGGAGAGGGTAGAACGCTTGATTTTGCCGAACGCTAACACCTCTTTGAGATTGGGTTTTGTGCGGATAAGATTGAATATGATTGCGCCGATTAAAGGAACAGTCAAAAAGAACATCCAACCGTAGCCGTCAAGGTCGTATTGACTAGTGGACATAGTGGATAGAAAAAACCACATGAACGCGAAAAG
>CAYOYS010000058.1:0-6742 GCA_964408255.1 uncultured Christensenellaceae bacterium | reverse complement strand
TCTTTCCGATTAACGGTATCCATATTATCCATAATATTACCTCTTTTGCATATTATAACATTCAATGTTTATTTTGTCGATATCGGAATGCTCAAAAGGATACGCCCGATTTTCGATGAAATAAATATCGAGATAATGTGCCGCATTTATTCTGACAATTGCATAGCGTATTATGATTGCGAAAGAATTAAACGTACAAAATCAAACACAATAACGATATGTCGAAAAAGGCGCATAATAAGTTATGGGCGCAATTGATAATAGCCTTTTAAGGATTGAAAACTATTGTGGGCAACAAAGACGCTTTTGCCGATGTTCGTAGCTTGTTAAAGTCCGAAAAGAAACGAACTTCAAGATGTTTCCTTGAAAGGAGGAATATTAGCGGGTATCGCGAGCATATGTTCCTGTCTTAAGGGCAGAAAAAAACATGCTTTGTGCGCTCGGGCGCGGTATTAAGCCGTTGCAATTAAAAATTAATAGTGCTATAATGTCATTAAATAAAGTTTAGGAACGCGGTATGTTTAATTTTGTGATTGCCGGAGCGAGTACACTCGGCGAGGCGATGAAACAGGCGGTGCTGCCTGACGATGTAAATTTTTTGGGTTTGAATGTTAACCCAAGTTTTTTTTCGGCGCTTATCGTTACCGTTTTTTTATTGTCGGTAGCGTTGCTCTTAAGGGTATTCGTTATCCCGCGTTTTAAGATTGTGCCGACGAAATTCCAAGCGGCTATCGAATGGATAATTAGCTTTTTTGCCGATATCGCCAAGCAAAACAGTCCGCACCGCCCACAGTATGTCGGACCATATAACTTCAGTGCGGGAATGTTCGTGTTTTTTGGTACGATGATTGAGCTTGTGGGACTTCGCGCAATTCTTGTGGATGTTAACGCGTGTATCGCTATCGCGTTATGTTCGTTCGGATATATCTTATTCGGAAGTGTGCGCGTCAACAGCCTAAAGGGCGCGTTGTCGGTCGCCAAGGATTTTTCCTTGCCCTTATCGATGACTTTCCGTTTGTTCGGAAGTATGCTAAGCGGGCTTTTGGTGACTGAGTTAGTATACGAATATATTGCGTTATCATTTGTGTTGCCCGTTATAGTCGGATTATTATTTACGGTATTCCATGCCTTAATGCAGACTTATATATTGGCAACTATCACCTCGATGTTTTATGGCGAGGCGACCGAGCGCAAGCAAAAAAATAAAAAAATAAAAAAAATAGCAAAGACGGCGGATACTACGGCAGTATAAATGTCATGTAGGTCACCGGACTAAGGAGGGCAATATGAATGGCTTAATAATCGCTGCGGCAATCGAATTAAAGGGTGTGTATGCTCTCGCGGCCGCTTTGGCAATAGGCATAGCGGCGGCGGGCGGCGCTATCGCAATGGCTATTGCGATAGCTAAGGCGCTGGAGGGAATCGCCCGTCAGCCCGAGGCGGAAGGCAAAATAAGAACGAATTTGATTCTCGGTATGGTTTTCATCGAAACCGCTATTATTTACGCTTTGTTTATTTCCATACTGATAGTCATTAACGTGCTTTAAGCAAAGGGAGCAAGGATAATGAACAACATCATAACGAGCGCTCTTCCGTTGGGACTCGACGGCATCAAAATATTGCTTCACCTACTGAATTTTGCTATTTTAATGGCGGGGTTGACCCTTTTGCTGTACAAGCCTGTGCTGAAGTTTATCAATGGCAGGCGAGAGCTGATTAGAAAGCAGCTCGAGGAGAACGAGCGGTTAAAGACCGAAGCGGAGGAGAAATATAACACTTACAAAACCAAGCTTGACAATATCAACGCGGATTTGGAGCTTAAGAAGTCGAACGCCGACAAGGAAATCGAGGCAAAAAGAGAGGCTGTTGTCAACGAAGCCACCAAAAAAGCAAAAGAGATGTTGAAAAAGGCAGAGCAAGACTGCGCACAGGAGCGCATCAACGCTTTTAACAATCTGCGTCACGAGTTGGCGGATGCGGCGGTCGAAATAGCGGGCGTGATATTGGAGCGGGAGGTTTCCAAGGAAGAGAACGCGAAGATTATAGACCGTTGCATTGAGGAATGGAGCGAGAATGATTAAGCTGACGATTACAACAAGCGAGGCGCTTAGTGGGGAGGAGAAGGCAAGAATCGAGAAAAGCTTTGCCTCCAAATACGGTAGATTAAGAGCGACCTATCATATCAATGAAGGATTGATAGGCGGTATTATCGTTTTCGACGGCGAAAAGGTATATGACGGCTCGATACGGACGCAGCTTGACAATCTACTCGACAATCTAAAGGAAAGGATAAAGATTTAACATGTCAAACGAATTAAGCTTTATTACCGAACATATAAGGGAGCAAATAAAAAGCTTTGAACGAGGCACCACGATACAGTCGGCGGGGCGGATTTTGTCTTGTAACGACGGCGTAGTTACAATTGAGGGGCTTACTGATGTTAAAAACGGTGAGATGGTTTACATCGCGGGAGGCACATACGCGCTTGCGCTTAATTTGGAAGCGAAGAAAGTAGGCGCGATACTGTTGAGCTCCGCCAACAAAGTTTACGCGGGCGAAACGGTGTACACAACGGGCAAGATTGTGAGCGTACCGGCAGGAAAGGCACTACTTGGTCGCGTTATCGACGCTTTGGGTACGCCGCTTGACGACAAGCCCGAGATAAAGACCACGCACTACCGCAATATCGAGGCACCCGCACCCGCGATATTGGACAGGGCGAAAGTGTCGTCCCCCCTATATACGGGCATTGTGGCAATTGACAGCATGATTCCCATTGGCAAGGGTCAGCGCGAACTGATAATCGGAGACAGACAGACGGGTAAGACCGCAATTGCGCTTGACGCAATCATAAACCAAAAGGATAAAAATGTGGTGTGTGTCTATGTCGCGATTGGTCAAAAGGCATCCTCGGTCACCAAAATAATCAAAGCGCTTAACGAACATGGCGCTATGGACAACACGATTATCGTATCGGCGACGGCGGGTCAGCCCGCGCCGCTGCAGTACCTTGCGCCCTATACCGGCACGGCGATTGCGGAGGAGTTCATGTACAAAGGCCGTGATGTGCTGATTGTCTACGACGATTTGAGCAAGCATGCGGTAGCTTACCGAACTATTTCGCTACTGTTAAAACGCCCTTCGGGGCGCGAAGCATTCCCGGGCGATATATTTTATATCCATTCGCGGCTTCTTGAGCGGAGCGCGCAACTTAATGAGGAGAAAGGGGGCGGCTCGCTTACCGCGCTTCCGATAATCGAAACGCTTGCAGGTGATATTTCGGCATACATTCCTACCAATGTCATATCCATAACGGACGGACAGATTTATCTTGAAAGCGAGCTTTTCAACTCGGGCATCCGCCCCGCAATCAACGTGGGGTTGTCCGTATCGCGTGTCGGCGGCGCGGCGCAGTGCGCGGCGGTAAGGAAGGTGAGTGGCAAAGTAAGGCTTAATCTCGCCCATTATCGCGAAATGCTGCTTTTTGCGCGGTTCGGCGCAGACCTTGACAGCGGCACCAAATCGATTTTGGAAAAGGGAGCTATTTTGACCGAGAGCCTAAAGCAGCCGCAGTTTTCCCCCGTTGAGATGGAGGATATGGTAGTCAACCTCTTACTTACGCAAAAAGACTTATTGATTGGTACGCCGATTAAAGAGGTGTCGGCGTGTATTAACGGTTTTATAAGATGTTTGCACGATAAGAAGCAGAAACTTATGGAAAAAATAAGCTATATTGCCGCGTTGAGTGACGAGGACGAGGAGACAATTATCGAGCTATTCAAAGAGTTCAAGGCAGGCTTGAAGAAATGAAAGGTCAAGAGCTGAAGCGACGCATACAAGGCGTTCAGGAAACCGTCAAAATAACCAAGGCAACGCAGATGATTGCAGCATCCAAGATGCCGAAAGCGCAGCAAATATTTGAAAGCTCGCGCAAGTATCTCAAAAATGTCGCGGGAGCAGTCAAGCTGATTATGCGCAGCGAACACGCGACGCACCCCTATTTTAAGCGAACGGATAACGGCCGCGCGGCATATATAGTAATCGCAAGCGACAAAGGGCTGTGCGGCGACTTCAACCATGTGATTTTGGACGCCGCGTATAAGAGCATGCAGACGGTTAACGCGGTAAAAGTATTCGCTATCGGACAAGTGACCAAGGAATATTTTAAGAAAAAAAACATAACGGTCAGCAACGCCTATATTCATTTTACGCAGACAACTATTCCGGAAGATGCGCGAGCGATAACCAATGACCTTATCGAACGTTATAACAAGGGTGAAATAGACGAAGTATACCTCGCGTATGCCGAGGTCGAGACGCTTGCTAAGCATAAGTCGACTATCAAAAGGATATTGCCCGTAAGCTATGAGGAGAACACGGACAATGTCGCGGTCTTGACGCCATATCGAGAGATTGCTAATATGCTCAATCAATATATTTGGGCGGAGATATATTTTGCAATCGCCTCGTCGGTACTTGCGATTAACTATAAACGAATGGTTGCGATGCGGCAGTCCACGACAAGCGGGGAAGAAATGATAGAAAAATTGAAGCTCCAATACAACCATAAGCGGCAGGAGGGCATAACTACGGAGCTTATGGATACGGCGGCATCGCTACAAGGCAGAAGGCTATGAGAAAGATATATGTTGGCAGGATAACTCAAATAATAGGTTCGGTAATCGACGTACAGTTTGCTTCGCATTTGCCGTTGCAGAACGAGCTTTTGTATGTGGAGAATGAGGACGAAAGAATACCGATAGAGGTTCACTCTCACTATAACGACGGCACGGTTAGATGCATTTCATTAGAGCCGACCGAGGGTCTGTCGCGAGGTATGAAGGTAAAGACTACGGGCGATACGATTAAGGTACCCGTGGGCAAAGAAACTCTTGGCAGAGTGATGAACGCACTTGGCAAACCTATTGACGACAAGGGAGAGATTGGGGGCAAAAAATGGAGCATATACCGCAACGCGCCCCCGCTAAGCATACATTCATCTTCGACTGAGGTATTCGAGACGGGCATAAAGATAATCGATTTGCTTACACCCTACGCCAAGGGCGGCAAAATCGGCTTATTCGGCGGTGCGGGCGTGGGCAAAACGGTGCTTATACTCGAGTTTATCAACAACATAGCGAGCAAGCACGGCGGTCGTTCCGTATTCACGGGAGTGGGCGAAAGAAGCCGTGAGGGCTTTGAGATGATTGAGGAAATGGGGATGTCCGGCACACTTGCTAATACCGCGCTTGTATTCGGTCAGATGAACGAATCTCCCGGCGCAAGAATGCGCGCAGCCTTTACCGGTCTTACCTTGGCAGAATACTTTTCCGAAGTTGACAATGACGATGTATTGTTGTTCATCGATAATATATTCCGCTATATTCAAGCGGGAAGCGAGATTTCCGCATTGCTCGGGCGTATGCCGTCGGCGGTTGGTTATCAGCCAACTCTAAGCAACGAATTAGGCGCGCTCGAAGAACGGATTGCCAATACGATATACGGCTCCATTACCTCCATACAGGCGGTATATGTGCCCGCCGACGACATCACCGACCCCGCTCCCGCAACGCTCTTTACCCATTTGGACGCAATAACTGTTCTCTCTCGTAAGGTCGTGGAGCAAGGCATCTATCCCGCCGTAGACCCGCTTGAGTCAAGCAGTCGTATTATGGAGGCGGATATTGTCGGGCAGGAGCATTATGATACCGCAAGACGCGTTGTCGAGATATTGCAGCGATACAAGGAGCTTCAAGATATAATCGCAATATTGGGCATGGACGAGTTGAACGACGAGGACAAGCAGATTGTCTATCGTGCGCGTAAGTTGCAGCGCTTTTTCAGTCAGCCGTTCCACGTGGCAAGCGTATATACAGGCATGCAGGGTCGCTATGTGCCGCTCAATCGCACAGTGGAGAATTGCAACGCCATAATCGACGGCAAAACGGACGATATTCCCGAAAGCGAATTTTACTTTATCGGCGATTTGACGGACATAAAGGGGTATATCGGGTGAAGACATTCTACACCGAGCTATTGACGCCGGACAAGACACTGTATAAAGGCGAAATCCTCGGTTTGACCGTCAATTTGCACGACGGTAAGGTGGAGATGCTTGCAGATTTTTTGCCGTCTGTATGTTATTTGGCAGAGGGTGAATGTAAGATAGTCTTTCCGGACGGCTCGGAACGCTTCTTTATATCCGTGGACGGAATCCTCGATATTCGCGAGGGTAGAGCGGTCTTGACGAGCAGTTTTTTAGAATGGAAAGAGGATGTGGAAAAAGCGCTCTTAATGCGCGAAGCGCACCTATTGTCCGAAAGCGGGCGTCGCACGGAAAGCTTCCGCGAATCACGGTTTAGCACGGTTGCTTTGACCAAGGCAATTATAAAGGCGGCAGGCATCAAGGAACACAGATAGATTCGATAAGGAACACAGATAGATTCGATAATTTTTGCGAGCAAAATACAAAAACAAATAATATGAACACAAAAGTTGAAGGATTTGGGCAGATACGCGCTAAAAGAGCGTGTATAATTTGCACTAATAATACTTTTTGTCGGCGTCCTATTTCATACTGCGCGAATAAAAGCTTTATTACGCAAATCAAAGTTTCATCATGCTTGAATCAAAGCATAATAACGCAAATAAAAGTTTCATACTGCGCAAATCAAAGCTTAATGGCGCAAATCAAAGCTTTATTACGCAAATAAAAGCTTCATACTGCTTGAATCAAAGCTT